>NZ_JBMOJE010000019.1:0-55956 GCF_049316945.1 Propionivibrio sp. | reverse complement strand
CGCCTCCAAACCCTTGCGCCATCAGGGGGGCGCGGTTCGTGCGTCAGGGTTGCCGCCAGGGCCCGGTCATTGACTTCCTGCAGACGGTCGTTGCTGTCGAGAATTCCGGCCAGAAAACTGGACTGCTGGAACAGCGCGCTGAACAGCGCTTCGCGATGGGCCAGCTGCCGGGCATTGCTGTCGGCCTGAGTGCCAAGCCTGGCGAAGTGGTTGATGGCGAAGCCGAAAATCAGCACCAGCAGCGCCGCCAGCCCGCCGGCATTGGCCGCCTGCAGGCGCCAGGCGGCGAGGTAATGGTTCTCGGCCATGGCCACCTGGACGTAGAACGGATAGCCGACCAGCTTGCGGAAGGAGGCGATGCGCTCAATCCCGTCGGTGCTGGCCGTGTAGGTCAGTGTTGCCACCGCTTCGCCGGCGTCGATGCGCTGGCGGATCGGATTGTTCATGGGCAGCGGCTGATTGAAGTTCTTCTCGCCCCCCGGCGGGAGCGGATAACGCAACAGCAGCTTGCTATCGTCACTGCGCCGGATCAGCGTCACTCCGCCGGGGCCGACATCGATGCCGCCAAAAAGTCCGGCGTATTCATCGAGGTTGATCAACAAGGTAGCGACCCCGATGAAGCGACCGCTGCCGTCACGCACGGCCCTGACCAGACCCAGCGCCCAGTGCCCGGTCGAACGTGAAATCAGCGCTTCGGTAAAAATGATCCCGGCCTTGGGGTCGTCGCGCAAGGGATTGAAATAGGCCCGGTCGGTGATGTTGAAACGGGGCGTCGCCGGGCTCGATGAATAAAGCAGATCGCCTTGCGCGTCGAACAGGTTGGTTACTGCCACCTGCGGAAATTTCTCCAGCAGCCCGGCCATGCGTGCCGACTGGGTCGCGTTGTTGGTCGCCACGGCGGACTGCTGCATCTGCTCCGGGAGCACCTCGGCGACGATGAAGTCAAGCACCGCCGAAGCGCGCTCAAAGTCACCATGCACCCGCGATTCCATGGCCAGCACCAGGTTGCGGGTGGAAACTTCGGCCGCCTGCACCGCCTGATGACGACCCGCCCACAGGAGGTAGGCGAGCATGACCAGCAGGCAGGCCAGAGCGGCGGTCAGCAACCCGAGATAGACCCGGGTTCGGTGCCCACCAGAAGCGGCCGCTTCGGGTATCGGCGAGGAAGCTTTCGTATTCATAGGCTCGAAAGGAGAAAAGCACTACGCGCAATATCGGCCAGCCGCAGGCCGTCCTGATGATTGCGTCAAGCACTGTGCGCTATTACTTAAGTGATGGCAATCAATAACTGCAGGAATTCAGTCTGCGGAAAGATGCAGACCTGCCGATTTATTTTGCGTGGATGTCGCGCCGGCGACTCTCGAACCTCCCCTGGCCCTTTGGGATGACCAGCGACTTGACTGCCGTCTATTGTCAGCCTGGTCGAGCGGCTGGCAGTTTCATCAGAGGGGTCGGGGCGGGATGGGGATTTCGCGGAGCATGCTCCGCGCCCATTGAGCGATTCCGGCTGCCAAGCCGGAATGCGCCCTGCCAGGAAGGGAGACGGGCAGGGCTTTCATTACATGGGGTGCCTGACAAAGCCATGCCCGTTGGCCGCAACTGCATTCATTTTTCACCGAGCAACAAACGCTTCACCTCGGCTTCGGCCTGGAGCCAGTCGGACATCTCGTTTCCGGGCGCAAAGTCGCGCCACTTGGCATTGAAATAAGCCGCTTCGGCGATCATTTGCTGATAATGGTCATCGCCTGGCAACCGATCAGGATTGTCCGCTCCGCATCTTTGCTGCGAACCGCTGTTGTTATCAGACTGACTCCGGTTATTCATTTGCATCTCCTGATGGAAGTTGGGTGGCAAAGCAGGAAAGGTTGCGCCTCAGGCATTATCTTTTACAGCGATGCGCCTGCCGCTGTGTTCATGTCCGCCAGCTTTCCGGCGGCAGCGGCAAATCTTCGCGGACGACAGCAGGCAGGTTGACCCAGGCCGGGTCGGGGCGCCAGTCCGACGCCCAAGCCGGGAGGTCGGCGGCCGGCATCGGAAGGGCAATGATGTTGCCCTGGGCCAGTTCACAGCCGAGGTGCAGCAGCGCCGCGCCGTGCTCGACGGTGTTCACACCTTCGGCGATGAACTGGCGGCGGAAGGCTCTGGACATGCCGAGCACGTTCTCGATGACGGCCAGGCCGTGCGGGCCGTCGAGCATGTCGCGCACCAGGCACGGTTTGGTCTTGAGCTGCGTGACCGGCAGCCGTTTCAGGCAGGTCAGCGAGGAATCGCCGGTGCCGAAGTCATTCAGCGCGCAGCTCACCCCGATCTCCCGGCAGGACTTGATGACTCGGGATACGCCGGGCAGGTCTGCCGGGACGCCGGGTTCTTGCAGCCCCAGCCCCAGGTCGCCCGGCCTGACGCCCGGATGCAAGGCCAGGATTTCACGCAGACGCCGGGCGAAGTCGACCTGCTGCAACTGGCGGGCGCCAACATTGACGCTGACCGGGATGCTCACCCCGGCTTCCCGCCAGGCGTCCACTTGGGCCAGCGCGGTGTCGATCACCCACTCGCCCAGTTCGATGGCCAGCGGATCATCCTCGATCACCGGCAGGAAAGCGGCGGGCGGCAGGAGGCCTTTTTTCGGGTGCTGCCAGTGGATCCGTGCCTCGGCGCCGATCACCTTGCCGCTGCGCATGTTGACCCTGGGCTGGTAATGCAGCACGAATTCGCCGGCAACGAAGGCGCGGTGGATGCACTCAAGGCTTTCCTGGCGAACGCGGACCTCGCGCTCCGGCTTGCCGGCCGGACTGTCCTTGAACATGGGCTGGTCGACCTGAAGCAGGAACTGGTCGGCTTCCACGTCTTCCGCCTGTGGATAAAAGGTGACGCCGAGACTGGCCGAGACCTGCAGCACCAGGTCGCCGGCGTGTACCGGCCGGACGGCGGCGGCGAGCAGGCGGGTGAGCAGCGGCACGCCACTGGCGGCATCGGTCAGGTCGAGCAGCACGGCAACGAACTCGTTGTCGCCGAAGCGGGCGAGCGGATCGCCTTCACGCAGCGCCTGCTGCATGCGGTTGGCCACGGTCATCAGCGACTGGTCGGCGGCTGTATAAACGTGGCGCTCGTTGATCGACTTCATGTAACCGAGGTTGCGATGGGCCATGGCCAGCCGTTGTCCGCGCCGCCGGGCCTGGGCCATGGTCTGGTGCATGCGGTCGGCGAGCAGCACGCGGTTGGACCGGGCGCTCAGTGCATCGCAATTGGCAAGATGGTCGAGTTGTCGCTCGTGCGCCTTGAGCAAGGTGATGTCGGAGAACAGCGCCACGTAGTGCTGTATCCTGCCGCTCGCATCGCGCACCGCGCTGATGGCCTGCATCTCGGCGTAGATTTCGCCGTTCTTGCGCCGGTGCCAGACTTCGCCGTACCAGTGGCCTTTCTTGACCAGATCGCGCCACAAGACCGCGTAAAATCCTTTTTCCTGATACGCGGAACCAGGGGGGCGCGGGTTCTGGCCGAGGACTTCGCTGCGACTCAAGCCGTCGCTGGCTGCGCTCATCGTGCTGTGCGCGACGGTGTTCATGACGACTTCACGCGCCGGGTTGCGAATGGCCAGCCGGGGAACAAACGGGAGATGAACATATTCATCGCTCCAGAATCAATTGGGCAAGGCCTGGCAAAAACAGCAAAGTTGTTGAACCTGAAATGCACGATTGTTCACCGCAAAGGTGATTTTTTGTTGAATACCCTGAATACGTTAGTTTACTACCTATTTCAGGGTAATTCAAACATCCAAGAGCCTAATTAACCTTAAAACCTCAGTTTAACCACGGCGAACACGGCGGGCACAGCGAAAAGCCTCAGTTTTTTAGGATTTCATGGCTCACCCAAAGGGTGAATCATGAAAATATTGCAAGTCATTGATTTCCCGCTGTCCCTCTTCAGGGAGGCTGCGCGCTGTTCGCCGTGTTCGCTGTGGTCAACTGCCTTTTCTAGGATTAACAAGGATTAGGCATTTTTGCTTGCCGGAGCGTCAGGCCAAACGACCGCACGGCGATCGGTGACTCCGCTGGCCGCCTGGCCGTCATTGCCCTGCGGACGCGCTACGGTTTCGGCCATTGCGCTTGGCCACTGGCTGGCCTTTTCCGGTACGGCCAATGAGAGCCTCCGATACTTGCCGTGAAAGTCGCGCCGGCGACTCTCGAACCTCCCCTCGCCCTCCGGGATAACCAGCGACTTGACTGCCGTCTTTTGGCAGCCTGGTCGAGTGGCTAAGAGTTTCATCAGAGGGGTCGGGGCGAGATGGGAATTTCGCGGAGCATGCTCGGCGCCCATTGATCGATTCCGGCTGCCAAGCCGGAATGCGCCCTGCCAGGGAGGGAGACGGGCAGGGCTTTCATAACTTGGGGTGCCTGACAAAGCCATGCCCGTCAGGCAGGACTCAAGCCCGGGATGCGCAAATTTCGCACACCCCGGTATCGAACGGCAGGCGACTGCCTAGTGGGCGGGGTATTTCGTCGGATCGGACATCTTCTCGGCAATCTTGGTCACTTCGGCAAGCGTGACTTTGTCGTCGTACACTCCGGCAGCGACCTGGATTCCGGTCGAGAAAGACATGTCGGCGGTCAGCGTATAGGTCAGCTTGCGCGACACGCGCCCGGCCCCGGGACGCGTCCACACATACTCGACCCAGCCGCCACGCGGCGGCGAACCGGTCTTGCACAGTTCCTTGAAGATGTACTTGCCGTTGTTGTCGGTGATTTGCATTATCGGCAGGCCAACCAGATCCGGGCGCATCGGATGGGCGACCATCCGGTCAAGGCGACAGTCGAAGGCGAAGACATAGCTGTCTTTCCATACCCAGGGACCATCCTTGCTGTTAAGCGAAGCAAAGCCGGAGCCGCCTTTGTCCTGCAGAAACTTGGCCGCAGAGCGCACCTTGGTGATGGCTTCGTCGGGCGTTGCCGACTCCTCGACGGCAACGGGCGGCGCGGCGCAGGCCAGACCGGCAAACATTGAAAGCAGCAACGAAAGTACGCTATTCCTGATCAGTAGCATTTCAACTCCTCGAAATTATTCAAAAATATTCCATGCGTCGGCATGGAAGAAAACTGGCATGAAGTTCCCGATTCGGTCAAATCCAGGGCTTGCCGACCGGGAGCACGTCGCGACCGAAGACGTCGGCAAAAATCAGGTGCGCCATGATGTACCACGCCATGGCGGCAGTTACCATCAGCTCGTAGCCGGCCACCACGGTCAGCTCGGGATAGCCGAAATGCGCCAGATCGAGAAGGATGAAGCCGATCAGCAGCAGGGTAAAGGTCAGTGCCAAAGCGCCACTGATGCGCATCGAGCCGATCCAGAGAATGGTGGTAAACAGGGTCCACGCGACCAGAAACCAGCCGATGTCGGTCTTGCTTGAAACGTAGATATTGAAGTGGTTGCCGATCAGCATCAAGGCCAGCGAGATCCAGAAGCAGCCGTAGGCGGTGAAGGCGCAATAGCCGAAGTTGTTGCCGGTTTTCATTTCCTGGAACCCGGCCACCATCTGCGCCAGGCCACCGAAGATCAAGCCCAGCCAGATGACCGGACCGATTCCCATCCACCCCACATTATGGAACTGCAGCATCATCGTCGTCAGGCCGAAACCTGCCAGACCGACGATCGCGGGATTTCCCAATTTCTGCTCTGCCATTTTGCCACTCCCTGTTGTTGAACAAATCTGTAACTTGATCGCAACTCTGTGCCCGTCCCCAGACAGAGTCAGTTGTTTGATCAGGCGAAAATATTGTCTCGAATTGTCATTATTATTTATGAATTTTACACAGCGTAATTTCAGGCTCGATCCGTTTGCTGACCGCTTCGCTTATCAAGCATGGGTTCTGGAAGATATTACCGCAAATGTAAAGCTTTCGTAATATCTACTTTACACTGGGTGCAATTAAAGTGCAGTCGGAATCCACTTGGCAAGCTGGCGCAGATCCATGCTTTCTTCCACGGCGTCAGCCAGGCGGTTGAGATCCTGCTCGCGCCGTTGGCGTGGGTCGAAAGTGAGCGTCGGCTGGTGCCCGGCCCAGGTCAGTAGCGCCGCCAGGGCTTCCGGCAGATCGAACAGGCCATGGCAGTAGGTGGCCAGAATCTGCCCGTCATCCGACAGCGCGCCATCCGGCTTGCCGTCGAGTTGTGCGGCCGGGTTGGCCAGCGCGGCGCCCTGCGTTACGCCCATGTGAATCTTGTAGCCAGCGACTGCGGCGGCGCCCGGCAACGCCAGTTTTCCGCTGACGTTCTCCAGCGTTTTTTCTGCCGCCAGCGTCGTCTCGTAAGCGAGCCAGCCGAGGCCGCTGACGCTGCCCGGCGCACCTTCCAGCCCGAGCGGGTCGTGCAGTGCCCGGCCGAGCATTTGCAAACCGCCGCAGATGCCGATCACCTTGCCGCCATAACGCAGATGGCGGCGGATCGCTTCTTCCCAGCCCTGGGCGCGCAACCACGCCAGATCGGCCTGCACCGCTTTCGATCCGGGCAGCACGATGAGGTCGCAGGGCGGCGGCACATCGTTCGGGCCGATGAAACGGAAGTCCACTTCAGGATGGAAGCGCAGCGGGTCGAGGTCGTTGTGATTCGAGATGCGCGGATAGACCGGCGCGATGACGCGCAATTTCGGCGCATCCTTTTTCTCCGTCTCGCGTGGCAGCGCGTCTTCGGCATCGAGGTAGAGGCCGTGCAAGTAAGGCAGCACGCCGAGTACCGGCTTGCCGGTGCGCTCTTCCAGCCAGCGCAGGCCTGATTCGAGCAGACCGATGTCGCCGCGAAAACGGTTGATGACGAAACCGACGACCCGCGCCTGCTCGGTTTCCGAAAGCAGATCGAGGGTGCCGACCAGGTGCGCAAAAACGCCCCCGCGGTCGATGTCGGCAATCAGGATCACCGGGCAATCGACGACTTCGGCGAAACCCATGTTGGCGATGTCGCGCTCGCGCAGGTTGATTTCGGCCGGGCTGCCGGCGCCTTCGACCAGCACGCATTCGTATTGCGCACACAGGCGCTCGTAGGATTCGAGCACGGCCTTCATCGCCCGCGGCTTGTACTCGTGATAATCGCGGGCGTCGAGATCGGTCAGCGCCTTGCCGTGGATGATCACCTGCGCGCGCTTGTCGGTCGACGGTTTCAGCAGTACAGGGTTGAAATCGCTGTGCGCCTCCAGTCCGGCAGCCAGCGCCTGCAGCGCCTGGGCGCGGCCGATTTCGCCGCCATCGACGGTAACCGCCGAATTGAGCGCCATGTTCTGCGGCTTGAATGGCGCAACGCGGATGCCGCGGCGATGCAGGATGCGGCACAAGGCGGCGACCAGCGTGGTTTTTCCGGCATCGGAGGTGCAGCCCTGAATCATCAGGGTGGGTGCTTTATTCGGCTTGTTCATGGTAATCATCGTAAAATTGGCGGCTTTGCTGCCCAGATTTTCTCATGTCCGCTGCCTTATCTCTCATTTGCCTCTTTTCTCCCGAACCGTTCCTCTGCCGCAGGCTGGCTCATGCTTGAACACGGCGGCCGGCTGCGCGCTGCGGCGCGGCAGTACGAAATCCCCTTGACCGACTGGATCGACCTGTCGACCGGAATCAACCCCAATGGCTACCCGGTGCCAATACTCGATCCGGCCTGCTGGCAGCGCCTGCCCGAAGAGGAAGACGGCCTCGAAGCGGCTGCGGCGGCGTATTACGGCAACCCGCGCCTGCTCGCCCTGCCCGGCTCGCAGGCCGCCATCCAGATCCTGCCGGCGCTTTTCCCGCCGGTCGCCGTGGCTTGCCTGACGCCGATTTACGAAGAGCATCCGCAGGCCTGGGCACGGGCCGGGCACAAGGTGCGCCGCCTGCAACCCTTGTCGCGTGCTTTGTCAGCGGCGACACCGAACATCCTGCTGTGCAATCCCAACAACCCGACGGCCAGCACGCTGCCGCGCAGCGCCGTGCTCGATGCCGCTGCGCAGCTGCAGCGCCGGGGCGGCTGGCTGATTGTGGACGAGGCTTTTGGCGACGCCGATCCGGACAACTGTCTGGCGCCGCTGGCCGGCAGCGAGCAGGCGCCCAATCTCATTGTGCTGCGCTCGCTCGGCAAGTTTTTCGGTCTGGCCGGCGCGCGTGTCGGCTTCATTTTCGGCGCGGCGGAAAAGCTCGATCGTCTGCGCGAAGCGCTCGGCCCGTGGTCGCTGTCTGGTCCGGCGCGTGCGGTGGCTCGCCATGCCCTGGCCGACAGCGCCTGGCAAATTCAGGCGCGGTTTGCTCTGGCTGGCGCTGCCCAACGTCTGGCAACGCTGCTCGCACCGCTCGGCGAAGTCAGCAGCACCGCGCTTTTCTCCACGGTAGCGACAGCGAAAGTTGTAGAACTCTTTGAGCACTTCGCTTGCCATGCCATCCTGACCCGCTGTTTCGACACCCACGGCCTGCTGCGTATCGGCCTGCCCGCCAATGAAGCCGAATGGCAGCGCCTCACGCAGGCCGTCAACATTAAACCCTCATTCAACACAGAGAATTAGTCTCCTATGGCTGAACTCGTTACAAAACGTGAGCAGAATTCTCCGTATACTCCCCTCGCCCACTTGTGGGAGAGGGGTTGGGGGAGAGGGTGATTGAGCGCTTGCCGTGGCGAAAACCACCCTCTCCCCGACCCTCTCCCACAAGTGGGCGAGGGGGAAAACCGGGGCGCGCTGCTGGGCTTTTCTGGTTCCGGCCTGCCCAGCTTAGGACCACCGAATGGACACCATCATGCTGAAACCTCTGCTGCTTTGCTCGCTGCTTGCCGCCTTCAATCTCGCCCGCGCCGACGTTTCGGTGATTGACGACAGCCGCACCGCGGTGAGCCTGACACAACCGGCCAGGCGCATCATCAGCCTGGCGCCGCATGTCACCGAGACGCTGTTCGCCGCCGGCGCCGGCGAGCGTGTCGTCGGCACCGTCGAGTACAGCGATTACCCGGAAGCTGCGAAGAAAATACAACGCATCGGCGGCTATTCGCGCCTCGACCTTGAAGCCGTGGTGGCGCTCAAGCCCGATCTGATCGTCGCCTGGCAGAGCGGCAACGCCGCCGCGCATGTCGACAAATTGCGTGCGCTCGGTTTCCCGCTCTACGTCTCGCAGCCCAACCGCATTGAAGACGTGGCCAGCGAACTCGAACGCCTCGGCGTGCTGGCTGGAACAAGCACCGTCGCCAATAAAGCCGCCAGCCAGTTTCGCGAGCGCCTGGCCGGCTTGCAGAAGCGCTACTCGGGCCGTCCGCCGGTACGCACCTTTTACCAGATCTGGAAGCAACCGCTGATGACCATTGGCGGCAAGCAGATCATCTCCGACGTGGTGCGTTTGTGCGGCGGCGAAAACGTCTTCGCCAAGCTGGAAACCATGGCCCCGACGGTCACCGTCGAGGCGGTGATTGCCGCCAATCCCGAGGCCATCATCGCCAGCGGCATGGGCGAATCGCGCCCGGAATGGCTCGACGACTGGAAACCGTGGACGTCGATCACCGCCGTCGCCCGCGACAACCTCTTCTTTGTCCAGCCCGAGTTGATCCAGCGCCACACGCCACGCCTGCTCGATGGCGCCGAGCGCCTGTGCCAGCACCTCGAAACCACGCGCAGCCGGAGGCCGGTGAAATAACGAACATGAAGAATCGCGAGGTTTTTATGAGTGCACATACGATTGATACCGCCATGGATCGACGCATGGTCGAAGCCGCCGCCTACGATAAATGGTTTCGTTCGCAGGTACAGGCCGGCATCGATGATCCGCGCCCGAGTATTCCGCATGAACAGGTTGTGGCCGAGTTCGCTGAGCGCCGCACGGCGTTGCGCCAGACTATGTCGTGATCTATTTTTGCAGTATGTCGGCTATGCCCGTTAACAACTTGACCTGAAAGGAGTCCCCATGATCAAGCAAGCCGTTGTTACCACCCTGCTCAGCCTTGCCGCCCTGGGCGCACACGCCGAGGTGGTGAATATCGACAATGCTGAACTGGCACGCCTGGTCGCCAGCGGCGTTGCCATCATCGACATTCGCACCGCAGGCGAATGGAAGGAAACCGGCATCATCGCCGGCAGCAGACTGCTCACCTTCTTTGACGAAAAAGGTCGTTCCGATGCGCCGGCCTGGCTGGAGAAAGCAAAACTGGTGGCCAAGCCGGAGCAACCGGTCATCCTCATCTGCCGCAGCGGCAACCGTACCCGTGCGGCAACGCAGTTCCTCTCCCAGCAGGCCGGCTACAAAACCGTCTATAACGTCAGCGGCGGCTTGAATGCCTGGGCCAGGGAAGGCCGCGCCGTCGTCCCGGCGAGCAGCGCGGTAGCCGTCTGCGCAGCGGGTGCACGCTGCTGAATGGTGAATGGTGGCCAGCAACGATAGGCTGCAAGCCGCTTCAAACGGCGTTCTACAGAGTGGCAGGCTGAACAGCGAATAAATACGCCACTCTTCAGGCATGAAGGCTGTAGACCGCCTATCCATGCGGCCTGCAGTTAATCAGCCCGGACGACATGCTTTTCGACTAGCATGATCGCTTGCCGAAAACCTCTCGGCGATTACCCTTGATGCCCAGCCCATGACCAACAAACCTGACGCCGCGATGCTTGAACCCGACTCATCCGATGCATTCGATCTCGCCGTGCAGCAGGCGCCAGCTGCCGCGCTGGAGCGGCGCCAGCGCAAAGCGGCGGCCAACCCGTCGCAGCCCGGCGCCAGCGGCAACAGTGGCGAAGGCACGCAGATTATCTCCTACCGCCACGCCGACAAGCGCAAGAACAACCCGGAAGTCGGCATGGTGACGCCGATCACCGACCCCGACGACCATAAAAACCGCTGGGCCTACGACCCGCACATCGACCCGGCGCTGGCCTTCGACAGCGGCCGCGCGGCGATTGAAACGCTGATCGACGACGCGCTGGAATCCGATGACCCGGCCACCCTGCGCGCCGCGCTGGAAGAGCTGAAGCGCCGGCAGGCGCCCTACCTCAACTGGGCCGGCAAGGCCGAACGCACCAGCTTCGACGTTGATACCGTCTCGCTGCATGTGCATGAGCGCATCGACCCGGCGAGCATCCTCTCCGCCGTGCGCAAAGCCATGCACCCCTCGCCCGCTCGCGGGAGAGGGGCCGGGGGAGAGGGAAAACCCGCCGGCAAAGGCGCCGGCCAGCCCGTTCCCAGCTACATCCAGCCCGGCCTGTTCGACGCCCCGTTCGAAAACCTGCCACTGCGCGACGCCATCGACTTCTACCGCCACGAGCGCGGCTGGGCCAACCGCCTGGTCGCCGGCGACAGCCTGCTGGTGATGAACAGCCTGCTGCAAAAGGAAAGCATGGCCGGCCGCGTGCAGATGATCTACATCGACCCACCCTACGGCATCAAATACGGCTCCAACTTCCAGCCCTTTGTCGGCAAGCGCGACGTCAAAGACCGCGCCGACGCCGACCTGACGCAGGAGCCGGAAATGATCAAGGCCTTCCGCGACACCTGGGAACTGGGGATTCACTCCTACCTGACCTACCTGCGCGACCGGCTGCTGCTGGCGAAGGAATTGCTGAGCGAAAGCGGCAGCGTGTTCGTGCAGATTTCGGACGAGAATTTGCACCACGTTCGGGAGATCATGGATGAGGTGTTTGGGGCGGAGAATTATTGCTCCACGATCCAGGTACAAAAGACCGGAAGCCAAGAGGGTGCATTGCTTGGAGCAACAGTTGATTTTCTGGTTTGGTATGCCAAAGCAAAAACGGCGGTGAAATATCAGCAACTTTACTTACCGCGCAGCCAAGGCGACAAATCCTTTACTCGCTATGACTTTATAGAACTGCCGGGAGGGGCGTCGCGGCGGCTCACTCGTGACGAGCTATTTGGTCAAGTTTGTATACCGGTAGGCAAGGCCTACCGGTATACAAGCCTAATATCAGATGGTCAGTCGTCAACCGAACAGTTGTTTACCTTTCGCCACCGCGAGTTCAGACCAAAAGCAACTTCTCATTGGAAAACAAACGTGGCTGGATTGACTCGGCTTGCCAAAGTGGGCCGAGTTGAAGACGCAAGCATGACAATCCGCTATAAACGGTATCTTGACGATTTTCCAGTAATTCCTGTCGATGACCGTTGGGAATCCATGCAGATTGGCAAGGAGTTAATGTACGTGGTGCAAACCGCAGAACGTGTCATCGAACGCTGCGTTTTGATGACTACCAACCCCGGCGATCTCGTCCTGGACCCAACGTGTGGGAGCGGCACGACTGCCTTTGTCGCCGAGAAATGGGGGCGGCGCTGGATCACCTGCGATACCTCGCGTGTCGCCGTGACGCTGGCCAAGCAGCGCTTGCTGACGGCCAGCTACGATTACTTCGAGCTGCGCTATCCGCACGAGGGCTTGAAGGGCGGTTTCATCTACAAGACGGTGCCGCACGTGACGCTCAAATCAATCGCCAACAATCCGGAGATCGACGAGATTCATGCGCGGCTGTGGCCGGCGGTCGAGGCGGCGCTGGCGGCGTTGAATGCGGCGCTGGCCCTCTCCCCAACCCCTCTCCCACAAGTGGGCGAGGGGCTCAAGGAATGGGCGGTGGCGTTTGATTTTCCGGATGACTGGCCGGCGGCGGCGCGCGGGGCGTTCGACGCTTTCCACGCGGCGCGGCAGGCGCTGCAGCGGCAGATGGACGCGTCGATTGCGGCGCATGCCGATCAGGAAATTCTTTATGACCAGCCGGCGGTGGCCAGGAACAAGCTGCGCATCACCGGACCATTCACCGTCGAGGCGGTGCCTTTCCCGAGCGTCAAGTCGCTGGAAGACGGCCAGCACGCAGTCGGCAGCGCTAATACGGCGGATGCGAGCATGGCGCGCAGCGGCCATTCCGGTCGCCAGCATGAGTGGCGCGACGAGTTGCTGAAGGCGGGGATTCGCGGCAAGGGCGGGCAGATGCTCAAGTTCGCCGAGTTGGAGACGCTGCCGGATTGCCCGAACCTGCCGCTGTCCGGGCATCTCGATTCGGGCGAGCGGGTGGTGGTGAGCTTCGGCCCGGAGCACGCGGCGCTGGAGCAGCGGCAGGTGGCCAATGCGCTGAACGAGGCCGGCAGCCTGTTCCCGCTGCCGAAGATGATCATTTTTTGCGCCTTTGCCTTCGACCCGGAAGCGGCCAAGGATATCGATTGCCTGAAGGGCATCACGGCGCTCAAGGCGCAGATGAACATCGATTTGCTGACTGAGGATTTGAAGAAGGCGCGCGCCAGCAACCAGAGTTTCTGGCTGATGGGGCAACCGGATGTCGAGGTGCGGGCGTTAAAAGACGGGCGCTTCGAGGTGGAAGTTAACGGCTTCGATTACTTCGATACGGTGCATGGCGAGCTGGTTTCCGGCGGCAAGAGCCGCATCGCGCTGTGGGCGCTGGATACCGATTACGACGAGCGCTCGCTGTTCCCGCGTCAGGTGTTTTTCCCGATGGCCGGCAAGGGCGAGGGCTGGGAGAAGCTGAAGAAGAATATCCGCGCCGAGCTGAACGAAGAACTGCTTGAGCAATTTCACGGCACGGTGAGTCTGCCTTTTGCCGCCGGCGATAATCGCAAGATCGCGGTGAAGATCGTCGATGACCGGGGGATCGAGTCGTTGAAGGTGATGGTGCTGGCGTGATGGCAGTGGGTCATGTTGAAGCACACGGCGAAGCCCTCACCCCGACCCTCTCCCGCGGGAGAGGGAGCAAAACGGAGCATCCCGCAGGCGGTGGAGGCATGATTAACCCTCTCCTGCGGGAGAGGGTGCGCGGCAGCGCGGTGAGGGCCGGTTGTGTGACGACTGGTTTGGCGACAATTTGCGGGATTGGTGGCGATGAGTGAGCAACCTGAACCTTTCGACGAGCTGACGTTTTTCGAGGGCGTGGATCTGGAATACAAGTCGGCCAGGGGCGGGCTGCCGGGTGATTTGTGGGAGACCTACAGCGCGTTTGCCAATACCGAGGGCGGTACGCTGTGGCTCGGCGTGGCGCAGGATGATGATGATCTGGTGGTGCACGGCCTGGCGCATCCCGAAAAGATGGTGTCGGACTTCTGGAACACGGTGAACAATCGCGGCAAGGTGTGCGTGAACCTGCTCAAGTCGTCCGATGTTGAAATTTTGCCGGTGCCGGATGCGGCAGGGCGCGTGGTGCGTGTGGTTCGTATTTTCGTGCCGCGCGCGGATCGTCGGCAACGACCGGTGTTTCTTGGTTCCGATCCGTTTCGCGGCACCTTCCGGCGCAATTACGAGGGCGATTACCGGTGCTCCGATTCCGAGGTGCGGCGGATGTTTGCCGATCAGTCGGAGGATCCGGCAGACAGCCGCCTGCTCGATGGCTTTACGCTGGACGATCTGGACCCGGAGTCGCTGCGCCAGTTTCGCAACCGCTTTGCGTCGATCCGGCCGGGACATGCGTGGCTGGCCGAGGACGATACCGGGCTGTTGCAAAAGCTCGGCGGCTGGCGGCGTGATCGAGCCAGCGGGCGCGAGGGGCTGACCGTCGCCGGCTTGCTGATGTTCGGCCGCGAGCAGGCGATTCGCGATCCGGCTGCCGTACCCGGCTTCCATCTCGATTACCGCGAGCGTTTTTCCGACGATCCGGCGCTGCGCTGGACGGACCGGCTGACACTGGATGGAACCTGGGAGGGTAACGTCTTCCAGTTTTACCAGAAGGTGATGTTCAAGCTGTCGTCCGGCCCCGGCATCAAGCGGCCTTTCCAGATTGATGGCGAAGGTTATCGCGTTGCCGGTACGGCGCTCGGCGAGGCGCTGCAGGAGGCGTTGGTCAATGCCCTGATCCATGCCGATTATGCCGGCCAGGGCGGTATCGTGATTGACCGTTATAGCGACCGGCTGGCGTTTTCGAACCCCGGTTCGCTGCTGGTTTCACGCGAGCAGTTGTTGCAGGGCGGCGTCAGCGAATGTCGGAACAAGTCCTTGCAGCAGATGTTCCAGATGCTCGGGGCAGGCGATAAGGCCGGTTCGGGCATCGACCGCATTCGCGCAAACTGGCAGGCGGAAAGTTGGCAGTCGCCCGGCCTGCACGAGACGCAGCGCCCGGACCGGGTGGCGCTTGAGCTGCCGATGACCAGCACTTTTCCCGACGGTACGCTGGAAAAACTCCAGCAGCGTTTCGGCGAGCCTTTCGCGACGCTGGCCGCTGACGAGGTGCGGGCCCTGGCCACCGCGCACGTTGAGGGAGAGATCAGCAACCAGCGCCTGCAAGACATGCTGGCGCTGCATCGCGTCGATATTACGCAGATGCTGCGTGGCCTGGTGCGCAAGGGTTTGCTCAGGGCCGAAGGTGTCGGGCGGGGCAGGCACTACGCGATTTCTGGCGCGGCAGCGGAGGGAGCTCCCCCCATTAGCGTCGGAGCTCCCCCCATTAGCGTCGGAGCTCCCCCCATTAACGCCGGAGCTCCCCCCACTAGCGCCGGAGCTCCCCCCACTAGCGCCGGAGCTCCCCCCACTAGCGCCGGAGCTCCCCCCACTAGCGCCGGAACTTACCCCCATAGCGCCGGGCAAGCGGGGGATGTCATCTATTTCAATGCCGCAACTTCGGCCGAATGGCGTTCGTTTGCCGAGCCAAGGCTGATGGCCTTGGCCGAGTCGGTGCGCAAGCAGAAACGTGCCAAACCGGAAGTGGTGCGCAACGTGATTCTGGCGCTGTGCGCCAAGGAATTCCTGACACTGCAGCAGTTATCCATGTTGCTTGGACGCTCGGCCGAAAAATTGCAAGAGCGCAACATAGCGCCGCTGGTGCGCGAAAACCTGTTGACCTTGCGCTTCCCGGATACGCCGACGCATCGGGAGCAGGCGTATCGCACTCGCCCGGGCAATGATCAAGGCAGGAATCAAGGTAAAAGCCCATGAGCGCATCGAACTCCCCTCACTCGCTGATCATCAACTCGCCGTTCGAGCCGCCGACGCATCACTGGTTGCGCTCGGATGAACGCAAGCTAAATCTGGCAGCCGGTCGTCGTCCGGCGGGCTACGAGATTTTCGATACGCGCAACAATACGGTGCGCGGTGTCGAGCTGGAGCTGGTCAATCGCATTCGCCAGCGTGTTGATGAATGGCGGGCGGCGGATTTTCCGGGAATCACTTCGGTAACGCGTGGGCTGCTGGTGCATTGGCTGGATTCGACGGTGCGCGATCACCCGTTCTATTTCTGTCAACTGGAAGCCATTGAGACGCTGATCTGGCACGTTGAAGCCGCGCCCGAGTTCAAGCAGGGTGTCGCCGTGCCGGGCGACGGCGGAGCCTGGGAGCGTCTGTGCAACAAGATGGCGACGGGCAGCGGCAAGACGGCGGTGATGGCCATGATCATCGTCTGGCAGGTGTTGAACGCGCTGACCTATCCGAAGCGCAGCCGCGATTTCGGGCGCGCGGTGTTGATCGTGGCGCCGGGGCTGACGGTGAAGGAGCGCTTGCAGGTGCTGTTGCCGGGCCATCCGGATAACTGCTACGACGAGTTTTCGATCTGCCCGAACGAGGCGCAACGCCAGAAGCTGAATCAGGCGGCGATCCTGATCGAGAACTGGCATAGCCTGATGCCGCTCAAGGCGCAGGAGCGTTCGGTGGTGAGAAAGGGCGCCGAGAGTGACGAGGCGTATGTGCGCCGGGTGCTGGGCAAGTTGTCCGGCTTCCGGGATTTGCTGATCATCAACGACGAGGCGCACCACGCTTACCGCAAACCGGCTGAAAGCAAGGTCAGCAAGAAGGATGCTGAGGCGCTGGGCATCGATCTTGAGGAGGCGACGCGCTGGATCGAGGGGCTGGACCGCATCCACAAGATGCGCCGCATCGGACGCTGTTTCGACCTTTCGGCGACGCCCTTTGCGCCGACCGGCAAGACGAGCACGGAGTCGGCGCTGTTCGCGTGGGTGATTTCGGACTTCGGGCTGAACGATGCGATCGAGGCCGGGCTGGTGAAAACGCCGCGCGTGGTGATCCGCGATAACGCGCTGGCCAACGCGCAGACTTACCGCAGCAAGCTGTATCACCTGTACCGCGAGCCGGAGGTGGCGGAAGACCTGAACCGTCGCGGCGCGCAAGCCCACGAGGCGTTACCGCAGATTGTCCAGGAAGCCTATACGCTGCTCGGCGCAGACTGGCGAGAGGTACGTGCCGGCTGGTTAGCGAAAGGGCATGTTTCGCCGCCGGTGATGTTGACAGTGTGCAACCGCACCGAGACGGCGGCGCGTGTCGAACATTATTTCGCGCAGGGCGACGCCTACTGGCCGGAATTGCAGGCGCGGACGAAAACGCTGCGCGTCGATTCGCGCGTGCTGGAGAAGGCCGAGCTGGGTGAATCGGCCGCCAGCGACAAGGCTTACGAGGCGGTTTTACAGGACATTCTGGAAGCCGCCAGCATTCCCGAGTCGCGCAAGGCGGAACTGCGCGGGCTGAAGAAGGAGGAGTTGCTGCGGGCGATGGTCGATAACGTCGGCAAGCGGAACAGCGCCGGGCAGGATCTGCAAAACGTGATTTCGGTGGCCATGCTGTCGGAAGGCTGGGATGCCCGGAATGTGACGCACATCATGGGCCTGCGCGCCTTCACCAGCCAGTTGTTGTGCGAGCAGGTGATCGGCCGCGGTCTGCGCCGCGTGGCCTATGACACGGAGACGGTGCGCTGCCCGGACGGCAAGGAGCGCGAGCTGTTCCGACCCGAATTCGTCAATGTGTTCGGCGTGCCGCTGTCGATCTTCCAGGATGTCGGCGATGGCGGCGATGCACCACCGCCGCCGAAGCCGAGTATACAAATTGAGACCCTCCTGGAGCGCAGCGAGCTGGAAATCAGTTGGCCAAATGTGCTGCGCATCGATGTCGTCGTGCGGCCGGAACTGGTGGTCGATTGGTCGACGATGCCGGTGCTCCGGCTTGACCCGGCGCAGATACACGTCAGCGCCGACCTCGCCCCGGCGCTCGGCGGCGCGGCCGATCTGGCCAAGGCGGTGAGCATCGATCTGGAGAAGCTGCCCGAGGAATTCCGCTTGCAGCGCTTGCTGTTCGTGGCGGCGCGCAAGGCCTTTGCCGAACTCCAGCACAATTTCAGCGGCAGCCGGGAGTATCTGCTGTTCCAGTTGATCCGCCTGGTTGAAACCTTCGTCGAGTCGAAGCGGCTGGAGATTCCGTCACTGTTCCATCAGGAACCATTGCGCAAGCGCATCCTCATCGCGCTTTCGCTCGACAGCATCGTGCAGCATGTTCTGGCCCAGGTTCAGGAACACAGCAGCGAGCGCCTGGAGCCGGTTTTCGATCAGGAATTTCCGATTGGCTCGACGCGTCTGATGCGCACCTGGTATTCGACCAAGCCATGCGTTGCCACGCGTAAATCGCAGATCAGCCATGCCGTTGCCGACAGCACCTGGGAGGACTACACAACGAAGGTGCTGGAGAGTCGCGATGAGGTCACGGCCTACGCCAGGAATGACCACCTCGGTTTCCAGATTCACTACCTCTGGCGCGGCAGCCGGCGTCGCTTCGTGCCGGATTTCCTGATTCGGCTGGTCAATGGCAAGACGCTGGTGCTGGAGATCAAGGGCGAGGATTCCGAGCAGAACCAGGCCAAACGCGCGGCCCTCGATGCCTGGGTGAAAGGCGTCAATGCCAAGGGCGGCTTCGGCCGCTGGTGCTGTGACGTGGCGTTTGAACCGGCGAGGATTCACGATATTCTGGCCGGGCATGGGCAGGGTGAAGATGGTCACGACTGAACCGCTCTTCAGGCACCTGTCGGGTTAGGCGATGAAACCGCTAACCCGACATACCAAGGCTGTAAGCCGCGTCAATTGGCGTTCTACAGAGTGCAATCTTCTACATCAAGAAAATACGCCAACCTTCAGGCATATAGGCTGTAAACGGCCTATCCACGCGGCTTTCAGCCATGTTCAATAGGCCGCTGGCGTCGGCAGCGCGCCTTCCGGCCAGCGGTTCTCGAACAGCACTTGCGCCATGTCGAGGCGCTTGCCCCAGCCGGCGTCTTCGAACATCGGGCGCGGGTAGAAGGCTGGCACGTGACCGATGCACAGGATGCCGAGAGGATACGCGCCTTCCGGCAAACCGAGCAGATCCCCAAGCGCCTGCGGTTCGAAGAAGGATACCCAGCCGAGCCCGACGCCTTCGGCGCGAGCCACCAGCCACATGTTCTGGATGGCGCAGCCGACCGAAGCGATGTCCATCTCGGGCAGGGTGCGGCGGCCGACGATGTGCTGTTCCCGGCCGTGCATGAGCGTCACCACCAGCAACTCGGCGCAGTCGTGCATGCCTTCGATCTTCACCTTGAGGAATTCGTCGTTGCGCGTTGGCAGTGCCGCTGCGGTGCGCTGCCGTTCGCTTTCCACCTGCGCCTGCATGGCGCTACGCAACGCCGGGTCAGTGACTCGGATGAAGCGCCAGGGCTGCATGTAGCCGACCGAGGGCGCGAGGTGCGCGGCCAGCACCAGTCGCTCGATCAGTCCCTCGGGCAGGGGCTTGGCCTCTGCCACCGGCAGGAAGTGGCGCATGTCGCGGCGTTCGCGCAGCGCGCGCCAGAGGGCTTCGATTTCGGCGTCGCTGTAGCGGTGGTCTTGAGCAGGCATGTGCGGCCTCGGTTAAACGAGAAACAGCCGGGCGGCGGCTTCCGGATTGGATGGAAAGTAGAGGTGCATGTAGCTTGCCGTTAGCCGCTGACGGCGATAGACGGCCTCGCCTTGTCGGCCATCCGATCGGGTTGTCAAGACCAGAACGGGAAGCGGGGTTTCGGCGTGCGAATAGTGGAAGGTGTGACCGCGCAAGGTCCCTTCGGGGAGGTCGACTTCCTGCAAACCGAGCGCGGCAAGGCGTTTCTGCATCGTCACCTGGCCCGGCAGCAGGCCGCCGACGGCGTGGCGCTGGCCGTCGATGTCGATTAGCGTAGCGAACAGCGCCATCATGCCGCCGCATTCGGCGAGCAGCGGCTTGCCGGCGTCGACGTGGGCAGCGAGCGCGGCCCACAGGGCGCGATTGTCGGCGAGCGCTGCGGCATGCAATTCGGGGTAACCGCCGGGCAACCAGACGGCGTCGCACTCGGGCAGCGTCTGATCGACGAGCGGCGAGAAGAATTCGAGCCGAGCACCGAGTGCATTCAGGCAGTCAAGATTGGCCGGGTAGAGAAAGCAGAAGGCGGCATCGCGGGCGATGGCGATGGTTTTGCCGGCGAGTAGCGGCGGGATGGCAGGGGCCGGTGTTTCAGCGAAAGTCACCGGCGGCGGCAAGGCAGCGGCGGCGGTCGTTGCCAGCAGGTCGGCCATGCGGTCGATGCGTTGCGCCAGGTTTTCGATTTCAGCGGCCGGCAGCAGGCCGAGATGGCGCTCCGGCAGTTCAGCATCGGCGTCACGCGGCAGGTGGCCGTACCAGGCGATGTCGGGCGGCAGGCTCTGTTCCAGCAACTCGGCGTGATAGGCGCTGCCGACGCGGTTGGCGAAGGCGGCATTGACCTGGGTGCCCGGCCGGAAGTGCCTGAGTCCGTAGGCGATGGCGCCGAAACTGGTAGCCATCGACGAGCCGTCGATCACCGCCAGAATCGGCAGTCCAAGGCGGGCGGCAAGTTCGGCGGCGGTCGGTTCGCCGTCGTAAAGTCCCATCACGCCTTCGACCAGGATCAGGTCGGCGTCCGCTGCCGCTTCAGCCAGCCGCCACGCCGCATCGGCCTCGCCGCACATCCACAGGTCGACGTTGTAGCACGGCGATCCGCTGGCGATGGCGTGGATTTGCGGATCGAGAAAATCCGGCCCGCATTTGAAGACGCGCACCTTGCGCCCCTGCCGCGCATGCAAGCGGGCGAGCGCGGCGACGACGGTGGTCTTGCCCTGGCCGGAGGCCGGAGCGGCAACAAAAAGGGCTGGGCATTGCGCCTCATTTGCCATCACTACCACTCCAGTCCGGGCATGGCTTTGACGCCGGCCTTGAAGGCGTGCTTGACCAGCGTCATGTCGGTCACCGTGTCGGCCGCGTCGATCAGCGCCTCGGGCGCGCCGCGCCCGGTGATGATGACGTGCTGCAGGCGCGGGCGGGCGGCCAGCGCTGCAAGAACCGGCGCGACATCGAGCCAGCCGTATTTCAAGGCATAGGTGAATTCGTCGAATACGACGAGGCCGATTTCGGGGTTGGCCAGGTAGCCGCAGGCGATAACCCACGCGGCACGGGCGGCGGCAGCGTCACGCGCGCTGTCTTGCGTTTCCCAGGTAAAACCTTCGCCCGAGACATGCCAACTGATGCTGCCCGGAAACATTTCGGCGACACGCCGGTAGAAGCCCTCTTCGCCGGTATCGGAACGTCCCTTGACGAACTGGATCACCGCCACTTTCATGCCGTGGCCGAGCGCGCGGGCGACGACGCCGAACGCCGCCGATGATTTCCCCTTGCCGTTGCCGGTGTTGATCACCAGGACGCCGCGCTCTTCCTGTGCGGCAGCGATCTTTTCGTCGACGACCGACTTCTTGCGGGCCATGAGCGCATGGTGGCGGTCGTCCTTGCCTTGCTCTTGGCTCATCCTGAAACCCTCGGTTGACTGTGACTAATTGACCGCAACTCCAGGTTTGACGAGTGTTTAGCCCTCACCCCAACCCTCTCCCGCGGGGAGAGGGGGTTTACTCCCTTCTCCCCGCGGGAGAAGGGCCGGGGATGAGGGCTTGCGACATTGGCATCACATCCAACTGAGTTTCCTGGGCTCATGGTTTTTCCTTCAGCGCGGGATGAAGCTGATCCGGCCATCGCATTCGATGGCTTGCAGCGGGTATTGATAAAGTGCCGAGAGTCGTTCGGCGGTCAGCATTTCCTTGGTCGCTCCGGTTTCAGTGCGGCCGTCGCCGTGAATGAGCAGCGCCCGGTCGCAAAAACGCCAGGCCAGTGCCGGCTCGTGCAGAACCATGGCGACGCCGGCGCCACCATCGCCGGCAGCAGCGGCAAACAGTTCGAGCATGGCGATCTGGTGTTTCAGGTCAAGATGGGTGATCGGCTCGTCGAGCAAAAGCAGTCGCGGCTCTTGCGTGAGCAGCGTGGCAATCGCCAGTCGCTGGCGTTCGCCGCCGGAAAGCGTCTGCACTTCGCGCTGCTCGAATTCGGCCAGATCGACCGCTTTCAGCGCGGCGCGGACAATTTGTGCATCCTTGGCCGATTCCCAGTCCCAGCGGTCGAGGTGCGGATGACGGCCAACCAGGGCAGCTTCCAGTACGGTCGAGGCAAAGGCGTCGGCCCGTGCCTGCGGCAGCCAGCCGCGAATGAGCGCGCTTTTTCGTGGGCCCAGGGTCGCGTAGCTGGCGCCATTGAGCAGCACTTTGCCGGCCTGTGCGGCGCGCAATCCGGCCAGCACCGACAGCAGCGTCGACTTGCCGGCGCCGTTACGCCCGAGGATGGCCAGGCGTTCGCCCGCTTGCAGGGTCAGGTCGAGATCGCGGCAAACCGAATTGCCGCCGATGCTGACGGTGAGCCGGCGTGTTTCGAGCAGGGGCGCGGTGTGGGTGGTCATCGGCGCCGCGCCTGCGTATCGCGCGTGAGCAGGAAGAGGAAGACCGGGACGCCGATCAAGGCGGTAAGAACCCCAACCGGGAGTTGCAGCGGCGCGACGATGGTCCGGGCCAGCGTGTCGGCAATCACCAGCAAACTGCCACCGGCGAGCACCGAAGCGGGCAGCAGCAAACGCTGGTCGTTACCGGTGGCCAGGCGCACCAGATGCGGAATGATCAGGCCGATGAAGCCGATCGAACCGGCGTGCGTAACCGCCGCAGCAGTAGCCAGCGAAGCGACGATATAGACCCCGCGACGCAGGCGAGTCACGGCAACGCCAAGCGTTTGCGCCGTATCCGCCCCGCGCGCCAGCAGATTGAGTTCGCGCGCAAAGGGCAGGGAAACCAGCAGCGCCGCGCTGAGGATGCCGAGCGCGAGTTGCGGGTCGTTGGTCTGCGAGAGGTCGCCCATCAGCCAGAAAAGCATGCCGCGCAGCTTGTGTTCGGGAGCGATCGAGAGCATCAGCGCGACTACCGCCCCACAACCAGCGGCGACGATGACGCCGGTGAGCAGGAGGCGCGTCTGCGTCCAGCTGCCGTCGCCGTGCGCCAGCCCGAAGACGACAAACATGGCGCCGAGCGCGCCGAGAAAGGCGAAACCATTGATGCCGGCAGCAGTGAGGCCGAACAGGATGGCCAGCATCGCGCCAACGCCGGCACCGCCGGAAATTCCGAGCACATAGGGATCGGCCAGCGGGTTGCGCAAGAGGATCTGGAGCAGGGCCCCGGCCAACGCCAGCAAACCGCCGCAGGCAAAGCCTGCCAAGGCACGCGGCAGGCGCAGGCTGCGCACCACGTCGCCGGCCATGCCGCCACTATTGTTGAACAGCGCAGAAAAAACTTCCGCCGGACTGACCGCAATGCTGCCCACCATCAACGCCAGCGCAATGCTCACCAGCGCCAGCCCGGCAAGGGCGACGAGGATGAGCAGGGCGCGGCGGCGAGTGGGCATGGATATTCCTACTTCGGCGCGTAACGAACGCCGACGAAGAAGTTCGCCCCGGCCGTCGCGAAGTCACCGATTGTTTCGTAATACTTGTTGAAGATGTTGTTTCCCCGGGCGAATAGCGCCCAATCCTTTTGCAGGCGATAGTCTGCATACAGGTTGACCAGGCCATACGCGCCGAGGACTTTGGTGTTTCTGACGTCGTCGTAGCGATTGCCGACCAGTTGCCATTCGCCGCGCAACTCCCAATGGCCCAGGGTTCGGCTGACGTAGCTGCTCATCTGCTGCTCGGCGCGGCGAATAAGCCTGTTTCCGTTGTTGGCACCGGTCTCTTCGTTGCGTGGGTCGAGGAAATCCACAGTCACCCCCGCCGCCCACTCGGAGAAACGCCCGTCGTAGGTGAACGTCGTTCCGCGCAGCAGTGCCTTGCTGATATTCGAGGGCGCGTAGGCTGGCGGCGGGCCGTTCTTGATCAGGTCCGAGACCTGGTTGTTGTAAGCGACCAGCGACGCGCGATGATTGCCCCGTTCCCAGTTGAGCCCAACTTCGGCGTTCTTTGATGTCTCGGGCTTCAGATCAGTATTGCCAAACCCCGGATAGTAAAGTTCGTTGAACGTTGGGGCACGGAAGGCTGTGCCATAGGAGATATGTGCACGCAACTCCGGAGTGAATTGGTAACCATAGGTCGCAGATCCAGTCGTTTCTCCGCCGAACTGCGAGTTATCGTCACGGCGCAGGTTGAGTTGAAAGCGATTGTTCTCGATGCTGCCGGTCCATCCGGCGAGCAGGGATTTTACGCTGCGCTCGCTGACCGTGTAGTTGGTGCTGCCCGATACCGTCTGCTTCAGATATTCGGCTGCGAGCAAGGCGGTGCCGATCGGAAGCTTGATGTCATTCTGCCAGCTCGCTTGGTCCTGATCGGTGCGAAAGACGCTCGACCTGATCTTGTTGGCATAGTTTGTCGCGTCATCCGTGCTCCGGCCCAGCCGCAGTGTGCTCGTCCAGATCTGGCTCAGGCTGTTGCGCGAGTAGGCGGAGTAAGAGCTGACATCCTGATCGTTCTTGAAGTCCATGGCTTTGGGCGTGGAGTCGTATTTGCTGGAGCCGCTGCTCGAAAACAGGTTAACCCCGATCTCCTGGCCTTGCGCCGGACGAATCGAGAAGTTTCCGCTGAAGCTGCCGTTGTGGAAACCGTCGCGGTCACTGTTGTAATAGGCGTTTTTCGTGTTGTTGATGGCGTTGAATCCATCCGTGTTGTAGTAGGCGCCCTGCAAGCTGTACGAAACGGTATCCGTTCCGCCCGAGATGCCGGCGCTGGTGTCGGACGTGCCGTAAGTGCCATAGCCGGTGCTGGCGTTGAAAAGCGTGGGGCCCTCGCCGCGACGGGTGAATATCTGGATCACACCACCGATGGCGTCAGCGCCGTAAAGCGAGGAAGCCGGGCCGCGCAGGATTTCTATGCGCTCGATCTGTGACAGCGGGATGCGCGACAGCGCCGCGTCGCCCGAGGTTGCCGAGCCGACCCGCTGGCCGTCAATCAGTATGATCGATTGCTTGGGGCTGGCGCCGCGAATGAAAACGCCGCTGGTGGTGCCCGGGCCGCCATTGGCCGTGTATTGAATGCCGGGCTGGCGGGCCAGCAATTGCTCGATGGTCGATTGTCCTGCTTTCTCGATCTCTTCCCGGTTAATGACGCTGACGTCACTCATCAGTTCGTTTTCCCGTGTGGGAATACGTGTCGCGGTGACGACGATGGGGTCGAATTCCTTGTCGGCAGCGGCGGCAGGAAAAGCAGCAAAAAGGGCTAGCGCAGCAATGGATAAGGAACAACGTGGATACATGCCAGATTTCTCCCGATACCGGCAAGCGTCCCCGCAAGCCGGCAAGCAAAAAATCGGAACTGCACGAGGGAGATAAGACTGTCGGGATGAGCGCGAGTGAAAACTGACTGCATCGAGCATTCCGTGTCCGCCTCCCCGCGGCACTTCCGTCTATTTGCGCGAAGGCCGGTATCCGGGCTCACGAGTCTTGATGTGTCGCCTTCCCAGGCATTTCGCCCAGTGGCTTGCTTGACACACCCTCACTCGCTTACCGTTGCGGGGGCAGCACAGGCATGGCGTCTTGCAGACACGCACCTGTTTCCCGTTTAACCGCCCAGAGAGTTGGAAAAACCCTGTGTAGCGGCACCTTGCACGTTTTCCGCTCTAATGCCAGCAACGGAACGAAGAATTATAGCGCAAGCCACTTTGCTCCGTACAAAACGATCAGCGCTGCGCAACAAATCACATTTAAAACCAGCGCTTAGCCCTTGACTCGACTTGGTTTTAGAAACTATAGTCCGAGGCATGGTTAACGAACTCAATACTCTAGAGAGCAAGATTGTCCAAGTGGTGTCGCTTTGTCGCACCCTTCGTGCGGAGAATGTGCAACTACGGCAGCAACTTGCCGCCGCAGAGGACGACCGAAAGAGTCTTTCTGAACGTATGGATTCTGCACGGACCCGGCTTGAACATCTCGCCCATCAATTGCCAGAAGCCAAAGCCACCGTTTGAATGTGACCATGCCCAACGAAGCCAACTATCTCGACATTACGCTGCTCGGCAAGGAATATCGCGTTGCCTGCCCGCCGGAAGAGCACGATGCATTGCTTGCTGCAGTGGCTTATGTTGATGAAAAGATGCACGATATTGCCGAAAAAACCAAGAGCAACATCTCCGAACGAATTGCCGTCATGGCGGCCCTGAACATCGCTCACGAACACCTCTCGCACAAGCACCAGACGAGCGAAACGCATCAAGTCACCGGGCCTGATACAGGGGTAGACTTCGGCGCCGTAAAGCGTAGAATTTCCTCCATGGAGGCACAACTTGAAGCGGTGCTCGCACCGCAGGAAAAGTTGATTTAAGTCTCTGACAGTTGTTCCCTGCGGTGTTTGTGAAGGCCATATATTCCTTGAACCAATACGCTTGGCGTCAGTCACGAACCATAGAAGCCGCTGTTGTGCTTGCCCCATAAGCCGGGCATGCCTGATGCGGAAGGAAAGTGACCCAACTGAACTCCGGTTCAGGATGCCGGCCTAACGGCATTCGCGGGGATTTTATTCGACAGCGTGGAAAGTTTCTTTCCACGCTGTTTTTTTGTGCCGATGATTCATGTGTTTTGGCGGTGGTTCCTCGCAAAGAGCTTATTTATCCTAAAAACCGCAGTTGACAGCGACTAATTGACCGCAACTCCAGGTTTGACGGGTGTTTAGCCCTCACCCCAACCCTCTCCCGCGGGGAGAGGGAGTTTGCACCCTTCTCCCCGCGGGAGAAGGGCCGGGGATGAGGGCTTGCGACATTGGCATCACATCCAACTGAGGTTTTTAGGTTTATGGAAGCATTCCTCGTATCAACGGGCATCGTTGCACTGGCAGAAATCGGTGACAAAACCCAGTTGCTGGCCTTCATCCTGGCGGCAAAATTTCGCAAACCGATTCCCATCGTTCTCGGCATTTTGATCGCCACGCTGGCCAACCACGCTTGTGCCGGCTTGCTGGGCTCCTGGATTACGACACTGCTCGGGCCGGAGACGCTGCGCTGGGTACTTGGCGTTTCCTTCATCGCCATGGCGCTGTGGACGCTGGTTCCCGACAAGTTTGACGAAGCAGATGCGAAGCTGGCTCGTTTCGGTGTTTTCAGTACCACGCTGATCGCCTTCTTCCTCGCCGAGATGGGTGACAAGACCCAGGTCGCAACAATCGCGCTGGCCGCACAGTACCAGTCCGTGGTGCTGGTAGTGGCCGGAACCACATTCGGCATGATGATTGCCAATGTGCCCGCAGTGTTGCTGGGTGACCGCATCGCCAACCGCTTGCCGGTACGCACCGTTCATTTCATCGCGGCGGCCATCTTCGCCGTGTTGGGCGTTGCCACCTTGCTCGGTGCAGGAGAGCGTTTCGGCTTTTGAAATTTGTTTCGTGAAGCTGGTAAAAAATCCAACATCCACCGCGGAGGCACAGAGGCACAAAGGTTACGCGGAGAAAGCCAGTTTCAATCATCGAGCTACCTCTGCGTTTTCTCTGCGCCTCTGTGCCTCTGCGGTAAAGCCTTGGCATTTACTCTTCCGAAGGGAACTTGTCACGGCACGACGTGCCCAAAAGTGACTTCCTTCTGCCGGCCAAATCCCCATGCTACATTTCGACAACCGCCTGGTGCGCGAACTGCCCGGCGATGACGACACGCGCAATCATTCACGGCAAGTGCTTGGCGCACTCTGGTCGCCGGTCATGCCGACGCCGGTGGCTGCACCCAGATTGCTCGCCCACTCCCGCGAAATGGCGCAACAGCTTGGCCTTGACGAGAGCGAACTGGCTTCGCCGCAGTGGGTCGGCGCGCTGGCCGGCAACGCCCTGCTGCCGGGGATGACGGCCTACGCCACCTGCTATGGAGGTCACCAGTTCGGTAACTGGGCGCGGCAGCTGGGCGACGGCCGTGCCATCTTTCTTGGTGAAACCATCAACAGCGCCGGACAACGCTTTGAACTGCAACTCAAGGGCGCCGGGGCGACACCGTATTCTCGTCGGGCCGATGGCCGCGCGGTGTTGCGCTCGTCGATCCGTGAATTCCTGTGCAGCGAGGCCATGCATCATCTGGGGGTGCCGACGACGCGTGCGCTGGCGCTGGTAACGACCGGCGAGATGGTGGTGCGTGACATGTTCTACGACGGCAACCCGGTCGAGGAGCAGGGAGCGGTGGTGTGCCGCGTCGCACCATCATTCATCCGTTTCGGGCATTTCGAGTTGCCGGCCTCGCGCGGCGATGAAGTTTTGCTACGCCAACTGATGGATTTCACGATCACACGCGACTTCCCCGAACTGACGGGTTCTAACGAGGATCGGCTGGTGCGCTGGTTTGTCGAAATCTGCGAACGTACGGCACGCCTCATGGTGCACTGGATGCGTGTGGGCTTTGTGCATGGCGTGATGAACACCGACAACATGTCGATTCTCGGACTGACCATCGACTACGGCCCCTACGGCTGGGTCGATGACTTCGATCCTTCGTGGACGCCCAATACGACGGATGCGGCCGGCCGACGCTATTGCTTTGGCCGCCAGCCCGAGATCGCGCGCTGGAACCTTGAACGGCTGGCCGATGCACTGTCCGTCATCGCAACCAGGCCAAGCGAATTCGCGTCAGGTCTGGCACGCTACGACGAGATATACACGCAAGAATTTCAACTGGCCTTTGCCGCCAAGTTTGGCCTTGTGTCCTGGCGCGATGAGGATGCCGAACTGATCGAGGATGCTTTCTCTTTGCTGCATCAGGCTGAGGTCGACATGACCTGGTTTTTTCGCCAACTGGCGTTGATCGACGTACAGGCACCTGAGCCTGCCATCCTGCGTGACGCTTTTTATCGGGAAGACATTTTTTCTGCGCATGTGGCCGATTTCGCGGCCTGGCTGGCGCGCTGGGCTAACCGCGTGCGCTCCGATGATGAGCCTGCCGAGTCGCGAATAGCGCGCATGAATGCCGTCAATCCGCGCTATGTTCTACGCAATTATCTGGCCCAGCAGGCCATCGATCGGGCTGAACTGGGCGACCCGGAAATGATTCACGAGTTGCTCGACGTGCTGCGCAATCCTTACGTTGAACAGCCGGGACGCGCGGCCTTTGCTGCCCGACGTCCGGAGTGGGCGCGCCACAAGGCCGGATGCTCGATGCTCTCGTGCAGTTCATAAATTCGCTTGAAGAAGCGCGTAGAATGGCGCTTTTCGCAATAAGGAGTGGCCATGCCCTACACGTCCGATCTGGTTCATGAACTCAACACCCTCATCCGTTTTGACCTGGAAAGTGGCCAGCATGGCATCAAGGTACACAAGACGGCCGATGCGCAGGTGATTGCAGCGGTTCAACGCTTGTACGCCAAGGGCTTGATAACGCAGGCCGATGGTGGCTACCTGACCAGCCTCGACCGGGAAGCGGCCGAGCATGCACAAACGATGCTCGGTCTCCTGACGACAGGTGTTGCCGCTTCAGTTGCCGCGCATTAGCCTGATAACCGCAGTTCAAACCACGGCGACACGGCGGACACGGCGAAAAGCTGCTGCGAAGCAAATACTCTTGGGGTGCTCAGTTTTTCAGGATATATTGGCTCACCCAAAGGGTGAATCATGAAAACATTGCAAGCCATTGTTTTTACGCTGTGTTCGCCGTGCCGCCGTGGTTAAGCAGAGTTTTCTGGGATTAACGAGCGGCGGGTAGCCGGGCGAGTGTAGCCAGAAACTCCTCGGCACTCTGAAAACCGACGACGCGAACGCCCCCGATTTCTTTTCCAGGCTTGTCGAAGAAGATGATGCCGGGCGGTCCGAACAGTTTGAAGCGCGCAAGAAGCGCTTTGTCCTCATCCGAGTTGGCGGTCACGTCGGCCTGCAGCAGGGTCCAGCCGACCAGCGCCTGTTGCACGCGGACATCGGCGAAGGTATACCGATCCATTTCCTTGCACGAGACGCACCAGTCAGCGTAGAAGTCGAGCATGACTGGCTGGCCCGAGGCATTGATACGCGCATCGAGTTCGGCTACGGAACGGATGCGTTCAAACGGCAAGCCCTGCTTTTCGTTGCCCTGACTGCCGCCACGTAGCCCGGAAAGCGGCTGCAAGGGGTCCTTGGCGCCGGAGAGGGCGCCAATCAGCATGGCGGCGCCGACGATCAGCATGACCATGCCGATACCCTTCCAGAAACGGTTCCAGCCCTTGGCGTGCGCCGGTAGCGGGTCGAGCGCGTGCATGTAGATGGCCGGTACGATGAGCAGCAGCGACCACGCTACCAACTGCGCGACGACCGGAATGACCGGCGAGACCATCCACACGGCGGTAGCCAGCAGGATGACGCCGAATGCTTCCTTGACGGCCACCATCCACGGCCCGGATTTGGGCAGCAGCGTTCCTGCCGAAAGACCGACGGCGAGCAGTGGTACGCCCATCCCCAGAGCCATGCAGAAAAGCGCCATGCCGCCGAGCAGCGCATCGCCGGTCTGTCCGATATAGAGCAAGGCTCCGGCCAGCGGCGCGGCAATACAGGGGCCAACGATGACGGCCGACAAGGCGCCCATGACGGCAACGCCGGACAATGAGCCGCCCTTTAGATGCGCCGCTTCTTCAGACACCTTGCTTTGCAGGAAGGTCGGCAACTGCAATTCGTAGAATCCGAACATCGAAAACGACAGCACCACGAAGATCAGGGCAAAGCCGCCGAGTACCCACGGATTTTGCAGTGACGTTGCCAGCAACGTTCCCGAGAGGCCGGCGGCGGCACCAAACGCCGCGTAGGTGATCGCCATGCCGAGCACGTAGGCCAGCGACAGTACGAAGCCGCGCGCGTGCGAAACGCCGTGACCGTCACGACCGGAGCCGACGATGATTCCGGAGAGAATCGGAATCATCGGGAAGACGCAAGGCGTCAGCGAGAGCAGCAGGCCAAAGCCGAAAAAGCTAAAGGCCAGCAGCCAGAGATCGGCGCTTTTCAGCAGTTGCGCGATACGTCCGGATTCGTCGCCACCGTGAATGGCAACCGGTGCGGCTGCGGGGTCTGGCAGTTCAAGCTTGACTACCTGTTTTTGTGGCGGATAGCACACCCCGGCATCGGCACAGCCTTGCGAGGTAAGCGTCAGGGTCAACGCCAGCGGGCCGGAGCTGTTACGTTCGACCGGCAGGCGGATCAGCGCTTCCTTGTAATAGACCTCGACCTTGCCGAAGATCTCGTCAATCTTCTCCTTGCCTTTCGGCAGCACGGGGGGGCCGAGTTGAACGCTAGACGGCTCGGCAGCGAAACGGAACTTGTCGCGGTACAGGTAATAGCCTTTGGCGATCTCGAAGCGCACTTCAATCGTCTGGCCATCAAGTGCGCGAGCGGTGGGCTTGAAGGCCACCGACGGATGCAGCAAATCCTCGGCATGGGCAAGCGAACAAATCAGCAACAGGAAAAAGAAGAAGTGGGTAAGTCGACAGGCCATGAAGGTCTCAGTTGTCTGCCCGGGTTTCGGCGGCAACCCAGGCAAGATAGTCGGGCAGGCCGCGCACCACCGGGACGGCGATGATTTCCGGCGTTGCGTAGGGGTGCCGAGCGCGGATTGCCGATTCAAGGGCCGGATAGCGCGCCTCGGTGGTCTTGATGAGCAGCGGCACTTCGTCGGCCGTTTCGATCGCCCCCTTCCATTGATAAACCGAGCGGCAGGGCTGAAGGATATTGACGCAGGCGGCAAGCCGGCCTTCGACAAGGGCGGTAGCCAGCGTTTCGGCGGTCGCCAGATCCGGAAGATTGGTCAGCACAAGCAGGACAGTGTTCATGCGGCGCAGATGCACTATGGATCGTTACTCGAGCACTAACGCTACCGCGACGGCGGCAGCAACCGACCAGCGCTCGTTGTCACCGCCGCGCTCATTGCAATCCGCCAGGCCAAGGGCGAGCAGGGTGTGCTTCTGCGCCTCATAAAAACGGATCGACAAGGAGCGCGCCGGCACGCCCACCGGCAATAATACTGATGCCGGATTGCCACCTTCAGTCGCCGGCAGCAGGAAGGCCGGATGTCGTGAAATCTTTCCGGAAGGTTTCTCGCGCATTTCGGCAAGCAGTGGCGTCGGCTCCCCGGAAAGCAGGCTGGCGCTGATGTTCAGACTGCCGTCGCAACGTGAATAAAGGCTGCTGATGGTAGCCAATGCGTAATTTTCATGCTGTGGCAACTGAATGGCCAGCAGTCCTTTGAGCACCAGGCGCGACGCGCCGCTCCCGGCAGGACGTATCAGGCGCAATTTGCCGGCTTCCTGTTGTGCGGCCCGCCAGGTCTCGGTGTTGCTCTCAACGCCAGGTTCTGTCTCGCGCACGACATGGCCGAACAAGGCAATCTGCTGCTGGTTGAGCTGACTGTCAAACGACGTAGCCGGCATGAAAGAATCCTTCAGGCCCTTGCCGCCCAATAGTCGATAAATGCTTTCGAGTCCAGCAGCAACAGCAATCTGCGAGACATCCACAGGGTCATCCGGAGCGGATTGTCGCGGGCATTTCAGATGATCGTAAAGTTCGTTCAGCAATGCCACAGCAGCTTCACTTGAAAGCCCGCTGCCGAGCTTGAGGCTTTCCGGGGATTCTCCAGCGACCAGAAGTTCGAGCCGCTTGCGTATCTTGCGCAACACGCCACCGATCGAAAGCCAGCGGCCGACGCCGGCGACCCGAAGGTTGTCATGCAGCGGCCTCTCCTGCGCCAGATCGAGTGCGATGCAGCAGGCCTTTGAGCCAATATCCGGCTCACCGAGCACCGCCACCTGCTCACGCCAGCGCGCGAACCAGCGGATAGTCGCGGCAAACTGGGCGCGCGCCAGGGAAAAAGGACAGGCCAGATGCAGCAGCAGAATCATGCAGTATTGACCGCTAACCGTTGATTCGCTGGTTTCTCCAAGCAGGCGGTCTGCAACCGGCTCGCGCACTACGCCAAGTCGTTCGGCTGAGGCCAGCAGGGCATGCAGGTTGCGCCAGAAATCCGCATCAAGTTCGGCTCCGGCAAGATAGCAGTTCATTTGTTCCATGCGCAGGCAGGACAGCACGCGATGCGCCACCTTGGCGCTGTGCTCGGCGATTGATGGATCGCCATCGAGGCAGGCACGCAGGCAATGCAGGTAGGCCACCCGACAGGCGCGCCAGAGTTGGCGCGACATGTCCAGTGCCAACTGTTCCGCAGGCAACAGTGGCAGTGCCTTGTTTTCGTAGCGTCGCTGGCACTCGCCGCTGACGGCAAACAGGGTCTTGCGCAACACCTCCAGGGTTTTGAAGCGCTCGCGTGGCGACGTGCCACAGCCGTTGAAGGCTTGAATCTGAGTGACCAATTCGGCCAGCATGGCTGGCGCGTTGGCTTGCGGTTGCCCGGCCAGCCAACGCGTTGCGCTTGTGGAATCGTAGAACGCGGCCTTGTTATCCGCTTGTGTTATCGGCAAAGAAAACCAGGTCATCGACGATCCACCTTAAGGGTTGAAACCGCGAGAATCGGGCGGCCTTCTGTATGTTCAGAATCAGGCGGCCACCTGTCAGCGGTTACCGTTAAAGTCGCGCTAGCGACTCTCGAACCTCCCCTCGCCCTCTGGGAGAGGGGGCGGGGGTGAGGGAAACGGGCAGGACTTTCATAATTTGGGGTGCCTTACAAAGTCATACCCGTTTGGTTCAGCCATTATGGTCTGACTTGATTTCCAGAAGGGAATTACTTCTTGGGATCTTCGCACAGCTCAAGCAAGACGCCATGGGTCGATTTCGGATGCAGGAAGGCGATATTCAAGCCCTCTGCGCCCTTGCGCGGCGATTTGTCGATCAGTTGCACGCCTTTTCCTTCCAGTTCAGTCAGGTTGGCTTGCAGCCCTTCAACGGCGATGGCCAGATGCTGAATGCCTTCGCCTTTCTTCTCGATGAATTTTCCGATCGGGCCTTCCGGGTCGGTCGATTCCAGCAATTCAATCTTGGTTTGTCCGATTTTGAAAAAAGCAGTCTTGACCTTTTGTTCCTTGACTTCCTCGACGGCGTAGCATTTCAGGCCAAGCTGTTTTTCCCAGAACGGGATCGCTTCGTCCAGACTTTTTACGGCGATTCCGATATGTTCAATGTGCGATAAGTTCACAGTGTTTTCCTTTAAAAGATGATGAGACACGGGAAGAAAATCAAATACAAAAGACCCGAAAAGCTCTTGAATTCATGATATTTGCGCCGACCGTCTTACGGCGCCTGAGGTAGCGACCACGCCTTCGCGGGAAAAAGCCTCCAGGTTGGTTTCAATGGCGTCCGGGTCATAAAGGTAATTGACCATCAGCCCGAAGGATTGTTGCAGGCCATTTGCCGAATTATCGGCCAGGGTGTTGATGCGCTCGATGCGGGCGCCGTTGCCGAGGTGAAAGCGGGCCACCGGATCATAGGGGCGGCTGCCGGCCTTGGCGAGTAGCAAGTAACGCGCAGCCAGCCGGGCCAATCCAGGCTGCAAGGCCCGGGCCAGACGCGTGTTGGCGACCCAGGCATCATCAGCCAGCAAGGTGCGGATATCCTCCGCCGAATTAATGGCCACGCCTTTTGAACCGACATGGCGCGCCACACGCTGCACCATGTCCTCGCTGAAAGCCTGTTGCCAGGCCTCGGGGTTTTTCTCCGCCCAGCGCCGCAAGGTCGGAATCGGCGACAGCGTGGCGAAGGTCGCCAGACGTGGAAAGTCGCGCTTCAAATCATCGACCACGCGTTTGAGCAGGAAGTTGCCGAAGGAAACTCCGCGCAAACCGACCTGGGTGTTCGAGATCGAATAGAAAATGGCGGTCTTGGCGCGCTGCGCATCGAAAACCGGTGCGTGCTCGTCGAGCAGGGCCTGCACGCTGTCAGCCAGTTCTTCGACCAGTGCCACCTCGACGAAGATCAGCGGTTCCATCGGCATGCGCGGATGAAAAAAGGCGTAGCAGCGGCGATCGGAATCGAGGCGGTTCTTCAGGTCGCTCCACGAGCGGATTTCATGCACCGCCTCGTATTCGATCAGTTTTTCCAGCAACACCGCCGGCGAACTCCAGGAAATGCGTTGCAGTTCCAGGAAGCCGACATCGAACCAGGCACCGAGCCGGGTTTCGATTTCGCGGTCAAAAGCGCGCAGTGCGGCATCCTTGTCCAGATAGCGCAGCAGGTCGGCACGCAGGTCGACGACAAACTTCATGCCATGCGCCAGCGCGTTGAACTGGGTCAGGATGTGTAGACGGGCCGAGCGCAAGGCGGTGCGCAGTTCAGACTCGGCCGCCCATTGCGCATCGGTGCCAAGCGCTTCCTGGTAACGGGTGTGCGCCTTCTCTACCGCTTTCGGATCGGGGCCGAATTCAGTGGCGATGATGCGCAGAAAAGCGCTGCGGCCAACATCGTCAAGTTCCAGATAGGTGTCGGCAAGGCGCGCCGCGCGTTGCCGTGCTGACACTTCGCCGCCGAGACCGGCAGCGCAATCCTTGAGTTGTTCGCGTATCTGGGCCGACTGTCTTTCGCTGAGTCCACCCGTAGCGGAATGCTCGCCCAGTAGCTTGCGAACCTTTTTGATTCCTCTTGCAACAATGCCATCGGACATTTTTTTCCCCGATCGGTAGCAGAAATTCGTTCAGACGCTTCGCCGGTAAGACCATACGAGCAAAGCAATCCCCAGCAGAATCATTGGCAGGGACAGCCATTGCCCCATGCTGATGACTTCCGAGAGGCCAAAGATACCATCATCCGGCGTGCGAAAAAACTCGGCAATAAAGCGAAAGCAGCCGTAGCCGACGAGAAACGCCCCGGAAACAGCGCCACGCGGCCGCACGCCACTCGCAAAAACCCACAGGACAATGAACAGCAGCACGCCTTCCAGACCGGCCTGATAAAGCTGCGACGGATGGCGCGGCAGATTATCCACCTGCGGGAAAATCATCGCCCAGGGCAAGGCCGGGTCACAGATGCGCCCCCACAATTCGCCATTGATGAAGTTGCCGATGCGGCCGGTAGCCAGACCGAGCGGAACCAGCGGCGCGATGAAGTCGGTGATTTCGAGCCAGGTGCGTTTCGTTTTGCGGGCGTAAAGCGCCATGGCAATCAGCACGCCGAGCAAGCCGCCGTGAAAAGCCATGCCGCCCTTCCAGACGGCGAGGATTTCGAATGGATGGGAAAAATAGTAACCGGGCTCGTAGAACAACACCTGTCCCAGGCGACCGCCAAGAATTACGCCGAGCACGCCATAGAACAGCAGGTCATCAAGTTGCGGCACCGTCCAGCCGGTTTGCGAAAATTGCGGATGCGTCTCGATACGCCGCTTGCCAAGCCACCAGAACTGGAAAAAAGCCAGGAGATACATCAGCCCGTACCAGCGGATAGCCAGCGGGCCGAGCGAGAGGGCAACGGGGTCGAACTGCGGATGAATCAACATGGCGAACTCAACATATATCCGTCATTCCGGCTTGACCCGGAATGACGTGGGTGAATGAATAAATAACGATCTCCGGTCGATAGCCATACCAACCGGAGAGCCCGCAGAGCTCATGAACAGGCGATCTACAAACAAAAACACTGAAGAGTGGCGTGTTCATTGCCTTTCCATAGCATGCCTTTGTAGAACGCCATTCGGTGGGGCTTCCAGCCTGCACTCGCATTTGTACATGAACATTCCTTAATTTGCATTGCGAGAACGATACGGCCAATGGACGTGTCAAAGAGAAAGCAATGGATTCTAGCGCAGAGCGATGCAATGTACCTTTGAGGCGAACTCAATGCAGCACATCTTCGGTAGAATTGCTGGCTTGTTGACCGATTTCGATTGTTATTGTTCTGGAGATTCACCATGCCTGATTATCGTTCCCGCACCTCGACCCACGGTCGCAACATGGCTGGCGCGCGCGCCTTGTGGCGGGCTACCGGGATGAAGGACGGCGATTTCGGCAAGCCGATCATCGCCGTGGTCAATTCATTCACCCAGTTTGTGCCCGGGCATGTGCACCTCAAGGACATGGGGCAACTGGTGGCGCGCGAGATCGAAGCGGCCGGCGGCATCGCCAAGGAATTCAACACCATCGCCATCGACGATGGCATCGCCATGGGCCACGACGGCATGCTCTACTCGCTGCCTTCGCGCGACCTGATCGCCGATTCGGTCGAATACATGGTCAATGGACATTGCGCCGATGCCATGGTCTGCATCTCGAACTGCGACAAGATCACCCCCGGCATGCTGATGGCGGCCATGCGCGTCAACATTCCGGCCATCTTCGTTTCCGGCGGCCCGATGGAAGCCGGCAAGGTGCAGATTCAGGGCAAGACGATTCACCTCGACCTGGTCGACGCCATGGTCAAGGCCGTCGATAGCAGCGTATCGGATGCCGATCTGGCGGAGATCGAACGCTCGGCCTGCCCGACCTGCGGCTCCTGCTCCGGCATGTTCACCGCCAATTCAATGAATTGCCTGACCGAGGCGCTCGGTTTCTCGCTGCCGGGTAACGGTACGCTGGTCGCCACCCACGCCGACCGCAAGGGGCTTTTTCTCAAGGCCGGACACCAGATCGTCGAACTCTGCCGCCGCTACTACGAGCAGAATGACGCCTCGGTGCTGCCGCGCTCGATCGGCTCCTTCGAAGCATTTGAAAACGCCATGACGCTCGATGTGACCATGGGCGGCTCGACCAATACCGTGCTGCATCTGCTGGCGGCGGCGCAGGAAGCCGGCGTCAACTTCACCATGAACGACATCGACCGCATCTCGCGCAAAGTGCCTTGCCTGTGCAAAGTCGCGCCGATGACCGACAAGTACCACATTGAAGACGTGCATCGTGCCGGCGGCATCTTCGGCATTCTCGGCGAGCTGGCGCGCAGCGGACTGCTGCACCTCAACGTGCCGACGGTGCACACCAAAACACTGGGCGAGGCCATCGCCACCTGGGACGTGATGAATCACGCCCACGACCTCAAAGTGTTTGAATTCTTCCGTGCTGCGCCGGGCGGCGTGCCGACGCAGACGGCATTTTCGCAAAATCGCCGCTTCCCGGAGCTTGATCTCGACCGCACCCACGGCTGCATTCGTGACAAATCCAACGCCTACTCGCAAGAGGGTGGCCTGGCCGTCCTGTTCGGCAACATCGCGCTCGACGGCTGTATCGTAAAAACCGCCGGGGTTGATGAAAGCATCTGGAAATTTAGCGGCAAGGCGCGGGTTTTTGAAAGCCAGGATGCCTCGGTGCAAGCCATTCTTGCCGACGAGATCGTTGCCGGCGACGTGGTGGTGATCCGTTACGAAGGCCCGAGAGGCGGCCCCGGCATGCAGGAAATGCTCTACCCGACCTCCTACCTCAAATCCAAGGGGCTGGGCAAAGCCTGCGCGCTGCTCACCGACGGACGCTTTTCGGGCGGCACCTCCGGGCTGTCGATCGGCCACGTCTCGCCGGAAGCCGCCGATGGTGGCACCATCGGGCTGGTCGAAGAGGGCGACCGCATTGAAATCGACATTCCCAACCGGTGCATTCATCTGGCGGTTGCCGATGCCGAATTGAAGCAACGCCGGGCGACGATGGAGGCTAAAGGCGAGTCTGGCTGGCAGCCGGCAAAGGCGCGTACCCGCGTCGTTTCCAAGGCATTGCAGGCCTACGGGCTGATGGCCACCTCGGCGTCAACTGGTGCCGTACGCGACATCAGCCAGTTGAAGCGGCGCTGATCCCTGATGACACTTTCCGTATGGCTCGGCTTCCTGCTTGCCGCCATCCTGATCGCCATTTCGCCCGGTCCGGGCGCCGCTGCGTCGATGAGCACCGGGCTGCGCTATGGGTATTGGTCGGCCTTGCGCGTCATTCTCGGCTTGCAGGCCGCATTGCTCATCCAGTTGCTGGCGGTTGCCGTCGGCTTGGGTGCGCTGTTGCAGACTTCCGCCCTGGCTTTCAACATCGTCAAACTGGTTGGCGCCGCCTACCTGATCTGGCTCGGCATCCAGAAGTGGCGGGCCGCGCCGCAAGAGATTGATGAGACGAGCCTGCGCATTGCCCCGAACCGCCTGTTCATCGAAGGTCTGCTGGTCAATCTGACCAACCCCAAGGCGATTGTTTTCATCGCTGCGCTGACGCCCCAGTTCATCGATCCCGCACTCCCGCAGTGGTCGCAATTCCTGGTCATTGGCCTGACCATGTGCGGCGTCGATATGGTGGTGATGTCGTGCTACGCCCTGCTGGCTTCGCGCCTGCGTGGCTGGCTGCATGATGCCAGGTCGTTGAAAGCGCAGAATCGTTTCTTTGGCGGCGTCTTCGTCGGTGCCGGCGTGCTGCTGGCCAGTTCGGGGCAGCATTGACTTTGACGATTCCAGGTCAACGTTTTTCCTTGCAAGCGCGTTAAACTAACATCCCATTCTGCAATCTCAAGCCGCCCTTGAGATTAGGTGGCAAAGTGGAATATTATTGTTTATTGGCAATTAACTTTCATCAACGGAGAGAAAGAATGAAGACAATCACCCTATCCCTGCTGGTCGCTGCTGGCGTCCTGTCCGCCGGTGCAGTTCAGGCTGACGAAGCTTTGGCCAAGGCCAAGGGCTGCCTCGCCTGCCATACCGTCGACAAGATGGTCATCGGTCCGGCCTACAAGGATGTCACCAAGAAGTACGCCGGCCAGAAGGATGCCGAAGCCAAGATTACTGAAACCATTCTCAAGGGCACTCCGGCACCGGCGGGTCTGGGCTGGCAGAAACAAGGCAAGGCCAACTTGGCATTCATGCCGCCGAACGCCACGGTCAAGCCTGATGAAGCCTCCAAGCTGGCAAAATGGATTCTCAGCCTCAAGTAAGGCTTCAAGCCACCACAGAGGGCCGACACGTAGTCGGCCTTTTTTCTTGCTCAGGCTAATGCGTTCCTCAATGCTGGCGAAGGCATCGCCAGAATCAGGGTGACTCCCACCAGGATTGTCTCCCTGACATGCCCGAATGCGGCGGAAGACCGGTGCACACCGAAAATTTCTGATTGACGCAGAGGATGTGAATAGGTTTGGGCAGACCTTAATTTACAGTACTTTGGCATGCGCTACTTCAAAGCAATCGCCAAATGTGTGAACAACATTGGGAGGCCCTGCTCCCGCTACGCAAAGTGGGCTGGACAAGTGCGAAAGCGCAAGCGTTGACAGGCTTCTATACGATCTCTATAATCCGCCGTTCTCGTTTTTCCGGGTCGGTAGCTCAGTTGGTAGAGCAGCGGACTTTTAATCCGTTGGTCGCGAGTTCGAATCTCGCCCGACCTACCAGGAAAGTGGTTGTAATACAGACACTTAAGCCAACCAAGCGGTTAGCTTTTTTGTGGTCTGAAACACCGTCTGGTCCATATCTGGTTCATCTGGGCATCCTTACTGCCCCTGCTTTTCTCCACGACAGCCTGTGTTCATAGTACCCTCTTACCTTCAGGCGGGCATTAGCTGCCACTTATCTCAGTTGGTTGGAAATGAATCGTGGCGGCTATGCTTGCTTCGGGCTGTCAGCCGCCGCTCGATTTCTGCAAGTCACTGCCCGTTGACGACCCAGATGAGCCAGTCAGGCTTTTCGTCCCAATAACAGCAATGCAGCGAAAGCCGTCATTCACGGTCCTGAAAATGCAAGGGATTCAAAAGCTGCTTTCAGGGTTGACCCGCCGTTCAAAGTGCAAATATTCGATGCGGTTGGCAGGTTCCTCCCGGCCATCAGCGGACGCTCAGGATTTTTCTCCATAGCCGACGTTGACCTGGAGACCACACCCGAAAGCGGTCATAGAATCAGGGGCACTCATTTTTACGACTGAACCTCGGCTTCGCAGCGATTGCGGTCATTCGCGACCCTGAAAATGCTAGGGGTTGGATGGCCCCTTTCCGGGTCAACCAGCCGTTCAAAGTGCTGGTTTTCAATGGCGTTGGCAGGCTCCACCCGGCCATTACCGTACGGTGGCGAAATCGCCATTAAGCATTCCTACTTTTGTCTTAAGCAATAGTGTTACATTACAAGGTGCTGGTTTGCGCGTTTATTTAATACTGTATAAAAACATCACAAAAACGACGCAAAGCCAGTGATATATAGACTTTCAATTCTTGAAGCGACGCCGAGTTAGGGAGCAGACGCCATTGTTATGCAGCAAAATTGCTCCCGATAACAAAGTTAGAGCCAAAAATGCCATGACTCTCGACTTCGCCGCACTAGATACTGCCCTCGAAAAAACCTCCTCAACGCTTGCGGGATCGCGGAAGCACGTTCAGGCCACTCCACCAGAATTTCTGTTTCACTACACGAATTCGGCCGGCATGCGCGGCATCCTCGAATCGTCTCGCCTCTGGGCGACGAACTACAGATTCCTGAATGATGCGTCAGAGGTTGCCTACGGAATGGCTCTATTTAATTCGATAGTTCAAGACCTCCTTGCAAGTTCATCGAACGAAGTGGTCTCAGAGTTTTTGGGCAGAACCCTGCATACGGCGAATGCCTTCGATGGAATGTTCGACTGCTATATAGCCTGCTTCTGTGAGCGAGATGACCTGCTGAATCAATGGCGGGTTTATGCTGGAACAGGGGGCGGTTACGCGCTTGGATTGAAAGCCAAAGAGATAGGTCGGCGGTGGGGGGAAGTTCATTCGACCCAGAACTTCCTTCTTCGAAAAGTTATCTACAACGAAGACATTCAGAAACGGCTGATATCTGAGGTCTTAGAACTCACAGTGCAGATTCTCGACGAGGCAACGCAGGATATCTCGGTCGCGGACGCTAACAACCTGATCGCAAGATGCTGCCATTTCGTTCGAAGCGAGGTTGCTGACTACCTCTTTTGTTTTAAGCATTCGGCATTCGCAGTTGAGGAAGAGTGGCGGCTATGCCACATCGTTTCGCCGGGCGAGGAAGACCATGTGCAGTTCCGAGATGGCCCTTACGGCCTTACTCCATATGTTTGCCTCGATCCAAGCCCGATGGCAGGCGTGAATAACAACAAGCTACCTCTCGCCAGAATCACTCATGGCCCCGTCCCCGATCCTTCCAATGTCAGATTTGCACTCAACAAACTGCTTCGAGCGAAGGAGTACGCCTTTGTTGAAATTGCAGGTTCTGTTCTCCCTGTGCGAGTTGGGCTCTAACCCTTCATTCCAGCGGACCGCCTTCGGCAGCCGCTGAATTCAAACGTTTGCCATTCCAAATGATAGAGCACTGCGCAATCTGTGGATGTGAGCTACACCGAACGAAGGGTACCTACGCGCGCCCGACCGTTGAAGGCCGTAGCCATGCAACAAGTCATCACTACGTTGCTGAACGTTTTTTCGGTCGCTCTACCAACCGCAAAGGCACAAAAACAGAAGGCATGTTTCCTTCGTGCCCGTGGGGTCATGAAGGAGAGTCAGTCGTGTTCTGCTACGAGTGTCACGAGGAGCTTGTTCACAATCCGGTATTTCTTCCAGAAGACGTAGCACGATTCGCTGAACTTGTGAAGCAACGAGGTCTCTCTGAAGAAATGAAAACCGAAAACCGCGCCCAAATAGCTGGTCGTGTTGCCCTGTTCCACGAAGTTATCGCTCGCGGCCTCGCTTCACTACTCAACGAAAGTGGAGAATCAAAGGCTAACGAATTCGTTCAGCGTCAAATGCGCGAATCAGCACCATTTCACATGGAGAAAAAAAATGAAGAACTCTGTCGGCATCGCCATCGTCTCGCTCGCTGTGACCGCCTGTGCTTCCCATACAGGCATCGTGCAAATGGGGCAAGACACTTACATGATCGCCAAGCAGCAGGCTACTGGATTCCCCGGTCTCGGGAACATGAAAGCTGAGATTATTGGCGAAGCTTCACGGCACTGCACCGGCCTCGGCAAAGAGCTTCAGATCGTGTCTACACAGGAAACACAACCGCCCTACATCCTAGGCAACTATCCACGCTCAGAAATTCAGTTCATGTGCTTGGCCGCTGGTGATCGTGAGTTACAACGCCCGAAGCTGCAGAAAACACCAGACACCGTAATAGAGGTGCGCAAACCTTGATATTGCATATCCAAGGTTTAGGCCTGCGGACGCTGAACACGGCGCTTAACCTCGCTCCCTTCGATCGCTGGACGCGGCGCGATAAAGCCGCGCAGGGCCGGTTAGCTCTACTGAGCCTGCTAAAAAGGAAAAACATGCGACCGCTTTTTGCCATAGCAATACTTCTTTCGTGCATGCCAGCTTACGGGCAGGAATGCTTCAATACATCGGTGATGGCCCCCAGTCCCCTTATGGGTAATCATGGAGAAATATTTCGAACATCCGATGGCTCGATATATGAGGTATCTGGTTCATACGAGTATCTTTATGCCTACTATCCGAGCGTGACCATTTGCCCTTCGCGCGGAAAGATGCTGGTCGACGGAAAGACCGTAGGCATTATTCCCGTACAAACATCAGGCCGAAGTTCAAAGCCCTCAAGCGGGAAAGGCTCAAGCAAGCCAGGGTCGAGAGCAGCAAGTCCATCGGAGGCACCAATTACAATCGTTTTAAGAGTACGAGGCTGTGGCTATTTCATCGCCGACGGGCCCAGCGGTCTTTACATTCTCGAGTGGTATGGGGGCTACGACCCCGATCGTGGCGATGGCATCTTTGGCGACATTAGCGGCTACGGGTTTAGGGATGTACTCTACACAGGGGGACGTGAGGGAAGGGTTTACGTCGACGACTACCTTCTGGGCAAGGATAGGGCGTTGGAAAAACTGGGAGAAAAGTGCAAATAATGGTGCACTTAAGGCAATGCCGCGCCTCAATCAGGCCCAACGAATAAGGTTACCGTGCGAAGCCACGATCGAACCGTTTGTTGGACGAACCCTGTCTTCGTTGGGCATCATGAAACCTATCCTCATACGTAGCCGCACAATTTTATTGGTTATGTGCAATGTAGGATTGAATTAAGCGATTTTCATGAGACCACAATCGTGTTGGAAATGATCAGTGGAGCCTATGCCTGCTTCAGGCTGTCACCCGCCGTTCGATTTCTGTCATTCACTGCCCCTTGACAACCCAAAGCGGCCGTAGCGGTTGCCCGAAAGCGGCCTGTCAGCCAAATCCAGGTTCGGCGAACTGGACCGCTCCGTAGCTGCCATTGGCGAACTCACCCAACCGGCCATGAGCGGACGGTGGCGAAATCGCCATAAAGCAGACGTTCAGGCCTTCTTGTTGTAAGCTAATGCGCTATATTACAGGGTGGCGTTTTACGCGGTTATTTAATAGTGCATAAAAACATCAACAAAACGAGTTGGCTTTCCATCAAGCAAAGCCGACAGAAGGGGGACTTTATGCTACCGCTTATTCGCGAAGCTATGAGAGCAATTCAGCAACACTTCCCCGTCCTCGTAATGAAGGAGTTGGAAGCATGAGCGTGGGTCAGAAACCTAACCTAGTGCTCGTTAGGCGTGCATTGGTCCTATGAATCCGCAAACTCCCTTCGTGCCATCGGACATAGCGGACCGGTTGGTACGAGAAGATGATGAGGAAGCACGCAAGCGGGGTGCGCTGGCAGTTGCATTGCAGCTTGACCACTCAATGTCGTTCGTCTCGCTTGCGACGGGTTGCGCACTGATTGGTGGTGCCACTGCCTTTTCGTTTGGTTCGTGGACGCCCGTCATCATTGCAGTGGCCTTCGCAGCATTAATGTACTACACGCTCTTCGTCTCGACCGCCCGTCAGGTCGCCCAAGCTGGGATACAGCCGGAGCTGCAGGCCGCGTATAAGCGGCTCTACTATTCGGATGCCGGTTTCAAGAATCAGGTGGATGCACTTCGTGCAAAGAACAAGTAGCTTCCGGGCGAGCACGCCTATTATTCGTTAGCCCCCTATGTGCTACGACCCGACCGATGCTGCCCGTGACGAGATGTACGACCAAATAGGTCGCGAACTCTATCCCGAGCACACAGTTCAAGCCATTGGTGAGTTTACGGCGGATCGCCTTCGGTCCTTCTATGTTGCGAATCCCCAAGTCATGCGTCCCGCTGTTGACGCGATTCAAGAAGGAAAACGGCTTGCCCAAGGCGGACACAACTCGGCAGCAGTCGTCTTCTTTGTCACTGCCATTGAAATACTGCTCAAGGCCACGTTGCTCAAGCCAGTCGTGCATGGCTTGGTGCTCAGCGAAGGTCTGGCTGGCATCATCGTCGAGAAAGCACTTGGTCAGCCGGGGTTCGACCGATATTCGAGCCTTTTGGCGCAACTATTCTCGGAACTCGCAGGAATGGACATTCAGGCAATCAAGCGGAAGGAAACAAATGACAAGCTCCTTGCAGAATGCACTGCGCTTCAGAAACTACGAAATCAAATCATTCACCAAGGCGCCACATGCAAGCCCGAGCTATCCAGTCATGGTCTCGCTGTCTCCGTCGCGGTGTATGAGCTTGTCGTTCAGCCAATGCTTTCCAAGCTTGGCCTGCACGTCATCGAGCATGGCGAAATTCAACCGTTTGGGGGTTAACCCTGCGGTACAGGGGACGCTGGCCTCAAGGTATGAGATGGGCTTGTAACATCCCTGCGTGATGTACTCGCCATGCTGGTGGAGTTCGGCGTCGTATGACTGGCTTCCGTTGACCCAGCGTACAGAGATATATCTCCCCGCACGATAATAGGTTTGGATATATCGGCAGATCGGAAGTAGCTCTTCTAGCAGGCGCTTCTCTGTTGGACCAGAGCGAAGGCACAAACTCTTGACACCTTCGGGCGTGCTACGAACGGATTCGAATAGTGCGTAGGTCGCCGCGCAGAAATCGAGTCCGTCCAGCAGTCTGCCATCTAGATCTTCGAGAGAGGGGGTATTCATGATGCCTCACCACCAACGCCACTCAAAATGGTTCATCTGGCTCTTCTTTCTTACCCGCAAGTTGCGGGAGTATTTCCATAACGATAGTAAAAGCGATGAAGCCTGCTATCGCTGCAATAAAACCGAACCCAATAAAGAGAAGGGCAAGCCCCATCGTTAATGTAAGCGTCACGAGAACTTTTGAAACCCGCCCACCACCGATCGCGAACAGGTAGGCAATGATTGCAATCAGTCCTACATACCACCACCTGAGTGTGGTCACCTGATTTGATGGCCTGCTTTGCACGTACTGCGATGGTTCGTGGAGCGGGAAGCGATAAGCAATGCGCCACCGGCATTTTGTGCCTGAGGCGCATTATCACTGCGATCAGAAAGGAGGGTCGTCCTCCGTCAGATTAGCCTGCGGATTGGAATAGACGATGTTGCTAGCAGAGTAATCATCGAGGAATCGCTGGATCTGCCGTCCGTAATGGGTTTCGAACAACTCAAGGATCTCGAAGAGGAAGTCCTGAATCTCGATGACAGCCTCATCGGGCAGCGTCGGCAGGTTGATCGTGAAGGTAACGGGGCGGGAGTCGGGGCGCATGGGCATTGACTCCGGATCAGCGGCCTGCTGCCACGCGGCGCGGCGTTGGCATCTCGGGCTGGGCAAAGACATCCAGATAAAGCTTCTCATCAAGTTGCGGCAGATCACGCTGGGTCGCCACCGCCAGGAGTTCGGCGGCCAAGGTGGTCAGAATGCGGAAATTACCGGCCGCGTGATCGCACAACGTCTGCTGCAACGTTGGCGTCATCAGACTGGCATTGCCGGCACCCGCGAGCAAGTGGTTAAGGCAGGTCAGCAATTCATCCCGGCTCGCATGCTCGGTCGCCAAACGGGTGCGTATGCGTGAGCCGAGCGGGATCAACTCCTCATGCCGCAGTTTCTCGATCAGACGGGCATCGCCCGCGATCACCACGCACAGGAGCGACTGTGAATCGAAACGTGCGCTGGCCAGCAAGCGCAATTCACCAAGGACAGCCGGACTCATCTCCTGTGCTTCGTCGATGAGCAGGACGGCACGCCGCCGCGTTGTTTCCAGATGAGCGAACCACACCTCGCGCAATGCCTTGAAGCCACCCCAACGATTGTGTGGGCGCAAGGGCACCGTAAAGATGTCACCCATTTCACGATAAAAATCGGCCAGGTTGCTCTGCGGGTGATTGATCGCGCCAACCGTCACATCCGGCAAGCGCGAAAGGCGCTCGGCCAGAAGGCGCAAGACCACACTCTTCCCGGTGCCCGGATCGCCATGAATCATCGCAAAGCCCCCCTCGCGAATCAGTGCGTGCTCGATACGCCAGCAGAAGTTCTCAATTCGGGGCGGTATGAAGATGGCCTCGGTCGGCAATTCCGGGGAGAAGGGATTCCACTTTAACCCGTAAAGGGCGAGGAGTTTCTGATTCATGCGCAGTCCTTGTCAGTCGGTAAATAGGCAGGCGGCAAGCCGGTGGCCGCGTAGTCGGCGAGCAACTGGCGCAGCAAGGGGGCGATGCCTGAGGGGGGTAGCGGAGACAGATCGGTCATCACCGGAGTCAAGCGTCGACGCTGGCCATCCGCATTGGCGGACTTGTCGAGCGGTTTGACCGGGCAAAGGATCACACCGGCACGGGGATCGACCAGATCGACCTGGGTCAGATCCCAGCGGGCATAGCGCAGATGCACCACGCCGAGGTGGCGATAATGGGAGGGAATCTCGAAGCGCTTACCCGCCAGACTCACCGTTCCGTCGGAACGCCGTTGCCGTCGTGCCACCTCGACGCGAAATGCGGCCGCCAGCACGGCGGTACTGGGGCATTCGCGACGCACATTGGGGCCGGCCAGATAGTGCGCCAGCGGGGTGGCGCCGATCTCGGAATGGAGCGTCCGGTGATACTCCTGCTCGACCCAGGCCTGTGTTGCCTGATTGAGGAGATCGAGCGTAAGGGATTCCTCGCCTTCAAGCATGGCCATCAGACGCCCTTCGACACGTCCCCAGAAGGATTCCTGCTTGGCATTCTGGTAGGGCGAATACGGAAGAGTCGTCTGATGAACGATTCCCAAAGCGGCCAGGCCGGTGACGGTCTCATCGGCCAGCATGGCCGCGCCGTTGTCCGTCATCAGGGCACGCGGCAGACCGCGTTTCATGAACGCCTGCGAGAGTCCATGCACCAAGCTCTCGGCGGTTTCATCAAGATACCACTGCAGGTGGCAGACCAGGCGTGAGCGGTCGTCGATGACGCCGAGCAACATCGGCTTGACCCAGGAGCCGGCGCGACCCAGCACCTTGCGTGAGGCGTGATGGAAATCGAGGTGCCAGAGTGCGGACACATGGTCGACCTCGAAACTCCTGACCTCCAGCCGGTCGAGGCGGTCCCGGGCCAATAACGCGCCGGCGGTAGCGCGCTTGGGCTGCGCTTGCCGGAACATTCCGCAGGCCGTGAGGTAACGCCGGATGGTGGGATACGAAGGAACGGGTGTATCGCTGCCATCCAGGGTGGCACGGAGGTTGTCGAAATGCAGTTGCATTGTCCAGCCAGGGTGTTCGCGATACTGCGTCGTCAGAGTGACGATGGCGGTGGGCCGGAGGCTGGGGAATCGACCGACGTCGCCGCGCAGACGGTTTCTGAGCGCAGCCACGGGGTCGGCAGCTGCGCGGGCGGTGTAGTACCAGCGCTCCAGCGTGGACACCCCGAAACGGACATCCAGGGCAGAGACCGGGTGGCGCCATGATGTGGCAGCAAGCGCCGTCAAGGCGATTTGCAATTCACCTGCAGCGGGTGGCGCGGCCAGCAAGGGGCCGATGATCGAGAAGCGCAAGCGCGCCCAGCGATCACGTTTCAGTGGATCGACAACATGACTCAAGAAGGTCTCCCAGTGAGGCAGCACCGGCGGCGCCACAACAGGGAGTGAAGGCTACGAGCCCTCGTCGGAGTTGGCTATCCGCATCCTCTGCGGGTGATCACCACCCCTCAGGCAATGTGACTTTCCTGACGGTGATCGGACTCAGGAAGAGAAGGAGTTGCATCAGCGCTTCCTCCGCGTTCCCACAAAATCGTTCGAGCAATCCGGCAGGAAAGGCATCGCTTGCCACCGGCGGCATGAAGCGCGCACAACACGCTTGCCACAGCGGCGTCAGCGGAAATTGCTGCCCCCACCACTGGCGCCAGCGTTGCAGCGTACGTACAGGAATGTCCAACGACACGAAAAGTCGCGTCGCCGCTGGTATCTGGCCGGCATGCCGGCCAGATACCAGCACCACCGCCAGCGCGAGATACACGCGCCGTCCCAGAAAACGAACGGACTTTGAAGTCGTGCGACAGCGACAACGATTGCAGCAGAAGCTGAAGCGCGTATCAAAGTCACCACGAATTTCTGTCGGGCAGGCACGTGGCTTGCGCGGATAGTCGGCACGGTGCAAAGCGCCGCCGCATGCACAACCTTCCGCTCGTGCTTGGGCAGCCAGTTCCTGGTCAATGCGCAGAAGAAATTGAAAAAACCTCAGGTCTTGCAGAAGGGCGTGGCACACTGGCGTGGTCTCTTGGCTTGGTAACCAGAGACTCCCTCAAAGGGTTCGTTTGTTCAAGTTCCCCGAGGGGGATCACCCCTACAACATCACGTTGCGTGATCAAATACGCGGCTAATACCATCGAGATTGTTGACCGTACTCAACCACCCACCGCTTGTTATCACCTTGACTATCAGCCCGGTGATCAGCCCCATTTCAAGGGCTCCGATGACGTAGGCAATCAACCACATATCATTAACCTCCGACCAAAATGTTTCGGCGATGCGTGGCTTTATCGCGCAGCGTCCGGTGGAATGGTGGGTTAGCCATTTTCGAACTCACTTTTTGAAGCGCCCTTTTTCGCACCAATACTTGACTTTGATGGTGCTGTATATGCTACCGCGATAATGTGGTTGGCTGGCGCTAAACAGCTCTTGGGCAAACTCACAGTTCGCGAGGTTGTATTTGGCGTTGTCTTCGACACTCTTGAGAGGAAGGAGATCAAAAGTCGCGATACCAATCCGTAGGGTCTCATCGTGCTTTTGTGTGGGCATATCAATACCTGTGCGATACAGGGTGAATTCGGCACTACCTTCGATTGCACAGGAGCAAATGATCCCAAGGAACAATGCTGCTAATAGTTTCTTCATGATGCTTCCATCAGAGATGCGAAGGACATGGGAATGAGTAACGCCAAAGTTAAGCGGCGGAGAAGCCGTCCGTCTTGAACGCAATGTTGGCATAAGGCCACAACGCCTCACCGACATGGATATGAACGGCGCCACACCAAGCGAACAGCATCATGAGCATTCATTGCTCGTAGCTGGCTTGAAGCAGTAATTTTTCTCTCCGTAATGGTCACAACATCGGTGCGTGACGTGCCATTCGGGAAGCAAACTTTATCATCTTCACGAATACCATCAATTACAGCTTGAATGTAGCCGTTGCAGAAACTAATCCAACTCTCGTCAGCCCGTGTACAGAAATCTGAGAAACTCGCTCCGGACAACTGCATTTTTGAATCAATTGCAAATGCAGGAATTGAAAGCAATGCAGTCGCCAAAATGATAGACGATTGCCACAAAACGAAACTTTTTCTGAATGCTACATTGAACATTTCTTTCTCCTGAAGTGCCTAACGATCCAGCTCAGGGGCGCTGTGCGGCTTTATCGCTCAACGTCCCTTGGAGCGCAGTGTTAGGCGGAAACTCACTGGCGAGGAATAATCTGTCCGACGATCTGCTTGCCATCAACTGGACAGTTGAGCTCACCCAACCTGAACTCGTTTGGTTTCGGCTGTGTTTGGGATTTTGAGCATCCCGAGATGCAGTACATGGTTCCAGTGCTGTTGATGTTACCGAAACGGAAATGAAGATATTGCTGGCACTCAAGCAACGTTGGAAACGTTACCTGTGGTGCAACTTCAGGTTTATCCATATAGGGTTGCCAATCTTGCGAGTCGCACCCGGCGATACATGCGGCAAGAGTAAGAAGGATGACGCTTCTGGCCTTGTGCATATTGTGCTTCCTTGTAGAGTGCTTATTTTTAGCCGCCTAACGCTCAAGGTGACCGGCGCTGCGCGGCTTCATCGCGCGGCGTCCAGAGAGCGAAGCGAACGGGGTCGACCGCAGGGTTGGGCGGCTTACCATGGCCCACCTGAAACTTTGACTTCAAATTGGTCGGTGACGGACTGGACGAACGTGTTGTTTCGCATGCGGATGTTTGAAGAACCGGTAATGCGAATGCCTGAACCAGTAGCTCCGACAAGGCTGCGGTAATAGCGCTCAACAATGGCGCGGAATGCCTCATAATTGAATGTGCCTTTGTAGTTCGCGGGGCTGGACACCTCAAGTGCAGACGATTCGAATGAGCCCCCGATTGGCTGCTTGATATCCGCATAGAGGTCTGCGTATTTCTTGCCTTCAATTTCCATATCGAAAAAGACGCGGGAGACCATGTGTTCGTCGTCACTCCCATAGTCTTGTGAGTCTAGGACCAACTTATGCAGAGTAACTGTTGCGATTGCCATTCGAGACTCCCTTCATGACGCACGATGTAAAAATGACCTGCGCTACTTTGGGAATTTAACCGCGTTGACTACTTATGAGCCTCCCAATCCCGCCGCGCGGGTCAGGCGCTCTATAATAACAGTGACTTACAAATCTGTTTCTTAGGAGCTTGAGACGCCCAACTTTATTAAAGGGAGCAGTTTTGCTGCATAACTATGGCGCCTGCTCCCTAACTCGGCGTCCTTTGACGATTGGAAAAAGCTCTCTATCACAGGCTTTGCGTCGTTTTGTTGATGTTTTTATACAGTATTAAATAACCGCGTAAACCGGCACCCAGTAATATAGCGCACTTCCTTACAACAAGAAGGCCTGAACGTCAGCTTTATGGCGATTCCGCCACCGTCCGGGAGCACACTTTGACATTTCAGGTCTGCATGGCCGGTTACGCTGTATTGCAACCTTTGCTATTTCAATTTTTAACCAAAAAAATTGCCAGGGACGGTCGATCAGGATTCTGAGATGGCCAACCTTGTTTTGCACATAGCACATGGCTTTTTAATTGTGACGCAACATGCTTCGCAGACAGCCCGAGAAAGCTCATGCTCAAACCCCCTTCACGAAGTTCCTCAATTAAATAAACCAGCCAGGGCGAGGACCGTACTCAAGTGCTGCCGGTGTAGCACACAGCTAATAGAATGCCCCAACCCCTTTCAGGGGTTGAGGCATTCTTATAACTTAATCATGGTTTGCGTGTGCTGCAGTACAGGTGTGCGACTGTGTCGTGGTCCGGCCGTCAGTCCATTGACTCCTCGGTGATCCGGCGCCGAAGGAACGGCTCAAAGAGTGCCTTGGCTTGTTCAAGGGTATCGATGGTACTTTCCTGAAAGGCAACCTCGATGAAGTCTGACCATTCACCGTCGAGCCAACTGGGTTCTGCCCACAGTTTGCTGTTGATCCCAACGTTATAAGTTCGTTCATCGTTATCGGTGGTTACCTTGCACCACGCGCTCCGTGCCTTGTCGATCGCCTTCTTGAGCGAGTCGTAGTAGCCTTCGCAGCCGTGATGGGGGTGGGTCAACGGCATGATGAAGTTGGTGCCGTCTTCGAGTACGCCATGATGCAGATCGGCAACCCAGTAGCGCGGGACTTTCATTGCCTTCTTGACGGCGCTTTTAACGAGCCACCAATTCTTTTCGTCGAACCGGCTCAGGTGAACACGGGTTACCCTTGATTTGTCCGGGTGGATGCGGAAAGGCTGTTTTGTGATGAAGACCGGGATGGAATCCTGACCTTCAACGTCGTCGCCGATGGTGTAGTCGGCCAGCTTGAACGGGATGTTGTCACTCATCACGTACCTCTTTTTCGGTAGCCGGTGTGACAATCTTGCTGGCCTTCAGCCGCTCTTCGATCCAGACCTCAACGTCCAGGTCTGCGTAACGGATGCTGGCGCCGATCATCAAGTGGGGCGGAATCTCGGATGACCCTTGGGCGCGCAGGCGCTCGATTGTGGAGATCGAGAGGCCCAGTTTCTTGGCCAGCCAGCCCGTGGGGTGAAGGGTTGTGTTCTTCTGCATGGTTTGATCCTGCTAGTAACGGGGAGGATTCCCTACTCCTTTGTTACGGCGTTCGCTGGCCAACGCGGGCGCTTTCCCGTGGCTGATGCCGGGTGACCCTCGCACCTGCCCAGAGCTAAAGCCAAAAGCACAATGCGCCGGCCCATCACCCCCCCCCCACCGTAATCGACCGCCCTTGGTGCATATATTCTTTTAATGATCACCGATCGATCAACCTGGCCCGGTTTCGAGCCCAGGATCACCCCGTTACCGACTGGAGTTCCCATGCTGCGCACTGGTCTGCGGCACTACGTGCCCATCCGCTTCCCGCGACAACTTGATATTGATCTGCGCATCCGAATTAAACGCTGAACAAAACCCGAAGAGCCTTTGGCGGCGTTATGGGCTCAAGAAACTGAAAACGCCGTACCCCTCAGAAAGGGCCTTGGTCATCACGATCAAGGCCCTTTCCCTTTTTACGCGTCATGAAGGAAACCACCATGAATTCTGCAATCGAGTACCTGCGAATCAAAACCCTGACCGCTCCCAAGACCAGTCTGAACGCCCAAGGCGGCATTACCTATGCCGTTCTGAAAGGGGTCGATACCCAGGAAGTTTATTTCTGCCTGCTCGCCAATGAGGGCGGCGGGTATTTCAGCCGCGAGGCAGTTCCCTTCAATCGGGTCCAGCGCTGCCTGAAAGATACCAAGGTCGATCAACCAATTCCGGCCAAGACCTTCCGGGACGCGTTTGTCGGACGCTCGGCCAATAACGCCGGCTTCCTGGTCGCCGCTCTGCGCCACGAAGGGTTGCTGTTGCCGGCCCCGGATGCGCCGCATCAGCATGTCATGGGTGGTGATTGGGCTGACTGGAAAGCCTCCGTACTGGCCGACGGTGGCGAACCGTTCATCCTGCCCGATGCCAAGAAGATTGAGCCGGAACCGGTTGCGCCGGCGATTGTTGAAGGAACGCCGGTCAAGGGTGCTGCCGGCAAGAAGGAGAAGAAATCCAAGCCGGTCACCGTGGCCGTCGTCGCCGAAGATCCAGAGGAGGCCGACCATGCTTGTTCTGCCTGACCCGACCGACCTTGACCAAGTCAAGGATGGCTATGTCCGTGCGCTGCTCGCCCGGCGCTTCAATGAAATGGCTCAGGAAGATTTTACCTTCGAGGAATTGGGCGAGTTCCTGCTGATCGAACCGGGTGACACCGTAGCCGCCATCGAAGATCAAGGGCGTATCTGGGTGACCCGGAGCCCGTTCAACGACGTTCGCTATGGCGAGGCCGGTTTTGCCCCCTGCTTTGAAACCCTTGAAGCGCATCCCGGCCACTGTTTTGAGATGGTGCACATCCTCAACGATTCCGGTTATGGCGTGATCGTGATCGTTCCTGACAAACCCGGCATGGACGATGAACTGCTGCGTTTTTGCCGCGAGTACGCCACCCCGACACCGGACGTGATCGCCGCCTGATTCCGGCGGTTTTGTATGTTCCACGGCCCTGACGTCAAAACCTCTGACCTGACCACCACCCACCGATTAAGCCCAAGCCCTGCACGGTGCTTCGGCTTTTCCCATTTGGAGAACCAACCATGTACCAAGTCATCAATGCTGACGCTGACCACCCGGCCACCCTGTCGATTACGCAGCCCAAGTTTCCCCCCGGCCGGATCGTGGCGACGCCCGGTGCGCTGGCCGCGCTGGAAGAGTACGGCTGTACGCCGCTGTCGCTGCTCGCTCGCCACCTGTCGGGTGATTGGGGTTCCCTGCCGGTCGAGGATGCCCGATTGAACGAAGACGCCCTGAAATCGGGCGATCGCCTGCAGTCGAGCTACCCCATTGGCCCGGATACGCGAATCTGGATCCTTACCGAGTGGGACCGCTCGGTCAGCACCCTGTTGTTGCCCTCGGAGTATTGACGCGTGGAGGCGCCGAAATACACCCCACCGCTCGACCCGGAACTGGCCAGGAAAGTTTATGCACTCGACGATGACGCACAGGAGTTCTATCAGGAGCGTGCCGGCATTCGGCAGTTCTGCGCCGGCCTATCGCGCCGTCACGCGGAACAGGCCGCCTGGGAAGACACGGTGCGCTATCTGGAACAGCGCGATGCCGGTCCCAAGTCCCCCTGAAACCGGCCCGTAAAACCAGAGATGGATCAGCCGCCGGCAAGGAAGACCTTGCCGGTTCTCCCGTGCAGGCGGCGCTCCTTCCCGTTGTTCAACCTATGCACTTTGCCCGGCCGGTTTGATGGCCCGAGCAGAGGATTTGTAGTTCCTTGCACGCACCGACGGCCAGCGCCGGGCGTATCGACAACTTTAGGAGAAACCCCGATGCAACGCAAAATCCGCTTCACCCGGAAAGCTCTGGACTGCTTGCCGCCGTGTCCGGCCACTCACCCCAGCGGCGAACTTGAATACACCTCGCTGGAATCGCCCCCCGGTCTGCGCCTGGTCGTGACCAAGCGTGGCATCAAGAGCTGGCTGCTGCGCTACACCATCGCCACACCGGGTCAACCCGGCCTCAAAAGGGCGATCAAGATTGGCGTCTTCCCCGGTCTCGATCCGGCCGACGCCTGCCGCATCGCCCTCGACCTGCGCGCCCAGATCGCCCACGGGATCGATCCGCTGGAGGCGCGACAGCAGAAGGCGACGGAACCGACCCTGAATGAATTCTTCCGCGACGAGTACCTGCCCAATGCGCTCGCCACGCTGCGCAGCGCCAAGGATGTCGAATCCCGCTGGCGCCTGCACCTCTCTCCGGCCTTCGGTAGCTGCCGCTTCAACGATCTGCGGACCGCCGACATTCTGCGCTTCCACGATGCCAAGCGGGCTCAGTGCTGCCCGGCGACGGCCAATCGGCTGCTGGCGTTGTTGAAGCGGGTGATCAACGTGGCGATCATGCTGGAGCGCTGCGAACGCAACCCGGTGAAGGGTATTCGCATGCACCCGGAGAACAACATCCGGAAGCGGACGCTGGCCGGCGATGAGTTGAAACGCTTTGTCGACGCCCTGGCCGAGGAGCCGAACCGGGTCGCAGCGGCGTTCATTCTCTTTGCCCTGACGACGGCAGCCCGTCGCGAGGAGTGCTCTTACGTCTCTCTCCCGGAGATATTCACGGGTGTCAAACAACCCGCGTTCA
>NZ_JBMOJE010000018.1:0-57318 GCF_049316945.1 Propionivibrio sp. | reverse complement strand
CACGCTGGTGTGAAAAGTGCCAAACCAATTGGGTCCTAACAGAAGAAATCTGAGGTTAGGTTTTCAGGAACAAGGGGCAGTCGGCCCCCATCCATTGCTGTTGAACAGGACACGCCCCTTGACCGAGGATTTACTCGGCGTCACTACTGCCAAGCTCATCGGCTATCCAGGCCTCGAGCAGGGTATAGGTCACGGCCAGCGCCACCGGGCCGACAAAAATCCCGATCAGCCCGAACCCCAGCATGCCGCCGATGACCCCGGCGAAAATGAGCAGCAGCGGCAAATCGGCACCCTTTTTGATGAGGATGGGGCGCAGGAAATTATCCAGGGTGCCGACGATCAGGCTCCACACCAGAAGGAAGGTTCCCCAGCCCGTATCGCCAATCCAGTACATCCATGCGACGGCGGGAAAGAGAACGAGTCCCGGCCCCAACTGGGCGATGCAGAGCATGAGCATCACCGCCGAGAGCAGCGAGGCAAATGGCACCCCGGCGATGGCCAGGCCGATGCCGCCGAGGAGGGTCTGCACGATGGCGGTGACACCCACGCCCAAGGCCACCCCCCGGATGGCTTGCCCGGCCAGGATAATGGAATTCTCGCCGCGGTCGCCAGCCAGGCGGCGGCCAAAACGCCTGACGCTGGACGCGGCAGTTTCTCCGCTGGTATAAAGAATGGCCGACAAGAGGACGATCAGCAGAAACTCGACGAGCATGAAACCAAGCCCCCCGGCCTGCCCAAGAATCAATTTGCCGACACTGACGGTATAGGGCTGGACCCTGGCGACCAGGCCTTCCGGACCGGCATCAGAAAGTTGCTCCCAGAACACGGTGACTTTTCCGCCAACCAGCGGCAACGTTCTCACCCATTCGGGGGGGTACGGCAAGCCCGCCGTAACGAACTTTCTGACCAGATTGGTAATATCATCCGCATACTCGGAAATCGTGACGATCGCCAGCAAGAGTGGAACGACGAGCAGCAGGAGCATGGCCAGCGTCATTACGGTAACAGCCGGACCGCGCCGACCGCCAAACCGGCGCTCCAGGGACTTGAGCATCGGCCAGGTTGCCACCACCAGCATGGTGGCCCACACAGTCGCCGCCAGGAACGGGCGCAGCACCCACAGCGAAGCAACAATCAACAGCAGGATGCAGATGATCGCCAGCGTTGTGCGGGTCAGATCACGTTGAATTTCGGCCATGGCAGTTCTCGCTGAAAAAATGGAATGGCTATATTACAACAAGGTAATTCAAAGCGCCTCCCGGCCTGCCTGCAAGGCGAAGGGAGAATTTTAAAGTATTGGCACCAATTCATCTGGCCAACATCGAGCTTCCGCCGGGATGGGCAAGAGTATCCGGAGGCAGCAGAAAATTTCCGGCTCTGCAGAGCGCGAAACCTGCACCTTTGTCTATTGCGTCAGATTTATTTTGCGGAGAGGGGCTTTGCTGGCGCAAGCGGTACGAACGGCAATTTTTCCGGAGACAGCGAAAGCCTGAACGACTTCAGGCATCGCCACAACGTACCCGGATAGGGTTTTTTAGCGGTCCACTGGTGTCAAGCATCGTGCAAGCGCCGATATAATGGGGCATCTCCTTAACATTTCCTTTCCAGGTGACTCCCATGCAAAGCGCATCGAAACGCTCGAACTTCACCGGATTCTCCCACTTCGCTTTTGGTCTGCTCTTGCTGATCACGCTGATCGGCACTTCACCGCTATCGGCCGCCGAGTCACCGGCAAAGGAAGCGACCCTCGAATTCAATTTCCGGCCGATCTTCACCTTTCGCGGAACCTTCGCCGGCGCGACGCCTGAAGTCCGGGCAGAACGCGCCCACACCCGGCTTAGTCGGCTGACGCCGGAGCAGATGACGCAACCGATCGAACACATAACCGGGGTGTTCGACGGGGTCGCGGGGATCGGACTGCGCATTGGCGACATCCTGTTGTTCACTGTGCTGGCGAGCGACCTCGATCCGGAAGATAAAATCACGCTGAAGAAGGCCGCCGAAATCGCCGAAAAAAATCTGGCGGAGGCGCTGAGTGCCGAAGCGGATCAGCGTCGTCCGATGGCCTTGCTCATGGCGCTGGTTTTCGCCACAATCGCCACCCTGCTGGCCTTCAGCCTGCTCTGGCTGATCCGGCGCGCGGAGCTGTTACTGGTCGAACGTCTGCAGCGCGCCATTGACCGCGAGGATGCTTCGGCGACAATGCGCTGGGCACGCCACGCCTGGCTGCTGATTCAGCGCATTGCGCAACTGGTGATGGGCGTCCTGTGGCTGAGCGTCGGCTATCTGTGGCTGACCTATGTGCTGTCGTGCTTCCCGCTGACGCATCCGCTGAGTGAAAAACTTGGCGGCTTTCTTGTGGATCTCTTCACAAATCTTGGCGGCGGCCTGATCAATGCCGTTCCGGGAATGATCACCGTGCTCGTGGTGCTGTTTCTGACCAAGACACTCAACGATGTCCTGGCCAACTTCTTCAAAAGCGTCCTGGAAGGGCGCACGCAAGTTCCCGGACTGCACCGTGAAACGGTCAGTGCGACGCGACGCATTGTCAGCATCATGGTCTGGGGCTTCGGCCTGGCCGTGGCTTATCCGTACATTCCGCTCTCCAACAGCGAAGCTTTCAAGGGTCTCTCGGTACTGTTCGGTCTGATGCTCACGCTCGGCTCGGCCGGCATCGTTAACCAGTTGATGAGCGGCCTGGTGCTGGTTTATGCGCGTGCCTTGACGGTCGGCGATTTCGTCGACATCGGCGGCACTGTCGGGGTGGTCAGCGAGGTTGGCGTGCTTTCGACCAAGATCATCGACATGCGCAACGAGGAAGTAACGATCCCCAACGCCGTGCTGATCGGCAACTCGATCCGCAATTACTCGCGGCTGGCCGGGGAGCGCGGCACGCTGGTGTCGACCAAAGTGACCATCGGTTACGACACGCCGTGGCGACAGGTACATGCCATGCTGATTGCCGCTGCCGGGCTGACGCCGGGTCTGCGCAACAACCCGCCGCCTTTTGTCTATCAGCGCGGGCTGTCGGATTTCTATGTCGAATACGAGCTATTTGCCTACATGGACGAACCGCTCAACCGCGTGCCGACGCTCTCGGCACTTCACTGCAACATTCAGGATCAGTTCAACCAGTACGGCGTGCAGATCATGTCGCCGCATTTCATGGATCAGCCACATAACAATGTCGTGGTGCCGCCCGCGAACTGGTACGCCGCGCCTGCCAGAGCGCCGACGGATGCCGGTGAAAACGCCGATGTCGCTGGCCCGCGCAGCGGCGCCTGAGAGCCTGTGAAAAAATCAAAAATCCACCGCAAAGGCGCAAAGGGGCAAAGAAAACGCGAAGGACCCCCCTTGTTTGCAAAGGTTTTCTTTGCGAAACCTTTGCTCCTTTGCGCCTCTGCGGTGGGGGCCAGGTATTTTTTCACAGCAGCTGACTACTTCCTGGAAAACCGTCCGGCCATGCACAAGCGGCTTCAGATGTTTGCGCTGGGGATGGTGGCGACACTTTTCCTGGCGACCCCGGCGTTTGCCGCGCTGCAATTGGTAGCGCCATCGGCAGTGCATGATCTGCTGCTGTCTCACCTGCCGCTGGGCGGGCCGGAGGGTGAGCCGCAGGACGCGACGGCGCGCAGCACGCTCGAACGACGGCTGATCAAGGAGGCCGGCGGTCTGCTCGCGACCGAAGGCTATTTCTCCCCGCTGGTTGAACTGCGCGATATTGACGGCGGCCTGGTCTTGCAGGTCGAGCCGGGCCTGCGGGCTCATATTGGTAGCGTAAACATCGAGATTCGCGGCGCCCTCGCCGCCGAACGCCGCCAGAAGCTGATTGACGATTGGGGTCTGCCGTCCGCGGCACCTTTCCGGCAGGCCGCTTGGGTGAGTGCCAAGCAGGGCTTGCTGCGTGAGCTGATGGCTGTTGATCATGCCGGCGCGCGCCTGCTGTCGAGCCAGGCCGAGGTGGATGTCGAAGCGGCGCGGGTCGATCTGCACCTGGTCTATGACGCCGGCCCGCGTTACCGCTACGGTGAAATTCGCATTGTCGGCTTGCAGCGCTATCCGGCGTCGCTGGTCAAACTTTACAGCGCGCCACTGCATCCCGGTCAGGCGTTTCGGCAGGAGGATCTGCTGGCCGTGCAGACGGCGCTGCAAAATACCCCCTATTTTTCCTCGGTAAGCGTCGAACTGGAGCGCAGCGCCTTGACGACCGACGAGGATGGCGTCGCGCCCGCAACACCAATGGCAGAACCTGCCGGCGAAGAACTGCGGGTGCCGGTCATCATCAGCCTGCGCGAACGCGCTCCCTTCAGAATTTCCCTTGGTGCCGGTTACAGTTCCAACACCGGGGCGCGGGTCGAGGGTAATTTTCGCAACGCCGATCTCTTCGGTCGGGCGTGGGAACTCAATACCGGAGCGCGCATCGAGCAGTTGCGGCAGAGCGCCTACGCTGACATCTTCTTGCCGCCGGATCGTTTGCAGCGACGCGTCAGTGTCGGTGCCCTTGTTGAAAAATCAGATATACAGGGGCTGGGTATCGAACGGGTCGCTTTTGCCGCAGCGCGGGTGCAGTTCCGCGGCAGCATCGAGCAGCGCCTCGGGCTCAACTGGCAACACGAACGGCAGTCTCCCGAGGGCGCTCCATCAAGCACCAACCGGGCGCTGACGGCCACCGCTGGCTGGGTCTGGCGACATGCCGAAGATCCGCTCGATGCCAGCGAAGGCATTGTTGCCCAATTGCAACTCGGAGGCGCAACGAAAGCCGTGCTCTCCGACCAGAATTTTCTGCGCACCTATTTCCGCTACAGCCAGGGCATCCCGCTCGGCAAGTCGGACGGACTGCTGTTTCGTGGCGAACTTGGCGTGACGGCAGCCCCCTCGCGGCAGGGTATCCCGCAGGACTACCTGTTCCGGGCCGGCGGCAGCAACTCGGTGCGCGGCTATGCCTACCAGAGCCTCGGCGTACAGGAGGGTTCGGCAACGCTGGGCGGACGTTACCTGGTTACCGTCAGTGCCGAATACACGCACTGGCTGGACGCCAAGTGGGGAATCGCCGTCTTTGCCGACGCCGGCCAGGCGGCCGATGATCGTGAGGTCCTGAAGCTGGCGCCGGGTTACGGTGCCGGAGCGCGCTGGAAGAGCCCGGCCGGCCCGCTGGCAATTGATCTGGCGTGGGGACAGCTCGACAAGGAACTGCGCCTGCACTTCTCGCTGGCTGTGCCTTTTTGACCGGCTGAACATGCCCGACGACACCTCGACTCCTCCTCCCTCCCCACGCTTGCGCCGGCACTGGTTGGTGGCTGTCGGAATCGCGCTGCTTCTTTCCGGGCTGGTCTGGCTTGGCAGCAGCGAAAGCGGCTTGCGCCTCCTGTGCACGTCGCTGGTACAGATCAGCGCTGGCCGCCTGCAGATTACGGCGCCGGGCGGCCGCCTGCTCGGCGACTGGCATGCCGAAGCGGTGCGCTGGAAGGATGAGACACAGGATATCGAGTTGGAGCAGCTTGCGCTTGGCTGGTCTCCCGTCGAACTGCTGCACGGCCGACTGGCGATCAAGCGCATCGAAGCCGCCAGCCTGCGCATTTTCTCTGCCCCCGGCGCCGAGCCGGCAAAGCTGCCGGCCAGCCTGCAATTGCCGCTGGCCTTGCGTATCGAGCATTTGCTCCTGGGGCGTCTGCTGTTCGGCAGGGCTGATGAAAATCCGCTGGCGCTGGCAGAAGGGATTGATGCAGTATTTGACAGCGACGGTCGGACGCATCGCCTTGAACGCTTGCTGGCGCAACTCGGAAAACTGACGCTTTCGGCCGACGCCACGCTGTCCGGCGAACTGCCTTTTTCGATCAAAACCCAGGCCGTACTGACCGGTGCTGCACTCGGCCAGCCGTTCTCGCTGAACCTGCTGGGCAACGGCCAACTCGACAAGTTACAGGTCGACGGAAAGATAGCCACCGGAACAATCGAAGACAAAAATTCCCCCGGCTCTGGCCTCCCGACAGAAAAAACAGACAAGGCAACACCCGTGGCCGGCGCTTCGGGTGAACTGCATGCCTTGTTGACACCTTTTTCAGCCCAGCCACTCGCCTCGCTGAGTTTGCTGCTAAGCCGCCTTGACCCGTCCGTTTTCGCCGGTAGCGTGCCGCAGGCATTGCTTGACGTCGACGCGCAGTTGAGCAGCCATCCCGCAGCGCAAGCCGAACCGGGTGACACCCCACTCAGCGGTCGTTTCCTTGTCACCAACCGGAGCAGCGGTGCACTTGATCGCCAGTTGTTGCCCGTGGAGTCGCTGCAGGCGCAGATCAACTGGCAGGGCGAGCGGCTGGCCTTCGACGGACTGGTGCTGGCACTGGCCGGCGGTGGCCAGCTAAAGGGGAAAGGCAGTTTTACCAGCGGCCAACTCGAACTTGACCTGGCCGCGCAGGGCGTCAATGCTCGCGCTCTCGATGGCCGCCTGATACCCACCAGACTGGCCGGGCCGTTGCGCGCCCACTTCGGCGGCGATACCCAGACGCTCGAACTCGATCTGCGTGACGCACTTTATGCCTTGAGCGCACGCGCCAGCCTGAGTCCGGATGCCATCGAACTTGCCACCTTGAAACTGGCGACCGGTGAAGCGCGTCTCGCCGCGCAGGGGCGGCTGGCGCTGACCGGCGAAGGTCAATTCGCAGCGCACGGCAATCTGCAGAATTTCGATCCATCACGCTTCCTGCACGTAAAAAATACCCCGCGCAGCGTGATCAACGCCGGTTTCGAGTTGCACGGGGCGCTACGTCCGGCGCTTGAACTGGCCCTGCACTTCGACTTGAGCGACAGCCGCATCGGGTCGCAGAAGCTGGCCGGAAAAGGCAACATCGATCTGCTCGGCAACCATCTGCGCAAGGTTGATATCGACCTGGAGGCAGCGGGCAATCGTCTGAATGCCGTCGGTGCCTTCGGCAGGGCCGGCGATGCGCTGCGCCTGAAGGTGATGGCGCCGAAGCTGGAGGCGCTTGGCTGGCCTGGCGTTGCCGGCGATGCGTGGGCCAATATCGTCGTCGGTGGCAGCGTCGCCGACCCGGAGTTTTCCGGCGAGGCGCAAGCGGCGAGCTTGCATCTGGGTTCGCTACTCGAGGTACGGGGCTTGTCGCTCAATGCTCAACTCGGCGCCGGCGCTCAGGGCGCACTGGCCGGCCTGTTGCGCTGCACGGCCTGTGCACTGCCGGGCTACGGCATCCCGCCGCTGGCAGTGGAAGTAAAAGCCGATGGCCTGCGCAGCCGGCATCATCTTGAAGCCCGCATCGGCCTGCCTGAAAAACGCGAACTGCGTCTGGCTCTCGATGGCGGCTTGCAGACGGAATCTGCGCGCAAGCCCGGCGGGGCGCTAGCGATGTTGTGGAGCGGTTCGCTGGGCGAGTTCCGCGTGGGCAGGGCTGATCCGGCCAGTGCGCAACCCTTGCTCCAACTCACAGCGCCGGCACCGCTGCGGGTCGGAGAGACGGCAATTTCCTTCGGGCCGGCGACTATCGACGGACTGATCGGCAACTTGCGCATCGATCGCCTGGGACATGAGCAAGGGCGCTGGCAGAGCGCCGGACGCTGGCAGCAATTTCGGCCCCAAGCCATGCTGGCCGAGTTCCCTTCTCTTTATGCCCGGCTCGACGCCCTCGGCAGAGCCAACCCGCAGCCTTTGGAGCTTGCTGGCGAATGGGATATTGCCCAGGCCAGGATGATGGCCGGGCGGGCAACACTTTGGCGGGAGAGTGGCGACCTGCTGCTCGGCACACTGCCGCTGGGCCTCACTGAAGCTCGTCTGCAGGCGACCCTGGGGGAAGGGCGGCTGGCCATGAGCGGGCAGTTGCAAGGCAGTCGACTGGGCGATATCAGCGCAGAGTTCAATGCGCTCAGTGCGCGTGGTGCAGTTTCGGCCCTGATCGATGCGCAAGCCCCCTGGCAGGGCCGCCTGCAGGCTCGTGTGCCAGACCTGGCCTGGCTCGGCCCGTTGCTCGGCGAAGGCTGGCAGCTTGCCGGCCAGTTGAACGGCGAAATGCGCCTGGCCGGAAGTGCGGCCCGGCCGCAGTTCAGTGGCGAGTGGCGCGGCGAAAAGTTGGCGCTACGAGCGCTCGACCTGGGGATGCGGCTCGAACGTGGACAGGCGCTTGTTGAAATCACTCCGGAGCGCCTGCTGCTGCGCCGTCTGAGTTTCGAGAGTGATTTTCAGACCCTGCCGCGGGTGCTGGCGCTGGATGAAAACATCGACATAATCCGCCTGACCAGTACCCCCGGACGGGTCGAAGCGAGTGGCGAATTGCCGTTTGCTGCCGGCACCGCCGGAACTGGCGCCCGGCTGAAACTTGTCCTCGATCGCGTCGGCATCATGCAGCGGCCGGACCAATGGCTAGCGGTCTCCGGCGAAGGCGAGTTGCGCCTCGTCGAACGCGTCCTTAATGTTGGCGGCAAGTTGCGCGTCGACGCCGGTTACTGGTCGCTCGGGCAAGCCGGCCGACCGAGCCTGTCGGACGATGTGGTCATTCTCCAGCCGCTGCCGGAGCGTAGCGCTGGGCGAAAAGCCGCGTCGAGCGCCGCCGCGCGTGCCCTGCACCTCGACCTTGAGACGGCTTTAGGGCGCAGCTTTCACTTCCGAGGCGCCGGGGTCGAAACCCGGCTGGCCGGACAGTTGCGGATTCACTCCGACGACGCCGGACTGCCACGCGCCAGCGGGAGCATCCGGACAGTTGACGGACGATTTGACGCCTACGGGCAAAAGCTCGGCATCGAGCGCGGCATCATCAATTTCCAGGGCGCGATCGACAATCCAGGCCTCAACATACTTGCCGTGCGCAAAAACCTGGCTGTCGAAGCCGGTGTCGAGGTCACCGGCACTGCCCAGCGACCGATCATCCGCCTGGTATCCACGCCCGATGTGCCGGATACCGAAAAGCTTTCCTGGCTGGTTCTCGGCCATGCGCCTGATCAGCAGGGCAGCGGTGACAGCGGATTGCTTCTGGCGGCAGCGCAGACAATCCTGGGTGGGCAGGACGGCGGTGTACTGGGCAAGCTGCAGCAGGGCTTGGGCATCGACGAATTCGGCGTGAGCAGCGGCCAGGTTGGTGGCGCCGGTACCATGCCAACCAGTCGCGTCGCCAGTACGACCGGTTTTGGCAGCAGCCAGACGGTGAACGGTCAGATCGTCAGCGTCGGTAAACGCCTGTCGTCGAACGCCCTGCTCAGTTACGAACAGTCGCTAGACACTACGGACAGCGTAGTCAAGCTGACCGTCAAGCTGTGCCGCCAGTTTTCGGTAGTCGGCAGCGCCGGCTCGGAAAGTGCACTCGATTTTTTCTGGAACCACAGCTTCGGCCAATAAAAGCATCTTGATTTTCGGGACATTGGGTGCTCCAAATAGTGCCCTACCGAGTCGGCGCACCTGCCGTACCGAGAGGATGAGCGCAGTGTAACGTTGTCAGGAATAGCCGGAATGTAGTAGACTCCGCAGCCTTGAAGCCGCTGTAGCTCAGTTGGTAGAGCAGCGCATTCGTAATGCGAAGGTCACCAGTTCGACTCCGGTCAGCGGCACCAGTAAAGACAAGGCTTACAGCGATGTCTAGCCGTTACGTTAAGGTGTTGATAGCGCCGACTAGGCCGGCGTAACTCGTTGAAGACGTGCGGATTTTCGCGATAAGCGCTCAAGGAGATTTTTCCTTCAGCATTTTCTGCATAAATGTACGTCAGTTCAATGGGTTGCGGCTTCCATCCGCATTTCATCAACACCTTAACGTAACGGCTAGCAGCGATGTAGGCCTTTTTCTTTGGTGCTGATTTTTCGTTCAGTGCTCCCTTGGTGCTCCCCGCTCAATCAATTTCAATCAACACGCGCCAAAGAAAAAATATTCATGAACACAGGCAAGCAACAGAAACTCAATCAGGACTACGCTGATTTTCTGGTCGAACATGCAGCAGCCAAAGAGCAAGGCAAAGCTCTAGGCAACTTTCTTGAGTGGATACACGCCACCGGACGGGTTGAGATAACAATCAAGGGTCGCGGCGGGAAGTAGCAAGGAAAGCGAACAAACGTTCAACTTCCGTTCAACGTCCGTTGAATTGGCGGGCTTCATGGTGGGTGCCCGAACAAACAGCGCCTTTGGATGACACAAGCCGCATGTCACCACCGCCATCCATATAACCCGTCGCAACTCCTGTGAATGTTTCGTCGGAATTCTGCATCTGACCGCGCACAGCCAGAGACATTGAACAGCGGCGGCAAGCGCCTTGTCATGCCCTATGCGCGGTTCCATGAGTCGGTGTGATGAAATGCGGATTTAAGCGTTTCGTTTATCAGCGTTTGATAATCGGTAATTCGATGCCCGGAGAACCAATATCCATGCGGTTCTTCAGGGCTGGCATTCGTCAGGCGGCGGTGGTACTTGGTACAGTTGCCCGTTGCACCTTCGGCATGCCCGCCTTGCGAACTTGCCACAGGTCATATTCTGCTTGCTGTGCAATCCACACATCAGCCCGCCCGCCGTTCTCTACCCCGAGCCAGCCTTCAAGGCGTAGCGCCATCTCCGGCGATATGGCAGCGCGGCCATTCAGCACACGCGACAGGGCCGGGCGGGTAACGCCAAGCTGTACGGCGGCATCGGTCACAGACAGTTTCAGGGCGGGGAGTACATCCTCTTTCAAGGTCGTTCCGGGGTGGGGCGGGTTAAACATTCTGCTCATTTCAATTCCTCTCAGTGGTAGTCCTGATAATCAACCAGCACGGCATCCCCGCCATCAAAGGTGAAGGTCATGCGCCAATTGCCGTTGACCTGCACGGAGTAATTCCCGGCAAGGTCGCCAGATAGCCCGTGCAGATTCCAGCCCGGCATGTTCATGTCCTCCGGCTTTTTCGCTGCATCCAAGCGCGACAACTGGCGCTGTAGCTTTGGCGCATGGTGTGGCTGAATGCCTGCCTTGCTGCCTGACTCGAAAAAGCCTTGTAGCCCTTTGTGCTGGAAACTCATTATCATGGTCTGAGTGTATAGCGTAGCGTTACGAATATCAAGCGGCGGTCGTTTTCACCACTCGCAACCCTGCCTTCTCTGGCACAAGTTCAATCCCGGCCTGTTCGAGAATCCACGCTTCAATCTTCACGTGCCACATTCTCGGAAGGTCAAGCGGGCGGTGGCGGTAACTGCTCACCGCGCAGCCAGCTGAATCTATACGATTTTTAACCGGACAGTAGTGACCAAAACTACAAAAAACCCGGCTCGACTACGTACTTTCCGCCGATTTCTGCGGTTTCCACGGATGCACAAACACGAATTAATTTCATAGTATTCAATCCGGTTAGTCGAAAACAGGTAGCAATCGTTCTTTTCATTACCCGGTATCAGTTTGGTCAATAACCATAAATCGTTAATAGAGGGGCGTTATGAGCACAATCATGCTGGTGGATGATTCAGCCACTATCCTGTTGAGTATCTCAAGCATTCTGGGCAAAGCCGGATACACGGTGGAGAAGGCCAACAACGCTGAAGTGGCGCTGACAAAATTCAATGCCGGCATCAAGATCGACCTGCTGATCACCGACCTCAACATGCCGGGCATGAACGGCATCGAACTGATCCAGGAAGTGCGCAAGATGGCTCCCTACAAGTTCGTTCCGATTCTTTTCCTGACCACCGAGTCGCAGCAATCGAGAAAGCTGGAAGCCAAGGCCGCCGGCGCCTCGGGCTGGATCGTCAAACCGGCGACGGCCGACGAGTTGCTCAACACGATCAAACTGGTGATTCGCTGAAACCATGGACTTCTCCAAACTTCTGCAACGGACGCTGACAGTTGCTGTCGTGGTTGCTCTGGGTGCCGCCGGCACGGTGTATTTCCTGCACGGCTGGTTTCACCAAATCTTTACCCAGGGCCCTTTCGCCGATGCCATCGGAACGATTTTCATCGTGATGGCGGCTTTTGCCGGTCAGCATTTTGTATCCATCGCGTTTTACAAAGACCACATGCTGGGCATGAACCAGGTGGTAGCAAAAGACGAAGGCCGACTCGACAACATCCACAAGGTGTCCGCAGAAATATCCGGCGAGTTGAAACAGGTGCACGACTTCAACGAGGTGGTGCGCGGCCAGTTGCAGAGCGTGATCGACGAAACCGAGAAAGCCGCTTTCAGCATCGTTGAACGCCTGCAGACCATCGATGGAGTGGTCACCCGGCTGGACCACTTCGTCGCGGGAACATCGGACGAAGCCGCCCTGCTGGTTCGCGACTCCGAAGCACGCATCGCCCAGAACCAGACCATCATCAGCCAGATGGGCGGTTACGTTCAGCAACGCTTGCAGGATGCCGAAGCGGATCAGGTGCGCGTCACCCAGGTGGTTAACGAAGCGCGCTCCCTCGAATCGCTGGTGCAACTGATCAAGCATGTCGCCGGCCAGACCAACCTGCTGGCACTCAACGCCGCCATCGAGGCGGCACGGGCCGGCGATGCCGGTCGTGGTTTTGCCGTGGTCGCCGACGAGGTGCGCAAGCTTTCCGGGGAAACCGAAAGCGCCGTAGTCAAGATCAGCCAGGGCATCAGCTCTGTCGCCAACAATATCCATACCCAATTCCAGCACAAGATTTCGAGCCTGAATCTGGACAAGGAGCGACAGATGCTGGAGTTCTTTTCCAGCCAGCTCAACGAACTTGGCCAGAGTTACGAAGCGTTGATCCGGCACGAAGCCGGCGTTCTCACCGAAATAAAGGACAGCAGCACGCAGCTCGCCGCCATGTTCCTCGATGCCCAGGCCAGCGTTCAATTTCAGGACCTCACCCGGCAACAGATCGAACTGGTGATGCAGGCCCTGACAAAACTCGACGAACATGCCGGCCTGCTGGCTGCCCGACTGCGTGCGTATGAGGACGCGGATTTCACCTACAAGCCCATCGCCCAGCACCTGGAAGGTCTGTACAGCGGCTACGTGATGGAACAGCAGCGCACCACGCACGCGACTTCACTCAAGCGTGGCGTTTCAAAACCGGCGCCTGCCGCATCTCGAATTGAAATGTTTTAAGGAGAAGAATCATGACAACCGGCCAACGCCTTGCGATCACTGAAGATATGAACATTTACAATGCGCTTGAGCTCAAGCAAACGCTGCTCGACGCCCTTGCCGGAACCGACGAACTGGAACTGAACTTGTCGCAGGTCAGTGAAATGGACAGCGCCGGGCTGCAACTGCTCATCCTGCTGAAAAAGGAAGCGCAACGGGCCGGCAAGACCGTGCGCATCGTCTCACACAGCCAGGCGGTGAGTTCGGTCATTGATTTTTGCAACATGGCGGCCGAGTTTGGTGATCCGCTGATCATTCCAGCCCGCCAGGCCGCCTGAGAGTCCATGAAAAATTCATATCAGCCTGATCTCCTCGCTCGTCACCCCGGCGAAGGCCGGGGTCCAGTTCGTCTATCTGATTGTTTTCATGAATATCAGAGGTACGCACTGGCTCTGCACCCCAAGGGTATTTCCTGCGGGGCACATTTCCTTCGGTCAGATTCCGGCCTTCGCCGGAATGAGCGCGAAGCCTGGCCTCGGGCCACGGTCTTGGATGCTTGTTCCAATTAATTCACAGCCTCTGAGAAAACCTCACAATCCTCAAGATACCGAGAATACGGAGAAACAAATCATGGACGAAATTACAGGCGTATTCATTCAGGAAAGCCGCGAACAACTGGCTGAAATGGAAGCCGGCTTGCTGCGCCTTGAGCAGAACCCGGATGACCAGGACAACATCAACGCCATCTTCCGGGCAGCGCATACGATCAAGGGCGGATCGGGCGTCATCGAATGCCACTTCATCGAAGCCTTCACCCACCTGGTCGAAAACCTGCTCGACTCGCTGCGCAACGGCGATATCGCGGCCACCCCGCTGCTGGCCACGCTGCTGCTCGAATGCTGCGACCAGATGAGCAGCCTGATCGACGTGCTGGCGGCAGGAACCCCCGCTCCGGATGCCGGGCTTCTGGCTCGCGGCGATGCACTCACCGAACGTCTGAAGCAGTTCATCGCCGCCCAAACCAAACAACCCGAAGCCAGCAGCGCCGCCCTTACCGTTCATGACTCCAGCGTCGAAGCCTCCGGCGGCGGCGTGGTCATCACCGACAGTTGGCACATCTCGGTGCGCTTTGGCAGAAACGTGCTGCGCGGCGGCATGGACCCGCTATCCTTCATCCGCTACCTGGCCTCGCTCGGCGAAATCCTCGGTATCGAAACGGTCACCGACGCCATGCCGGCGGCCGCCGAAATGGACCCGGAATCCTGCTACATGGGTTTTGAAATCCGCCTGCAGACGCGATCATCGAAAGCCGACATCGAGCGCGTCTTCAATTTCGTGCGCGACGAATGCGACCTGCGCATCCTGCCGCCGCACAGCAATCTCGCCGACTACATCAAGCACATCCAGGAACTGCCGGAAGACACCATGCGCCTGGGCGAAATCCTGGTGCGCTGCGGCGCGCTGACCCAGGCCGAGATCGACGACGGCCTGCACCTGCAGAAAGATCTGACGCCGGAAGCCGGGCTGGAGGGCGAAGGCACGGACCAAACACCGCCAACACCGCCGCCGCCGCAACTCGGCGAAATCCTGGTCGAGCACAAGGTCGTGCACAAGGAAATCATCGACGCCGCCATTGTCAAGCAAGCCCAGGTCAGCGACAACAAATCAAAGGAAGCCCGGCTGGTGCGCGTCCAGGCCGACAAGCTCGATCAACTGATCGACCTCGTGGGCGAACTGGTCATCGCCGGCGCTTCCGCCAACCTGCTGGCGCAAAAGAGCCGCAATGGCGATCTGGTCGAAGCCACCTCGGTTCTTTCCCGGCTGGTCGAAGACATCCGCGACTCGGCGCTGCAACTGCGCATGGTGCAGATCGGCGACACCTTCACCCGCTTCAACCGCCTGGTGCGCGACGTTTCCAAGGAACTCGGCAAGGACATCGAACTGTCGATCAGCGGTGCCGAAACCGAACTCGACAAGACTGTCGTCGAAAAGATCGGCGATCCGCTGATGCACCTGGTGCGCAACTCGCTGGACCACGGCATCGAACCGGCCGCCCTGCGCCTGCAGCGCGGCAAGCCGGCCACCGGGCACGTATCGCTCAACGCCTTCCACGACTCGGGCAGCATCGTCATCCAGATTTCCGACGATGGCGGCGGCCTGAACAAGGACAAAATCCACGCCAAGGCCGTTGAACGCGGGCTGATCCAGCCAACGCAAACGCTGACCGATGCCGAGATCGCCAACCTGATCTTCGAACCCGGCTTCTCGACCGTCGACCAGGTGTCCAACCTTTCGGGCCGCGGTGTCGGCATGGACGTCGTGCGGCGCAACATCCAGGCCTTGCGCGGTGCCGTCGATGTCGACTCGGTCGAGGGCGAAGGCGCCACCTTCACCATCCGCCTGCCGCTCACGCTGGCCATCATCGACGGTTTCCTGGTCGGGGTGGACAAGGCGTCCTACGTCATTCCGCTCGACACCGTCGTCGAATGCATCGAACTCAAGAACCTGCCGACCGACCGCAATTTCCTCAACCTGCGCGGCGAGGCGCTGCCCTTCGTCCGCCTGCGCGAGTTGTTCGAAGTCGAAGGCGAGCCGCCACCGCGCGAGAACATCGTCGTCGTCCAGTTTGCCGGGAAACGGGCCGGCATCGTGGTCGACCAGTTGATGGGCGAGTTCCAGACGGTGATCAAGCCGCTCGGCGCCATGTTCCGCCACCTGCGCGGCATCGGCGGTTCAACCATCCTCGGCAGCGGCGAAGTGGCGTTGATTCTCGACGTCGCCGCGCTGGTGCACGCCGTCAGTCAGGGCGAAGAACACCGTTTGCTGGCACCACCCGCACGACACAAATTATCCGCAGTTCAAAACGTTCGTCAGTAGCACTTTTATAATTACCAAGGAGTCGGGTCATGTTCAAAAATCTCAAAATAGGCGTTCGTCTGGGGATAGGCTTTGCCGTGACCCTGGTTTTTCTGATCGCCATTTCAACCGTCAGTTACCTGCGCATCGGGGCGCTCGCTGACGACATTGACCTGATGGTCAATGACCGCTTCCCGAAGACGGTGCAGGCCAACAACGTCATCGATGCCATCAACACTATCGCCCGTCAACTGCGCAATGCCTACATCTACTCGGGAATCGAACAGCAGAAGTCGCTCGATTCAATCCCCGAACAAAGGAAAATCATTACCGAGAATCTCGACAAGCTGGAGAAATCGGTGACCAGCCAGGAAGGCAAGGATCTGCTCAAGAAGATCGCTACCGCCCGTGCCGGGTATGTCATTGCGCAGGACAAGTTCATTGAACTGCTCAAGGCCGACAAAAAGGCCGACATCGTGCTGCTGATGCAGGGTGATTTGCGCAAGAGTCAGACCGAATACGTCGCGGACGTCAATGCGCTGGTCGACATGCAGACGGCCTTGATGGAAAAGGCCGGCAAGGTGGCCGACGAAGCGGCTAGTTCAGGCGAACGCCTGATCATGATTCTCGGCTCCCTTGCCGTACTGCTGACCGTGATTTTCGCCTGGATCATCATGCGCGGCATCACCGGCCCGGTCAATACCGTCGTCGGCGTCGCCAACAAGATGGCTGCCGGCGACTTCAACTTCAAGGTCGACGTCGACAGCAAGGACGAAATCGGCCTGCTGGCCAAAGCTGTCGAAGGCGTGCAGTCCTCGGTACAACGGCTGATTACCGATGCCGACATGCTGGCCAAGGCCGCCGTCGCCGGCAAACTCGAAACCCGCGCCGATGCCGCCAAGCATCAAGGCGACTTCCAGAAAGTCGTCACCGGCGTGAACAACACCCTTGACGCCGTGATCAACCCGCTCAATGTTGCCGCCAACTACGTCGACCGCATCTCCAAGGGCGACATTCCCGCCAAGATCACCGACCCCTACAACGGTGATTTCAACATCCTCAAGAACAACCTCAACACCTGTATCGACGCCGTCAATGGCCTGGTCGCCGATGCTGGTGCGCTGTCCGCCGCCGCCGTCGCCGGCAAGCTCGAAACCCGTGCCGACGCCGCCAAGCATCAGGGCGACTTCCAGAAGATCGTGATCGGCGTGAACACCACGCTCGACAACGTCGTCGGGCCGATCAACGAGGTGCGCCGCATCATGGACGCGATGTCCGGCGGCGATCTGTCGCAGACCATCACCACCCACTACCAGGGCGACTTCAACGACCTGAAGAGTGCGATCAACGACACCGTCGGCAAGCTGGTCGAGATCATCGGTGAAGTACGCACCGCCGCCGACAACCTGACCAATGCCGCCGGGCAGGTTTCGGCGACCGCCCAGTCGCTCTCGCAGTCTTCCAGCGAACAGGCGGCGAGTGTCGAAGAGACCACGTCGTCAATGGAAGAGATGACGGCGTCGATCGCGCAGAATACCGAGAACGCCAAGGTCACCGACAACATGGCCTCGAAGTCGGCCAAGGAAGCGGCCGAAGGCGGCGATGCGGTGAACAAGACGGTCGATGACATGAAGAGCATTGCCAGCAAGATCGGCATCATCGACGACATCGCGTATCAGACCAATCTGCTGGCGCTCAACGCGGCGATTGAAGCCGCACGCGCCGGCGACCACGGCAAGGGCTTTGCCGTGGTGGCGGCGGAAGTCAGGAAGCTGGCCGAACGCTCGCAGATCGCCGCGCAGGAAATCGGCAACCTGGCCAGTTCATCGGTCAAGCAGGCCGAACGTGCCGGTGCGCTACTCACCGAGATGGTGCCTTCGATCCGCAAGACCTCCGATCTGGTGCAGGAGATCGCCTCGGCGTCGAACGAGCAGTCAAGCGGCGTGGCGCAGATCAACGGGGCGATGAGCCAGCTTAACCAGGCGACGCAGCAGAACGCGTCGGCGTCGGAAGAACTGGCCGCCACCGCCGAAGAACTCGGCGCGCAAGCCGAGCAGTTGCAGCAGACGATGACCTTCTTCCATCTCGATGACGGTCAGCGCAAGTCGGTGCGCAATGCACCAGCCGCCCGTGCCGCCGCGGTCAAGACGAAGAAGCCGCAGGTCAGTGCCAGAGCGGCGGTACAGGTCAACGAAGGTGACTTTGAGCGCTATTAAATGTTTCCTGAACCCACTTTGTATCATCGTCATTCCGGCGAAGGCGACCAAAGGAAGTGTGCCCCGCAGGAAATTCCCTTGGGGTGCAGAGCCCGGAATGGCGGGTTTTTTCAAAACAGTTTTGATGCCTTAGTCCTTAAAACTTCGGTTGGATGTGCTGCCAATGTCGCAGGCCCTCATCCCCAGCCCTTCTCCCGCGGGGAGAAGGGTGCAAACTCCCTCTCCCCGCGGGAGAGGGTTGGGGTGAGGGCTAAACACGCGTCAAACCTGGCTTTGCGGTCAATTAGTCGCAGTCAACTGCGGTTTTCAGGATTAATCAAGGAGCCATCATGAGTCAACTTGTGCAAGCAAAGGCCGGCGCCCTCGCCGTCAAGAAGGACGAGGCGCCGACGCAGTACCTGACTTTCGCGCTCGGCGGCGAGATGTTCGCCGTCGGCATTCTCAACGTCAAGGAGATCATCGAGTACGGCAATCTGACCGAAATCCCGATGATGCCGGCCTTCATCCGCGGGGTGATCAACCTGCGCGGGGCGGTGGTGCCGGTGATCGATCTGGCCGCCCGCTTCGGTGGCAAGTCCACCGAGTTGGGAAAGCGTACCTGCATCGTCATCGTCGAGGTGCCGGACGGCGATACCCGCCACGATATCGGCATCATGGTCGACGCGGTGTCGGAGGTGCTGGAGATACCCTCCAGCGAGATCGAACCGCCGCCGTCCTTCGGCGCAAAAATCCGCGCCGACTTCATCTTCGGCATGGGCAAGGTCGCCGGGAAATTCGTCATCATCCTGGAGATCAACAAGGTGCTGTCGGTCGAGGAGATTGCGCAATTGACGGGAACAGACGGTAGCGCGGCCGAAGCACTGGCGGCGGCAACCGCCGCCTAGCAACCGGACGGCAAGCCGCATGAACAGGTCATCTTGTGACTCATACCCTGAAGAAGCGCATGTTTGAACGATCTACAGGCATATGAGTCCAGGATGACCGCCCGCTAATGGTTACAGACCAATCATTCTGTATTTGTTCAAACTCGGCAGGGCTTTGCCCTTCACGGTCCGCTGAACGTCCCAAGCGGAATTGTTGGAGAAGCGCATGGAGACAACATCGGCAAACACACCTGGCGAAGCCCCCCTTCCGGCGCCTGCCGAGGAAGCTGGCGCGCTGCTTTCATCGACCCGATTGACCCCAGCGCTGGCCACCAACAGCACTGCGTCACAACTCCGTCGGCGCAGCACCGACAACGAAATCATCCTGATCGTCGACGACTCGCCCGAGAACCTGAGCGTTCTCGGTGATGTGCTGCAAGGTGCCGGTTATCGGGTCAAGGTGGCCAACGCCGGTCGCACTGCCCTGCACCTTGCCGCTCAGTTGCCGAGGCCGTCGCTGATCCTGCTCGACATCATGATGCCGGGGATGGATGGGCACGAGGTATTCCGGCAACTGCGCGGCGACATCGTTACCCGGGACATTCCGGTCATTTTCCTGACGGCGATTGATGCCGACGAGGTTGAGGAGCAGGCATTCAGCGCTGGCATCGCCGACTACATCATCAAGCCGATCAAGCCGGTCGTCGTTCTCGCCCGCGTGCGCAGCCAGTTGCTCGTAAGGCAGGCACGCCACTGGCTGCAGGATCAGAACCATGCGCTGGAAGCCGAGATAACGCGCCGCATGCGGGAGAACGAGCTGATTCAGGCGGTCAGCATCCGCGCCCTGGCGCACCTCGCCGAAACCCGCGACAACGAGACCGGCAACCACATCCAGCGTACCCAGGCCTATGTGCGCCTGCTGGCAACGCGTCTGGCCAAACACCCGCGCTTTGCCTCGATACTCGACAACAAATACATCGAGATGCTGGCCCGCTCGGCTCCCCTGCACGATATCGGCAAGGTCGGCATTCCTGACTACATCCTGCTCAAGCCGGGCAAGCTCACGCCGGGCGAATGGGAGATCATGAAAACCCACACCCTGCTGGGCAGCGAGGCGATCACCCTGGCCGAGCGTGATATCGATACCTCGGTCGACTTTCTGGCGCAAGCCAAGGAGATCGTGCGCTGGCATCACGAGCGCTGGGACGGCACAGGCTACCCGGACGGTCTCGCCGGCGATGCGATTCCGCTCCCTGCCCGTATAATGGCCCTGGCCGACGTCTTTGATGCGCTCATCTCGAGACGGGTCTATAAGCAAGCCATCCCGTTTGCCGAGGTTAGAATTATCATCAGCGAAGAACGTGGCCGCCAGTTCGACCCGGACATCACCGATGCCTTCCTTGACGGATGCGAGGAATTTGAAGCGATTGCCCTGCAGTACGGAATTGAAAGTTGAGCCTGAAACGCACGATGAACCTTAGATAAACACGGAGTGTCAACAATCCTGGAAAAAGCAGTTGACCACAGCGAACACGGCGAAAACAACGGATAAACAATGACTTGAAATTTTTCATGATTCACCCTTTGGGTGAGCCATGAAATCCTGAAATACTGAGCACCCCAAGAGTATTTGCTTCGCAGCAGCTTTTCGCTGTGCCCGCCGTGTCGCCGTGGTTTGAACTGCGATTGTTAGGTTCATCGCCCCACCGATAAGAGAAGAGAAATACCAAGTGAGCTTACTACCGAAACACCTCCTGTCACGAGTAACGCCAAGTTCACCGGCCGGCATTACGCTGCTTTATGCTCTTTTTGCCGGGCTGTTGATCATGGCGCCTGATTTCTTTCTCGATGATTTTGGCCTGGAGAAAAAACAGCGCATCGAGTTGATCCAGCAATTGCTCTTCGTCCTGATCTCCAGCGGACTCATCTATCTCGCCCTGGCAAAAAGTTTCAGCAATTCCGGCAAGGGGGCCGTACTGCCCGGGGGCGTTGCCGCCCCCTTAAAAACCCGCTATCTGATATTGACTTTCCTTGCGCTGCTGTTCTTTGTTCCGTTGCTCGGCGGCGTTTATGTCACCCTGCGCACCCCGCAGATCGAACAAGAGACCTTCGCCAATCTGGCCGCCATCGCCCGCCTGAACGCCGAGCAAATCGAGAGCTGGCTGCGCGAACGCGAAGCTGATCTCGAAGTCATCATGAACAGAGGCAGTTTCCTGGACAGTGTCGCGAAATTGCAGCAAAGCAGGGATCCGAAGCTGCGCGAGTTGGTTGCCAATAACCTCAGCGCCATCCGCAAGGCGTACCGCTACAAGTCGGTGTCCCTGCTCGACGCCAAGGGAGAAGTCGTCATCAATGAAGGCGACCCGATACGCCTGTCGAAAGAAACCAAGGCGCTGCTCGCCAAGTCCTCTGCCCGTGCCTTGATACAGCGTAGCGAACTGACCATCGCCAGCAACGGCGAACCGGTGATGTACTTTGTCGCCCCCCTGCTCCAGCCGGAAGGGGACGGGCGAGTTGTCATCAGCTTTGTCGTCATCAGCGTCGATCTCAAGCACCATCTCTTCCCCTCGCTGGAGAAATGGCCAACTCCCAGTCCGAGCGGCGAGTCCGTTCTGGTCCGGCGTGACAACGACGAGGTCGTCTATCTCAACGCACTGCGCCACCATGACGATAAGCCCTTGAGCCTGCGCATCCCGTTGACCCGGACCGACTTGCCGGCGGTTCGCGCCGTGCTCGACAATTCTGCCGGAGTCATGGCCGGCGTCGATTATCGCGGCGTTCGGGTATTTGCTGCCTATCGCCCGGTCGCCGGAACCTCCTGGCATCTGTTGTCCAAGATCGATCGCGACGAGGTGCTGGCTCCCATGTGGCGAACGATGCTGTGGATCGGAGTCATAGCCCTTGCCGCGGTTCTGGTGATCATGGGCGCCCTGTTCATTCTCTGGCGCCAGCGCGAATACGCCCAGCAGATTTCCCTGCTGGCAGAACAGACCAAGGCCGACCAACTCGTGCAAAACTTCTTTAACCTGCCCTTCGTCGGCATGGTCATCATTTCGGCTGAAACGAAACGACTCCTGAGATGCAACGATCAGACCTGCGTTCTCACCGGTTATACGCGCGAAGAGTTGCTGGCGAAAACCTTTCAGGACATCACGCATCCGGACGATTTCAAGCAGTCTTACGCGGAAGTCCGGAAAGTCATTCACGGCGAAACGGATGCCGTGGCCTTTGAACAACGCCTGATTCGCAAGGACGGCTCGATCATTTTTGTCAATTGCGACATGAAAGGAGTACGCATGCCCGATGGCAGCCTCGACTATCTTCTGGGCACGGCTCATGACATCACTGAGCACAAGATGCATGACATGGCGATCAATGTCGCCAACACCCAGCTCAAGACGAACCAGGCCGAACTCAATATCCAGAACGAGAACCTGCGTCTTGCCGAGATGGCTTTGCACGCCAGCATCGAACGCTACGAAGCCGTCATCAAATCGTCCAATGACGCACTGGTGAATAGCAACAGCCAAGGCATCATCGTCGCCTGGAATCCCTGTGCCGAAAGAATCTTCGGCTATTCGGAGGCCGAGATTATCGGCCAGTTCATGGACACGCTTATTCCGCAGCGCTACCGCGAAGCGCATAAGGCCCGCATGGAGCGCGTTCTTTCCGACGCTGAGCCGCTGATGATTGGCAAAACCGTCGAACTCTGCGCACTGCGCAAGGACGGTAGCGAGTTCGATATCGATCTTTCGCTGGCGCGCTGGTCAGTCGCCGATGGCGTTTTCGTCACCGCCACCATAAGCGACATCACCGAGCGCAAGGCCGCCGAGAACCAACTGCGCAAGCTCTCGCTGGCCGTGGAACAGAGCCCGGATAGCATCGCCATCACCAACCTCGATGGCGACATTGAATACGTGAACGAGGCCTTCCTGCGCAACTCCGGCTACAGTTACGAGGATCTGATCGGCCGCAACCCGCGCATTCTGAAGTCGGGCAAGACGCCACGGGAAAGATATGACGACCTGTGGGCCACACTGACCCAGGGCCGGCCCTGGAACGGCGAGTTCATCAACCGGCGCAAGGACGGCAGCGAATATGTCGAGTTCGCCATCATCACGCCGCTGCGCCAGCCAGACGGGCACATTACCCATTATGTAGCGATCAAGGAAGACATCAGCGAGAAAAAGCGCCTGGAAGAAGAACTGGACAACCACCGCTTCCGTCTTGAAGAACTGGTCGGGCAGCGCACGGAACAACTGGCAAGAGCGCGTATTCAGGCAGAATCCGCCAACGTCGCCAAAAGCTCGTTCCTGGCCAACATGAGCCATGAAATCCGCACGCCGATGAACGCCATCGTCGGCCTGTCCCATCTGCTGCGCAACAGCGAAGCAACACCCAGGCAAATCGATCGGCTCAACAAGATCGACACCGCCGCCGCCCACCTGCTCGAACTGATCAACAACATTCTCGATATCTCCAAGATCGAAGCCAACCGAATGGAACTGGAGGAAAACGACTTCACGCTGAATTCCATTTTCGAAAATGTTCGCTCGATGATCACCGACCAGGCCCGCGAAAAACGGCTGCCCATCATCGTGGACCTGAACAGCGCTCCCCTCTGGCTGCGCGGCGATCCGACCCGATTGCGCCAGGCCCTGCTCAACTATGCCGCCAACGCCGTCAAATTCACCGAGAACGGACAAATAACCTTGCGCGCCGTGCTGCTTGAAGAAGATGCCAATGGTGTTCTACTGCGCTTCGAGGTCGAGGATAGCGGAATCGGCATCGCCCCGAAAAACCTGCCCAGCCTGTTCCGCACCTTCGAGCAGGCCGACACCTCAACGACGCGCAAATACGGTGGTACCGGCCTCGGCCTGGCGATTACCCTGAAGCTGGCGCAGTTGATGGGAGGCAAGGCGGGAGTGGAGAGCGAACGCCATCGTGGCAGCACCTTCTGGTTCACTGCCCGGCTCAAGCACGGCCTGGGCATCATGCCGCACGTGTCATTTGAAAAAACAAGCCGCCATGAAGAGGAGTTGCGCCGGCATTACGCCGGGTCGAGAATCCTGGTGGCCGATGATGTTGAGGTCAATCTGGAGGTCGCCCAGTTGCTGCTGCACAGCGTTGGCCTGCAGGTGGATTCAGCCAGAAACGGACGAGAAGCCGTCGATAAGGCGCGTATCACGGCCTACGACCTGATCCTGACCGATGTGCAAATGCCTGAAATGAACGGCCTTGAAGCCGCACGCGCAATCCGCAAGTTGTCCGGCCGCTCGCAGACACCCATTCTGGCGATGACGGCCAATGCCTTCGACGAGAGCCGGCGCAGTTGCCTCGATGCCGGAATGAATGATTTCGTCGCCAAGCCGGTCGATCCGGATACGCTCTATGCCGTGCTGCTCAAGTGGCTGCCGCGAACCGACGGCACGAAAGCCGTTGCGCCCACCGGCGAGGCTGTGGAAATGAGCGGGGCAAAGAATGAACAAGCGTCCACGTCGCCCGGAGGTAGCTCCCTGAAGCAACGGCTGGCCAGCGTTCCCGGCCTTGATGTCGAAAACGGATTGGCGCGAGTTCGCGGCAACGAAGAGAAATTTGCTCAGGTCATCAACATGTTTCTGCACGGTCACGAGTTTGATATCGAAAACATTTCCGCGGCGCTGAGCGCTGGCGACATGAGCAACGCCGGGCAACTGGTTCATACCTTGAAAGGTTCAGCCAGTCTCATTGGCGCGACGGAAGTGGCCAACCTGGCAACCGTGCTGCTTAAATCGATTCGCACGAATGCCGGCCAGGAAGAAGTTGAAAAGGGTTTCACCATGCTGGAGCCGCTCCTGAAGCCGCTCATTCATGGTTTGAAGAATGTGCAACAAACCGAGGAAGCCACATCAACGCCAGCCGTTGATAGTGATCGTGGCAACGAGGTGCTGTCACGCCTGGAGCGACTGCTCGAAAACGGCGACATGGAGGCCAGCGAACTGGCTCGCGAGGAAAGCCAACTCCTGCTCGCAACTTTTGGCGATGCCGGGGCCGCGTTGTTGTCGGCCATTCAGGTATTTGATTTTGAACTGGCGCTGGCCGAACTGCGTCTGGCGAAAGCTCCACAGGGGGAGTAGTCAGGCAACGTGAAACTGCGAACCACCAAGTCACAAAGTTCACCAAGGAAGCACCAAGTTAAACCAAGTTAACTTTTTGTTTTTCTTGGTGATCTTGGTGATCTTGGTGACTTGGTGACTTGGTGGTGAGGCTTTTTCTGTGTTTTCCAGCAGAACTGGCGATTGACCGCTATTGCGAAACGGAATGACGCCTCGGCATGGCTTCGACCACGATACGCACGAGCTCGGCAATCGAACCGGCCTGCAATTTCTGCATGATCAGGTGCCGGTAGGTTTCAGCAGTGCGCACTCCGATGCCGAGTTCATCGGCGATCACTTTGGTGAGTTTGCCTTCGAAGATCCCCTGCAGAACCTCCTTCTCGCGCGGCGTCAATAGCGCGATGCGTTCACCGATCTTGCGGTTTCTGTCCAACAGTTCCGCCCGCTCCCGGTCGATGCGCAAACCATCCTGAATGCGCTCGATCAGTTCTTGCGACGAAAAGGGTTTCTGGAAGAAGTCGAGTGCGCCACCGCGCATCGCCCGCACCACCGAATGCACCTCGGCGTAAGCCGAAATGAAAATCATCGGCAGATTGACACCCAGTTTGTGAAGTTCGTCCTGAAGTTCCAGACCGCTCATGCCAGGCATGCGCAGATCGCTGACGATGCAGCCTTCGAGCCCGTCCAGATTCTGCTCAAGAAACTTTACGGCGCTATCGAAAGCGACGTAAGGCAGATTGACGGATTCCGCCAGATCAACCAGCAGGAACTTCGCTACCGGATCATCTTCGATCAGATAGACTTTTGGGAGCGGTCGCTCGGATTGTTTTGGATTCATCTGCGTAAAGAAAGCCGGGGAATTCAGGAACATAATACAAATACAGGATTATCGCTGCAAAATAGAAAACCCAAGGCAATTTATTTGAAAACGCGATGTTCTTTGTGAACTTCGTGGTTAATTGCGGTTTCCAGGGTTAATCAATAGACGCGGCTGGCGCTTACTTGATAGCTGAATCGGCTGCTGTCCAGGCTGTCAAAGCGACCTTCAATTGTTTCGACCTCGGGGTAAATCAGGAATGGCAGTGTTTTCCCCGCCGAGCCGCGCAAGCTAACGTCCTGAGCGACGTTGAAGCTGATCCAGTTCATTTCCCAGAAACCGAATAGCAGTTTTTTCAGTACGGTCAGTTTGGGGTCGCCGATACTCAGGCGTTCATCACGGATGGCTTTGCGTACGTCGGAAGGATCGACCGGAATCCAGCCATAACCCGGCGTATAGAATTCGGCGCGGCAGTGTTGCGCTGTGCTCAGGTTGCCACTGACGCCGAGGCTGCCAAACAGTCGTGAACTGTCAATGCGCAGACCGAAAACCGGGCGTGCCGGTATGCCCAAGGCTCGGCACAGAGCGACGAAGAGCAGGGCAATGTCTGCACTTCTGCCACTCAGGTTCCCACTATCCAGCATGCTTCCGATATTGACGTTACCGACCCGTTTCATGGTCGGGTCGTACAGGGTATTTTCCACGACCCATTCGTAGATGGCCTTGCCCTGAGCCACCGGATCCTTGATCCGGCCTATTGCACGTTCCGCCGTATTTCGTACGATTCCGTCAATCGGTACGAAGTCGGTCGATTGCAGGCAGCGGCGCAGCACTTCGGTCCGTTCGGCAACAGCGCCACGGCGGGTAATGTCAAAATGCCGGTCCTGGGTCGCTATCTGGCTGATGATCTGCAGTTGCGGGTTGGTAACGCCTTCCGCCCAGTCGGCGTAGAAGACTTCCATTTCCGCAACCGGATCGCGATAGATGCCGGCGTTATGAAAATTTCCCTGCCAGTTGTGTCCAAGTGACCGCTCCCAGGGGGTGTCCTTGTACTGTGCCAGCGGAAGCCAGAGTCGCGCCTTGCCATTGATACGGTTGAGCAGGATTGTCGAACGCAGGTCGTAGGTTCGCCATTGTGCCAGCGGTTCGTCCGGCAGGCTGATAACGTTGCGTGATTCGGTTTGCGGCACCGCCTGTATCTCGGCTGGCGCCGGCCTCCGCACCACTCTTCTTGCTTTCGGCTTGGCCGTCGATTTTGCATTGTGCTTTGTAGCCGCTACTTTTTTTTCCGCATTCGCTGGCGAGGCGGCCAGCAGCGAGAGAACAGCCGAGGCCGCGAGGAAGTCCCGTCGTTTCAATAGGCTCTCCGTATGGGTTGGATCCAATCATGGCACTATGGGTGCTACGGATCGGTTAGCTAAAACGACCGAGCCGTGTCACAGGACACGGCTCGATGAAGTGCGAAAATTATAGCACTTCGCCAGCGTGGTCGGCCAGACGGGAGCGCTCGCCGCGTTGCAGGGTGACATGGCCGGAGTGTTCCCAGCCTTTGAAGCGATCGACTACGTAGGTGAGGCCGGAACTCCCTTCGGTCAGGTACGGCGTGTCGATCTGTGCGATGTTGCCCATGCAGACGACCTTGGTGCCAGGCCCGGCGCGGGTGATCAGGGTTTTCATCTGTTTTGGCGTCAGGTTCTGCGCCTCGTCGATGATCAGGAACTTGTTCAGGAAGGTTCGCCCGCGCATGAAGTTCAGTGACTTGATCTTGATCCGGTTGCGCAGCAGGGCATGGGTTGCCGCGCGCCCCCATTCGCCGGAATCAACTTCGGTTTTGTTGAGCACTTCAAGGTTGTCTTCGAGAGCGCCCATCCATGGCCCCATTTTTTCTTCTTCGGTGCCCGGCAGAAAGCCGATGTCTTCACCGACCGGAACGGTTACCCGGGTCATGATTATTTCAGAGTAGAGCTTGCTTTCCATGACCTGTGTAAGCGCGGCGGCGAGGGTCAGCAGGGTTTTTCCGGTACCGGCCTGGCCGAGCAGAGTGACAAAATCAACTTCGGGATCCATCAGCAGATTGAGGGCGAAATTCTGCTCGCGGTTGCGGGCGCTGATGCCCCAGACGCTGTTTTTCTGGTGGGTGTAGTCGATCAGTGTCTCGAACTGCGCAGTTTTGCCGGAGACTTCCCGGACGATGGCGTAGAGCGGTTGCGCACCTTCCTGATAAAGGAACTCATTAACCAGCAATTGCGGACAGAGCGGCCCGGTGACGCGATACAGCGTACGGCTTTCACGCTTCCAGGATTCCATCCCCTGACCGTGCTTGTCCCAGAAGTTGGCGGGCAGTTCCAGAATGCCGGTGTATAGCAGGTCGGTGTCTTCCAGCACCTTGTCGTTGAAATAGTCCTGGGCTTCGAGCCCGAGGGCGCGCGCCTTGATGCGCATGTTGATGTCTTTCGACACCAGAATGACGGCGCGCTCCGGGTTCATGCGCTGCAGGTGAATGACAACGGCCAGAATCTGGTTGTCGGCCTTGGCGGTGGGCAGACCGGTTGGCAAATCCTTGGAAATGGCTTTCGTCTGCAGGAAGAGACGTCCGCTGGCCAGTTTGCGCGAAGGGCCCAGGAGGGCGATGCCGTTCTCGATCCCGTCGCTGTGGCTGCTGACGATTTCGTCCAGTATTCGAGTCACCTGCCGAGCATTGCGTGCGACTTCGGACAGGCCTTTCTTGTGGTCGTCGAGTTCTTCCAGCGTCATGATCGGCAGAAAGACGTCGTGTTCTTCGAAGCGATAAACGCTGGTCGGGTCGTGCAACAGCACATTGGTGTCGAGAATGAAGAACTTGCTCAGCGGGACGGCTTTCTTTGCTTTTGCGCGGGTACCAGTTTTATGGGCCATGGACGTGCTTTCTCCGGTCATTTCAGGTGGGTGATTCAGGCGGATCAAAGCGACTTTACGAAATCCAGTACCTCCTGCGCGTGCCCCGGCGCCTTGATACCGCGCCACTCACACCTTAACACGCCATGGCCATCGATGACGAAAGTGCTGCGCTCGATGCCGCGCACCTGCTTGCCGTACATCGATTTCATCTGGATCACCGAAAACTGCGCGCATAGCTGCTCGTCCGCATCGGATAACAGGTCGAAGGGCAACTCCTGCCTGGTCTTGAAGTTTTCGTGCGAGCGAATGCTGTCGCGGGAAACGCCGACCACCACGCATCCGGCCTGCACAAAGTCGGGATAGAGGTCACGAAACTGCTGGGCTTCGGTAGTGCAGCCCGGTGTGCTGTCCTTGGGGTAGAAATAAATGACGAGCGTCTTGCCCCGGCAGTCGGCAAGCCTGAAGATTTTCTCGCCGGTAGAGGGTAGCTCGAAGTCGTTGATAATCGTGTCGTTCATGGGTGAATAACCTTTCTATTGTCTGCCCGATTGTTGTAAGAAAACCGGTGCGGGTCAAGTCAGACAACAAAAATGCATGAACGTTGACGCCAGGGCCGGAGTTCCACCGGGAAGTTCACTGATGATTCATCTTCCTGGCAAAGCGGATAGCGATGCCCGCGAGGCTCATGAATAGGCGATCTACAGGCTATATGCCTGAAGAGTGGCGTATCCATTGGCTTCCAGACCTTTATGTCTGTAGAACGCCATCTGGAGAGCCTTCCAGAGAATGGCGCTTGTCCATCGTCGCGCTGAGCACAAATTAAAGTCAAAAGCGGGATGCGAACGTCACTTGCGCGACTGATCAAGCCAGGCCTGCCGGAGTCCGTCAAAGTCCAGCAAAGCGGCGAGAAATGGGGATATCTTGCCGAATCCTGATTCATTCAACCTAGAAAAGGCAGTTGACCACAGCGAACACGGCGAACACGGCGAAAAAACAATGACTTACACTGTTTTCATGCTTCACCCTTTGGGTGAGCGGTTAAATCCTGAAAAACTGTGGCTTTTCGCTGTGCTCGCCGTGTCGCCGTGGTATGAACTGAGGTTTTTAGGTTCAACAACGCCGGCGGAATCGCTACCGGGGCTTTCAGACCGAACTTGTCGCCAAAGGCACCTTCAGTCGCCGCCAGCGGCGACCAGACAAAGGCACAGACCAGAGGAGCGTCAGGCGGACTGGGCCCGGTGCTGGGCGCCGCCGGCGTTGAGGCAACTGGTCGAGGCCGATGTTGTGGCCGGGCGACTGATTCTAAAAACCGCAGTTGACAGCGACTAATTGACCGCAACTCCAGGTTTGACGGGTGTTTAGCCCTCACCCCAACCCTCTCCCGCGGGGAGAGGGAGTTTGCACCCTTCTCCCCGCGGGAGAAGGGCCGGGGATGAGGGCTTGCGACATTGGCATCACATCCAACTGAGGTTTTTAGGCTGATTGTTCCCTTCGCTGTCGCCGTGCCATCGCCCTTCGCTTATTTTCTGGTGATGCCAGAGATTGTGGGCAAACGGCCGTCGGTTGCCGCTTTTCGCGCCTGGCTGCTCAGCGAGGCGTCACGGGTCAAGTCGTGAAAGCGTCCTGTGGCCATGATTGGCCAACGCTTCGCCTTTAATCGTGCCGTTCAGATCTTTTTGCCTGCCTTGGGGGTGCGTTTCCACCTTGAATCCGCTAACCTTACGGTCTTTGCCTTGGTGACTTGACGGGTTGCCGGTATCGCACATGACGACCTCTCTCAGCGAAGTATTCTCTCCCGACGGTCCGCTGGCTTCCGGCATCCCCGGCTATCGTGCGCGCGCGCAGCAGCTCGAAATGGCCGAGCGCATTGCGCTGGCCATGGCTGAAAACAAGGTGCTGGTCGCCGAGGCCGGTACCGGCACCGGCAAGACCTTCGCCTACCTCGTTCCGGCGCTGCTTTCCGGCGGCAAGGTGATTGTGTCGACCGGCACCAAGAACCTGCAGGATCAGCTTTTTTCGCGCGACATTCCGACCGTGCGCAAGGCCTTGGGTTCGCCGGTCAAGGTGGCGCTGCTCAAGGGGCGAGCCAACTATATTTGCCACTATCATCTGGAAAACTCATTGGCCGATGGGCGCTTCGTGTCGCGCGAGGATTCAGCACACGCCATGCGCATTTCCCGTTTTGCCAAGACCACGAAGACCGGGGACAAGGCCGAATGCGGCGATGTGCCGGAGAGTTCCACAGTCTGGGGCATGGTGACGTCGACGCGCGAGAACTGTCTCGGCCAGGAGTGCCCCAGCCACAAGGAATGTTTCGTGCTGGCGGCACGGCGCGAGGCGCTGGCCGCCGATCTGGTGGTGGTCAATCACCATCTCTTTTTTGCCGACGTGATGCTGCGCGACGAAGGTACGGCTGAACTGCTGCCGGCCTGCAATACGGTGATTTTCGACGAAGCGCATCAACTGCCGGAAACCGCCAGCCTGTTTTTTGGCGACAACGTGTCCACCGCACAGATCCTCGATCTGGTGCGCGATACCAGGGTCGAAGGCCTTACCTCGGCACGCGATTGCCTTGATCTTCCCAAGCTGTGCAGCAGTGTGGAGAAGGCGGCCAAGGATCTGCGTCTGACCCTGCCCGTCGAACCGTCGCGTTTCCCCTTCCTGCAACTGGAAGCACGGATGGGCTTCGACAATGGCGTGGTTGGCCTGATCCGCGAAATAGAAGTGTTTGCGGCACTGCTTGAAACGCAGGCGCAACGTTCGGAAGGGCTGGCCAACTGCTGGCGCCGCGCCGGCGAATTGCTGACCCAGTTGCGCCGCTGGCAAAGCGGTGCCGATACCGATTATGTGCGCTGGGGCGAAACCTATACCCACGCGCTGCAACTCAACTCGACGCCGCTGATCATCGCCAGCATCATGCAGAAGCAGATGAGCGGCCATCCACGCGCCTGGATTTTCACTTCGGCGACGCTCGCCGTGCAGAAGGATTTCGGCCATTACTGCGCCGAAATGGGACTCGGCGAGGCCGATTCGGCGTGCTGGGAAAGTCCGTTCGACTATCAGCTTCAGGCCTTGCTTTACGTCCCGCAAAACCTGCCCGAACCGAACAGCCACGGCTTTACCGAGGCCGTGGTCAAGGCCGCTTTTCCGGTGCTGGAAGCTAGCGGCGGGCGCGCTTTTTTCCTGTGTACTTCCTTGCGCGCCATGCGCCGTACGCATGAACTGCTGAGCGAATATCTGGAACGTGCCGGGCTCGATTTCCCGCTGCTGATTCAGGGCGAAGGCAGCAAGAACGAGTTGCTCGTACGTTTCCGCCGGCTCGGCAACGCCATTCTGGTCGGCAGCCAGAGTTTCTGGGAGGGGGTCGATGTGCGCGGCGATGCGCTGTCGCTGGTGGTCATCGACAAGCTGCCTTTCGCGCCGCCCGACGATCCGGTGCTTTCGGCGCGCATCGAGCGCATGAAAAGCGAAGGACGCAACGCCTTCATGGACTATCAGTTGCCGCGCGCCGTGATCAACGTCAAACAGGGCGCCGGCCGGCTCATTCGCGACGAGACGGATCGCGGCGTGCTGATGATCTGTGACCCGCGCCTGATCAGCAAACCCTACGGCAAGCGCATCTGGCGCAGCCTGCCGCCGATGAAGCGGACGCGCGAACTCGACGAAGTGCAGGCGTTTTTCCAGACAAAATGACGGCTTCGACGCTCCACGTGCCCAGCGTACATTTACCAGCCGACTGCCGTGATGCAGCGGCCGTTCTCAATCGTGGTTGCGTTTGCCGTTCGATAGACCACGACCGGCTGCGCCACGCGCTGGAAGGCGGGGAGGGCGGAATCGCGCATAGCGACCTGCTGGCGACGCACCCCAATCTCTTCTCCGATTCGCGGATCTATGTGGCCGAGGCACACCTGCTATTCATGGCCGACCTGATCGGCGTGATCGAGCAGGTGGTGGCCATGCCCGCCTGGCGTGAACGTGTATTTTCCCATGCCCCGGATATTGCACGCCATGCGCCGGGGGCAGCCGGGGTTTTTTTCGGCTATGACTTCCACCTCGGGGCCGAAGGGCCGCGCCTGATCGAGATCAACACCAATGCCGGCGGCGGTTTGCTCAACGCCAAACTGCTGCGTGCGCAAATGGCCTGCTGCATGCCTGCCGCCTTGATGTCTGAACAGACACTGGAAGAAAGCTTTTTAGCCATGTTCCGCGAGGAATGGCGCTTGGCGCGGGGAGACGCGGCATTAAAGCGCATCGCCATTGTCGATGCGGCACCGGCAGCTCAGTTTCTGGCGCCGGAATTCGAACTGTTCCGGCAGTTGTTCGAAGCCAACGGACTTTCTGCCGTGGTGGCTGATCCGGGCGATCTATCCTTCGATGGCGAACGCTTGTGGTGTGGTGGGCTTACGGTCGATCTGGTGTACAACCGGCTTACCGACTTTTCGCTTGATGAAGCGGAGAATGCCGCCTTGCGTGCCGCCTACCTTGCTGACGCCGTAGTGCTTACACCCAATCCGCAGGGGCACGCACTCTATGCCGACAAGCGCAATCTGGTGGCGTTGACCGACGAGGCCTGGCTGCAGGAAATCGGTGTCAGCGAGGCGGGTCGTCAGTTATTGAAGGCCGGCATTCCGCGTACCCAAGAAGTGATGCCGGAGGATGCCGCGTCTTTCTGGGACACTCGCAAGCAGTGGTTTTTCAAGCCGGCGGCGGGTTATGGCGGCAAGGCCACGTATCGCGGTGACAAGCTCACCAAGCGTGTTTTTGAAGAAATTTCGCGTGGCGGTTACGTTGCCCAGGCGCTGGTACGACCGTCAGAGCGGCGTATGCTGGTCGATGGCGTGGAGCAGGATCTCAAGCTGGACTTGCGAAATTACGTCTATCGGGGCGCCGTTCAACTCGTTTCGGCGCGCTTGTATCAAGGGCAAACGACCAACTTCCGTACTCCGGGCGGCGGCTTTGCGGCAGTCTTTTCAGTGTCCTGTCAGGGCGAAGAAAAAGCCTGCAATGAGCCGGACTGCTGCCAGGAGCAGTAATCCGGCCGATGAGGAATGAAGACTTTTCTCGCCGATCAGTGCAGTTTGAAACGGCTGACCGAGTTGTGCAGTGAGGTAGAAAGTTCTTTCAGGTGTTGTGCGGCCTGCGCGGTGTGTTGCACCGCACTGGCGCTTTCTTCGGACATCTGTGCGACGTGCTCGATGCTCTTGGCTATCTCGTTGGATACCGTTCCCTGTTCGCGGATGGCGTCCGAAATGCTGTTGACCACTTCCGTAACCCGCATCGAGCCAGCGCGGATATCGTTGATCGACTGGCCGGCCTGGGTCGCCAGTTCTACCCCTTTGCTGGCCTGTACGACACCGCTTTGCATGCTATTGACCGCGTTGCGGGCGCCGTCCTGGATTTTTCCGACCATGCTGGCAATTTCGGTTGTCGACAGCGTGGTGCGTTCAGCCAGCTTGCGTACCTCATCGGCAACGACGGCAAAGCCCCGGCCCTGTTCGCCGGCCCGTGCCGCTTCGATGGCGGCATTGAGCGCGAGCAGGTTGGTTTGGTCGGCGATCTCCTTGATGGTCTTGACGATAGAGGAAATCTTCTCGGACTGGCGTCCCAGGTCTTCAATGATCGCCGATGAAGACTGCACGGCATTCGAGATGCTGTGCATTTCGCTGGCGGCACTTTCGATGATTTGCGTTCCGGCCAGGGAAAGATCGCTGGCCTGCACCGAAATGCCACGGGCTTCGTGAGCGTTCTCGGCGACCTGGTCAATGCTCACGGTCATTTCCTCGACGGCGGCCGCCATCGACGCGGCGCCGTCGCTCTGCTGGCGTGAGCGCAGGGCGACTTCATCGGAGGCGCTGGTCAGTTCTCCGGAAGCCGCAGAAAGCTGTTCGGCGTCGCGCTGAACTTCTTGGATCATTTTGCGCAGCGTTTGCTGCATTTCCTTCATCCCGGCCAGTACGCTGTTGCTGTCGCCCGGTGCGCAGACGACTTCGGTGGTCAGGTCGCCGGCGGCAATGCGCCTTGTTATCAGCGAGGCATAGTGCGGGTCGCCACCGAGGGTGTTGATCAGGTTGCGCGAAACCATGGCCAGAGAAATGGAGATAAAGCCGCCAATTACGACAACCCAGGCGAGCAACTCCAGTGCATTGCGGCGAAAAATCGCATCGACGTCATCGATGTAAATTCCGCTGCCGATGACCCAGCCCCAGTCTTCCGATCCTTTGACGTAGGAGATTTTCGGTACCGCCTCGTCGAAGCCGGGTTTTGGCCAGACGTAGTCGACATAACCGGCGCCGTGTTCCTTGGCGACTTTGCTGAACTCGGCGAAGATGTACTTGCCGTTCTTGTCCTTGGACTGGGAAAGATCCTTGCCGTCCAGCTCCGGCTTGATCGGATGCATGACCATGATGGCCTTGGGATCATTGATCCAGAAATATTCGGACTTGTCATAGCGCATGCCGCGAACGGCCTCGATGGCGAGCTTTTTCGCCTCGTCAACGCTGATCTTGCCTTCCTTGGCCTGCTTTTCGTAGACACTCACCGTGGCGTAAGCGACCTCGACGAGGCTGCGGATTTTCTCCTTGCGATCCGTCAGCAACTGGTTTTTGTCACCGATCAGAACGATGGTGGCCAATAGGCAAAGACCAACGACGGTAATCGCCGTGAGTCCATTCAGCTTGCTGCGTAACGACATCTTGTTCTCAATGCTCATGGTTTATCTACCTGCATTCCAGTGAAAGTTGTGCTGAATTTTCAATTTTATTAATTGCCCGGACTTCAATAGAGTCCTTATGTTGTTTATGGACAGCATCCGTGAGCATACCTTGTTTCTGCTTGCGGATTCTGACAATGCAGCGAGACGCACTTGAAAATTGATGGTGTTTGCCCAATATCCCTAGCCAGATTAAATATTTTTCCAAGGAGGGTGCCATGCGCCTTGACAAACTGACCACCAAATTCCAGCAGGCTCTGGACGATGCCCGGAGCCTGGCTGTCGGCCACGACAACCAGATGATCGACCCGCAGCATCTGCTGCTCGCTTTGCTGCAGCAGGACGATGGCGGCACGGCTTCCTTGCTGGCGCAGGCCGGCGCCAATGTGCAGGCGCTCAAGGCGGCGCTCGGTCAGGCCATAGAACGCTTGCCGAAGATCGAGGGGCATGGCGGCGAGGTGCAGATCGGTCGCGACCTGACCAACCTGCTCAATCTCACCGACAAGGAAGCGCAGAAGCGTGGCGACCAGTTCATCGCCAGCGAATTGTTTTTGCTGGCAGTTTGCGACGACAAGGGTGAAACCGGTCGTCTGGCCAAGCAGCACGGGCTGAACCGCAAGGCGCTGGAACAGGCCGTGGCCTCGGTGCGTGGCGGGCAGGGCGTCGATAGTCAGGAAGCCGAGGGGCAGCGCGAATCGCTGAAAAAATACTGCATCGACCTGACCGAACGTGCGCGTCAAGGCAAACTCGACCCGGTGATCGGTCGCGACGACGAAATCCGTCGGGCCATCCAGATACTGCAGCGGCGCACCAAGAACAACCCGGTGCTGATCGGCGAGCCGGGCGTCGGCAAGACGGCCATCGTCGAGGGCCTGGCGCAGCGCATCGTCAATGGGGAAGTGCCGGAAACGCTTAAAGGCAAGAAGGTGCTCAGCCTCGACATGGCGGCACTGCTGGCCGGCACCAAGTATCGCGGCGAATTTGAAGAGCGCCTGAAGGCGGTGCTGAAGGAAATCGCCCAGGAAGAAGGGCGCATCATTGTGTTCATCGACGAACTGCACACCATGGTTGGTGCCGGCAAGGCCGAGGGCGCAATGGATGCCGGCAACATGCTGAAACCGGCATTGGCGCGTGGCGAACTGCATTGTGTCGGCGCGACGACGCTCGATGAATATCGCAAGTACGTCGAGAAGGACGCTGCGCTCGAACGGCGCTTCCAGAAAGTGCTGGTCGACGAGCCGACGGTTGAGAGCACGATTGCCATCCTGCGCGGCTTGCGCGAGCGCTACGAACTGCACCACGGCGTGGCGATTACCGACCCGGCCATCGTGGCGGCGGCCGAGTTGAGCAATCGCTACATTACTGATCGCTTCCTGCCGGACAAGGCCATCGACCTGATCGATGAAGCCGCCGCGCGCATCAAGATGGAAATCGACTCGAAACCGGAAGTGATGGACAAGCTTGACCGGCGCATGATCCAGCTCAAGATCGAGCGCGAAGCGGTGCGCAAGGAGAAGGACGAGGCGTCGAAAAAGCGCATGCACTTGATCGAGGAAGAACTGCTCAAACTCGAGCGCGAGTACAACGACCTGGAAGAAGTCTGGAAAGCAGAAAAGGCGCAGGTGCAAGGCAGCGCGCACATCAAGGAAGAGATCGACAAGCTCAAGGCGCAGATGGTCGATTTGCAGCGCAAAGGCCAGTACGACAAGCTTGCCGAGCTGCAATACGGCAAACTGCCGCAGCTTGAAGCGCAATTGAAAGCAGCGGAAAAAACAAACGAAGGCGAGCCGCAGAACAAGCTGTTGCGCACCCAGGTCGGCATCGAGGAAATTGCCGAAGTGGTATCGCGGGCCACCGGTATCCCGGTCTCCAAGATGATGCAGGGCGAGCGCGAGAAGCTGCTGCTGATGGAAGATCGGCTGCATCAGCGGGTGGTCGGTCAGGACGAGGCGGTGCGCCTGGTGTCCGACGCCATTCGCCGTTCGCGGGCCGGGCTGGCCGATCCGAATCGGCCTTATGGTTCATTCCTCTTCCTCGGCCCGACAGGCGTTGGCAAGACCGAATTGTGCAAGGCGCTGGCGGGTTTCCTGTTTGATTCCGAAGACCACATGATCCGCGTCGACATGAGCGAATTCATGGAGAAACACTCGGTGTCGCGCCTGATTGGTGCGCCACCCGGCTATGTCGGCTACGAAGAGGGCGGCTATCTGACCGAAGCCGTGCGCCGCAAGCCCTACAGCGTGATCCTGCTCGATGAAATCGAGAAGGCGCACCCGGATGTCTTCAACGTGCTGCTGCAGGTGCTCGACGATGGGCGCATGACCGACGGGCACGGGCGCACCGTGGATTTCAAGAACACCGTGATCGTGATGACCTCGAACCTCGGTTCGCAGATGATCCAGCAGATGGCGGGCGATGATTATCAGGTGATCAAGCTGGCGGTGATGGGCGAGGTGAAGACCTATTTCCGGCCGGAATTCATCAACCGCATCGACGAGGTTGTCGTCTTCCACGCACTCGACGAGAAGCACATCAAGTCGATTGCCAGGATTCAGCTCGGCTATCTGGAAAAACGGCTGGCTCAGCTCGAAATGAAGATCGAAATCGACGACAGCGCGCTGTCCGAAATCGCTGCCGCCGGCTTCGATCCGGTATTCGGTGCGCGCCCCTTGAAGCGGGCGATTCAGTCGCAGCTCGAAAACCCGCTGGCCAAGGCCATTCTCGAAGGGAGTTTCGCCGCCGGCGATACCATCAGCGTGACTTGCCAAGGCGGCGTGATGCGTTTTGGCAAGGCGTGACGCGCCGGCCTGAAAGGCAGGCAGACCGGGCATCTTGAACATGGATGTCGTGGAAGTCAATGAATACGCGGCTTCCACGGCGTTGCCTTCGTGGATCGCCTATTGACGGGCATTGCAGGGCGGATGGTGAAAATTTCAAGCGATTCTGCCCCATTTGCCATTGGTTTTTCTGAGATAACGGTGGACTTTTCTGTGAGGAATTAGCCGGCACCGTATAAAATGGCTGGTTTTTCAAACGATTTTCAATCACCCCTTCAAGAGAAACTGACATGGCCCTGAATAACGTCCCCCCTGGCATCTCCCTTCCCAACGATTTCAATGTAATCATTGAAATCCCCATGCATGCTGACCCGGTGAAATACGAGGTTGACAAGGCCAGCGGCGCCATATTCGTTGATCGTTTCATGTCCACGGCCATGCATTACCCCACAAACTACGGTTACATTCCGCACACCATCTCCGATGATGGCGATCCGGTCGACGTCCTTGTAATGGCGCAGTTCCCGCTGCCGCCGGGGGTGGTTGTCCGCTGCCGCCCGATCGGCATGCTGGAGATGGAAGACGAAGCCGGTGGCGATCACAAGGTGCTCGCCGTGCCGGTGGACAAGCTGACGACGATGTATCGCGATATTGTCAGCACACGCGATCTGCCGCAGATCATCCTCGATCAGATCTCCCACTTCTTCCAGCACTACAAGGATCTGGAACCCGGCAAGTTCGTCAAACTCAAGGACTGGCTCGGCCCGGAAGAAGCCAAGCAGGAGATCATGTCAGGCGTCATGCGTTACAACGACGCCAAGGACAAGCCGGCGTATTGATTACCGCTTCTTAATCCCGTTCAAGCAATTGGCTTTTCTTCCTGGCTGACTGTTGGCCTGAGGGCCAATAAGGACGGGTATCTTGAGCACTGATGCCGTGGGAGTCAATGAATACGGGCCTTCCACGGCAATGCCTTGCGGGATTGCCTATTGATGCGCTCTGCAGGGATCGGGCTCGTTTCAACGGAGAGATGTGCATGTCTGCTTCAATCGAAGCTGCGCCAGTTCGTAGCGATGTGGCGGTGATTGCGCTGGTGGGTTTTGCCCATGCCGTATCTCACTTCTTTCATCTGGTCATTCCTCTGCTCTTCCCGTGGCTGATGCCGGCATTCGGCCTGAGTTATACCGAAGCCGGCGCGCTGATGACTGTTTTTTTCGTCATTTCCGGGGTCGGGCAGGCGCTCGCTGGTCTGGTGGTCGATCGTATCGGTTCGAAACCCGTTCTCTTCTGTGGCGTGCTGCTGCTGGCCCTCTCGGGTGTGTTGCTCGGGGCAGCGCAAAACTACGCGATGCTGATGCTGGCCGCCGGCGTGGCGGGTGCCGGCAACAGCGTTTTTCATCCGGCCGATTTCACCTTGATCAATCGGCGAGTTGCCAAGGCGCGCCTCGGGCATGCATTTTCGGTACATGGGCTATCGGGTAATCTGGGTTGGGCGGCGGCGCCGCTGGTGATGACCGTGGTCGCCTCCTACGCGGACTGGCGCGCAGCGGCTTTTTTAGCCGGGGCGCTGGCCTTGGTTGCCTTCGCCCTGCTTTTTGCGCGGCGTGGAGATCTCGACGATGGATCGGGGGTGAGCGGAGCCAGAAAAACGGCGGCAGGGCACAGCACCGTTTCAACGCTGAGTGTTCTGCGTTCGCCGGCGGTACTGCTCTGTTTCATCTTCTTTTTCCTGATCACCGCGGCTTTCGGTGCCCTGCAGAATTTTTCTTCTGCGGCGTTGAAGGCGATGTACGGCCTGTCGCTGGCGACTGCCGCTTCCTGCCTGTCGGCGTATCTGCTCGGTGGCGCGGCGGGCATTGCGGTTGGCGGCTTTCTGGCCAGCCGGCGCGCCCAGGATCAGATCATCGCGGTGTGCATTTCCTTCGGCGCCGCGATCAGCCTTTTACTTGCCAGTGACGTGGTGGCGGGCTGGGCAGTGCTGCCGCTGATGGCGCTGATGGGTTTTGGCGTCGGCATCGCCGGCCCGTCGCGTGATCTGCTGGTGCGCAAGGCGGCAACGCAGGGGCTGGGTGAGGCTTCGTTCGGCCGGGTATATGGCTTTGTCTATTCCGGTCTGGATATCGGACTGGCGACGGCGCCGCTGATTTTCGGGCCGCTCATGGACGGTGGGCATTTCAGTGCGCTGTGGGTCGGCGTTGCGCTGTTCCAGGGGCTAGCCGTTGTTTCTGCCTTGTCTGTCGGGCGTCGCGCTCATCACGACGGGGTGTGAGCTTTGATTGCACCGTGTCGGTCGTAAAAATCTATTGTGCACCTGCTATATTGAAATAGACTCATCCGGACGCATATTCTTTCTTGACCAGAGTTGGTTCTTTTGCAGTGCGTTGAGACGCAGAGTCTCGGTATCATTGCGAAGCAAAGTGGAAAGGAACAGTCATGAACGTTGTCTACAACAGCAATAGCTACGCGATTGTTGCCTACCCGGTGCAACAGGGATTCGAGTTGGTCGACAAGCTGGGTGGCCGGAGCCTTTATGTGCAAGGGTCGGTGGCGATTGGCTTGCGCGAGGCGATTGACAGCATTCCGTACGAGGATCGCGACGAGGCGTCGATTGATTCGCTACTTGACGATTATTGTGTCGGTGCGGCGCGACCGATTGTTTTTCACTGATCGCGCAAGGGTATAATCGCTGCACTGCCGCAATCGCGGTCACCTAAACCCAAGAATCGGGAGAGTACCAAATGGCGATGTACGAATCCGAGCATACGAAGTTCATGCGCGAAATGATGGCCAAACACCCGGAATGGGCTGAAGATCAACTTGTCGGTCGCGCCCTGTTGTGGGACAGGAAGGTTGATCTGGCAGAACAGAACACCCTGCGTGATTCACGCGAGGACAATCGGTCCTATCCCTACGATGTGAATTTCGACCAGCCCTGACTTTTTGCCTGAAGATTCAAAAAAACGGCCAGATTTTCATCTGGCCGTTTCCTTTTCAGGCGTGCTGATGGGACTGGCTATTGAGCATGCAAGGGGCAGACGACGCGTTTGACCGCAGGATCTTCGTGGTGCGGGTGAATGGAGAAGCCGAGGGTGGTCATCAGGCGGAACATCTTGGTATTCTGCGAAAGCACGTCGCCAACGACGGCCCGGTAGCCCTTCTGGCGCGCGCATTCGATCAGTGCACTCATCAGTTTGCGACCAACGCCGTGCTTCTGCCAGTCGTCGGCAATGGCCAGCGCGAACTCCACGGTTTCCCCGTCAGGATTGGTGACGTAGCGTGCTACACCAATTTGTATATCCTTGCCGCCTTCGCCGGGAATGGTGGCGATCAGTGCCATTTCGCGGTCGTAGTCGATTTGCGTAAAGCGCACCAGCATGGCCTGAGTGAGTTCGCGCAGGGTGTCCATGAAGCGGTAATACTTGCTTTCGTCGGAGAGGTTCTTGACGAATTCCTGCTCCATATCCGAGTCTTCCGGGCGGATCGGACGAATAACGACGGTGCGACCGTCAGGCTGCTCCCAGTTCTGTATCAGGTGCGCCGGATAGGGGTGGATGGCCATGTGCGAGTAGCGGTCTCCGGATGTTGCCGCATAATCGATGACAATTCGTGCATCGGCGACGATGGCGCCGAATTCGTCGACGATCAGCGGATTGATGTCAAGTTCCTGTAGCCAGGGTAGTTCACACACCATTTGCGAGACATTCAGCAACACTTCTTCCAGCGCAGTCATGTTGATTGCCGGCATATTGCGGAATTCGCCAAGCAGTTCGGCGGCGTGTGTCGAGCGGATCAGGTCCTGTGCCAGGAAGCTGTTGAGTGGCGGCAGTGCAACGGCACGGTCGCGGAAAATTTCGACTTCGCTGCCGCCGGCCCCGAACGTGATGATGGGGCCGAAGGTCGGATCGCGGACGACGCCGATCATCAGTTCGCGACCATTCGGACGGGCCAGATAGGGTTCGATCGAGACACCGCCGATGCGTGCGGTCGGATGTCTTTTCTTAACCGTTTCGATGATGTCGTGATAGGCGTTACGGACCGCCGGGGCGTTGGTGATATTGAGGCGCACCCCGCCAGCTTCGGTTTTGCGTACCAGATCCGGTGAATCGACTTTCATGGCGATCGGGAAACCGATCTGTTCGGCCAGCAACAAGGATTCGGTCGGGGTACGAGCCACCATGGTTTGCGCGACCGGTATGCGGAAGGCACGCAATACGGCTTTCGACTCCATCTCGGAAAGGACTTTGCGGTGCTCCTGCAAGACAGCCTCGATCAGCATCCTGGCACCCTCGGTTTCCTGCTGGGTGCGCTGGGAGGAGCCTTCCGGTGTCTGCAACAGCAACGTCTGGTTGCGGTAGTAGGTCGAGATGTGAAAGTAAAGCTCGACTGCTGTCTCGGGCATGCGGAACGCCGGTATGCCAGCGTTTTCCAGCGCGATCCGCGCTTCGGCAACCTGATCTTCGCCCATCCAGCAGGCGAGAATGGGCTTGGTGGTCTGCTCGCTGATCTCGATGACGACTTGAGCGACGGCCATCGGCTTTGACATGGCTTGTGGTGAAAGCATGATCAGGATGCCGTCAACCCCATCGTCCTGTGTAACGGCAAGGATCGCGTCGCGATAGCGTTCAGGTGTGGCATCGCCGCGGATATCGATCGGGTTGCTGCGCGACCAGGTAGAAGGCATCTTGGCGTTGAGCAATTTCATGGTGTCGGCTGAAATCGCGGCCAACGGGATATCCATGTCACCGGCACGATCCGCCGCCATGGCGCCTGGTCCGCCACCATTGGTGATGATGGCCAAACGCTTGCCCAATGGGCGGAATTTGGAGGCCAATGCTTTTGAGGCATAGAACAACTGGCCGATGTTTTGCACACGCACGACGCCAGAACGGCGGACGGCGGCGTCGAAAACAATATCGGAACCGGCGATCATGCCCGAGTGCACCTTCACCGCCGCCGAGCCACCGGCGTGGCGCCCGGCCTTGAGCAGGATGATTGGCTTGATACGCGCCGCCGAACGTAGCGCACTCATGAACCGACGCGAGTTCCGGATGCCTTCGATATAGAGCAGGATGTAATGCGTGCGGTTGTCGTAGACCAGATAGTCGAGAATCTCGCCGAAGTCGACATCGGCCGTGCTGCCGAGTGAGATGACGCTGGAGAAACCGACCTTGTTGCTTTTTGCCCAGTCGAGAACGGCAGAACAGATGGCCCCTGACTGCGAAACCAGTGCCAGATTGCCAACGTTGGCGCTGACGCGCAGGAAAGTCGCATTGAGGCCGAGTGCCGGGCGAATGATCCCCAGACAGTTGGGGCCGAGAACGCGGACGTTGTAGCTGCGGGCGATCTCCAGCGTTTTCCGCTCCAGCGCGGCGCCAGAATGGCCGGCTTCCGAAAACCCTGCTGTGATGATGATTACGTACTTGATGCCGCTGCGGCCGCATTGTTCCACGATGGCGGGAACCGTCTGCGCGCGGGTGACGATGACGGCGAGATCGACGCGAGCGCTGATTTCCTCGATCGACTTGTAGGCCTGCTGGCCCTGAACGGTATCGTGCTTCTGGTTGATCGGATAGAGGCGCCCCTTGAAACCCGACTCGAGTATGTTTTTGAAAAGGACGCTACCGACCGAGTCTTCACGGTCAGAGGCACCAATGACAGCAACCGATTTGGGTTCAAAAAGGCTGGTGAGGTAATGTTGTTCGAGCGTTGATTTCACTTGGATGGTGAGGTCATGGAGGTTAAAAATGAATTGTAGCAAACAAGGACAGGAAGTCCGCTATGAACTAAGGAAAACGTTCAAACTCAAGCACCTTTTCGATATTGGATTCGATTTCAGGTGACAACCGCAACTCTGCGCAAGAGGATCAATTTCCTCATTTTTTCAGGGCATGACCGCTTGGGGGTTAACGTGAAAGTCGCGCCAGCGACACTCGAACCTCCCCTCGCCCTCTGGGAGAGGGGTCGGGGGGCGAGATGGGGATTTCGCGGAGCATGCTCCGCGCCCATCGAGCGATTCCGGCTGGTAAGCCGGAATGCGCCCTGCAAGGGAGGGAAACGGGCATGACTTTCATAATTTGGGGCGCCTTTCAAAGTCTTGCCCGTCAGGCTGTTGATCGTCAGGCAATGCAACTGTCGATCTGGCTGGCCAGCGTGTCGATGCCGGCAGGGGTCAGGTCATTGGTGGTGAAGGGTGGTGTCGCATTCAGACCGCTATAGTGGCTATTCTGCGAGCGGCGATAAAGCGGGTCGTAATGCAGTTCGAGCAGTTCGATGACCAGTTCTCGCCACTGGCCGCTACTGGCATAGCCCTGCCAGCGTGCAATTGTTTCGTGGCTTTGTAGTTTGTTCAGTACGTCAAGTCGCGAGTTGAACCAGTCGGGAGCCTTCAGGAAGTAGTCGTAGTCTCGCAGCAGGAACTCGACGCGCGCCTCGAAAGCCGCCTCGATGTTGATGCACACGCCCGCGCGCATGGTTTCGAGCAGCGCATCCGGTAACTGGATGCTGCCGATCTTGCGACTTTCGGCCTCGACGAAAACCGGTTGAGCAGGATCAAGGCGTTGCAAGGCAGCGAGCAGTTTAGTCTCGAACATTTTTTGCGATGGCTGTGGCGAATCCGGCAGTACGCCAAGCACCGATCCCTTGTGGCAGGCCAGTTCTTCAAGGTCGAGCACTTGCTTGCCGCGAAGCGCCAGGGCTTGAAGCAGGCGGCTTTTGCCACTGCCAGTAGCGCCACAGATGACTTTGAAGCTGATCCGGCGCGGCAATTCGTCGAGATTGTCGAGCACCTGCTTGCGATAAATCTTGTAGCCGCCTTCCAGTTGCTGGGCATCCCAGCCGATGCGCCGGAAAATATGGGTCATCGCACCGCTACGCTGCCCGCCTCGCCAGCAGACGATCAGCGGTCGCCAGGTTTTTGGCCGGTCGAGAAAGGATTCGCGCAGGTGGCGGGCAATGTTTTCGGCAACATAGGCGGCGCCGATTTTCTTTGCTGCAAAAGGCGATGACTGTTTGTAGAGCGTGCCGACCTCGATACGCTGATCGTTGTCGAGCACCGGGCAGTTGATCGAGCCGGGGATATGATCGTCGGCAAACTCGGCGGGAGTGCGAACATCTATGATTTCGTCAAAGAGGCGATAGTCTTCGATTTGCCCAACGCTGGTGATGCCATGTCTCATGGCGTCTATTTTAACAGCGGCTCAAGCCCCCGCCAGACATTGTCGAGCAGACGGGGCTGCGCCTCCGCTGTCGGGTGCAGATTGTCGGCCTGAAAGAACTGCGGTTGCGCGGCGATGCCTTCGAGCAGAAAGTCCACGAGAGCCGTATTCCGGGTCTTCGCCACTTCGCTGAAGGTGTTTTTGAACTGCACGGCGTAAGCCCCGTAATTCGGCGGCAGGCGTTGGCCGATGATGAGTACTTTGGCTTTTTTCTGCTGCGCACTCTCGGCCATTGCTGAGAGGTTGTTGCGCATCGTTGCCACCGGCAGTCCGCGCAGACCGTCATTGGCACCAAGCGCGATGATCACGATCTGCGGCGCATACCTGGCCAAGGCGGCATCGAGGCGGGTGCGACCGCCGCTGGTGGTTTCTCCCGAAATGCTGGCGTTGACGACGTTATAATCAAGCTGCTTCTCCTGCAGGCGTTTTGCCAGCAGGGCCGGCCAAGCAACGTCCTGCCGGATGCCGTAGCCGGCCGAGAGCGAGTCGCCGAAGACCAGAATGGTTTTTGCGGCCTCTGCCGTCGGGACCAGCAAGGTCAGTCCGATGAGCAGCAGGCAATGGATGGATGGAAAACGAAACATGGGTTCGGAAATCTCAAATGTGGTTGAAGTCAGCAGGCTGACCAAGTGCGTTGATAACGGTGGCGAACCCTTGACCATTCTGCACGAGAATTCGTTCTCCGTCGCGGCCGGGGAAACGGTGGCCATCGTCGGCGCCTCCGGTTCCGGCAAATCGACCCTGCTCGGACTGCTGGCCGGCCTTGATCTGCCGAGCAGCGGTTCGGTGACGCTGGCCGGCGAAGCGCTTGGCCAACTCGACGAGGATGCCCGCGCCGTGTTGCGCGGTCGTCTGCTCGGTTTTGTCTTCCAGTCGTTCCAGTTGCTGCCTTCGTTAAGTGCCATCGAGAACGTGATGCTGCCGCTGGAACTCGCGGGGACGGCCAATGCGCGTGCCGAGGCGGAGTTCTGGCTGGATCGCGTCGGGCTGTCGCACCGTCTGCGCAATTATCCGAAGCACCTTTCCGGCGGCGAGCAGCAGCGCGTCGCGCTGGCCCGTGCCTTTGCCCCCAAACCCAAGCTGGTATTGGCCGACGAACCGACCGGCAACCTCGATGCGGCAACCGGTCACCAGATCATCGAACTGATGTTTGCGATCAACACCGAGAGCGGCACGACGCTGATTCTGGTGACTCACGATGAGGAGATCGCCGCGCGCTGCGATCGCCGATTGCGCATGCATGCCGGGCGGATTGAGGAAGTCGTGTAGCGTCTGTCTTGTGCCGAATTTGTAAGTGCACTGATTTCATACTCCCGGGAAGCCCGTCAATAAACGATCCCAGCCTTATATGCCGTGGAAAGCTCATGGCTATTGGCTTTCACGGCACATGCTCTGAAGGTGCCCGTATTCCTTGGCTTGCAGGCCTGGCCATAAGCGCACCCCTGGCCGCCGTAATGCCGCTGCGTACCGCACCTTCCAGAAAACAACAGTGCACACGGTTTTCTGTTTTTTCGGATCTGAAAACAGTGCCCTCTGAATGCTTCGATATGCAGTACAGAACTTGCGCAAACATAACAAATTTGATATAAATAGGCATGACTTGGGCCGTCGAATTCCTGAATGAAACCGTCGTCGCAGAGATTGAGGCGCTTCCTGTGGATATGCGGGCGCGCTTTACCAGAGTTCGGGAATTGATCGAATCTCATGGGCTTGAAAAAATGCGTGAACCCCATGTCAAGCATCTTGAAGGCCAGTTGTGGGAAATGCGGATGATCGGGAAAGATGGTATTTCCCGAGCCATCTATGTGACGGCCAAAGGTAAGCGCGTTGTTGTTGTCCGTGCCTTCATCAAGAAGACACAAAAAACGCCGCGCAGTGAAATCAAGTTGGCTCTGGATCGTGCAAAGGAGGTGTAATCATGAAAAAACCTGCTGAACTTCATAAGGAATGGCTCCGTGACCCCGCCTATCGTGATGCCTACGACGCCCTCCAGGGTGAATTTTCGCTGGTATCCGCCATCATCGAAACCCGCTCGAGTGCGGGTCTGACACAAGAACAGCTAGCGGAAAAAATGAACACATCGCAGGCAGCGATTGCCCGCCTTGAAAGTGGCCGAGCCATGCCTTCGACCAGAACCCTTGAGAAGTTTGCGGAAGCCACGGGAACCCGTCTCAAGATCACTTTTGAGCCGCTTCAAGCGCATTGAAAGCCAAGGCGCAAAAGAGGCGCTTAACAACAGGGAACAAACCACGGTTTGCGAGAAGAAAAGCATTGAAACCGTAGTCTTTCCCCTGTTTGAACCGTTCAACATCATTCACTTTGACTATGGGTCGAAGGCGATCACGCAGGAATCGGTCAAGTCGAATTCAGGCTGATTGATCGCCGATCGGCAACAGCGGTTCTTGAACGTACCACGGGGCTAGCTCTGCAAGGCCGTCAATAGGTCGTCTCGGGATGGTATGCCATGGAAAGCTCATGGCTATTGGCTTTCACGGCACATGCTATGAAGGTGCCCGTATTCATTGGCTTGCAGGCCGGTTCATGAGCGCACCCCTAGCCGCCGTAATGCCGCTGCGCACCGCACCTTCCAGGGTTGCCGGGTAGTCGGCGCAGGTGTAGTCGCCAGCCAGCCACAGACCGCGAAGCGGACTTTGTGCTGCCGGACGTGGCAGGTTCGGGCGGCAGCAGAAAGTCGCGCGGCGTTCACGGATGACCCGGTGCCACAAGGGTTGTGGCAGCTTCCTGGCCAGCGCTTCTTCAAGTTCGCCGTGCAGCGTGGTGATTAGCGTTTCGCTGTCGCTTTGCTCCCAGGCGCCTTGCGCGCTGAGCACAAAGCTCATGACGCCGGGCGTGCCGCAGAGTGAGCCGCGATCAAAAACCCATTGGCCCAATTTCCCTTTGCTGCCGCCGTCGAGCCCGAGCATGGGGCAGGGCAGGCGTACTTCGGGCGAATAGCCGGCGTAAGCCGTGCCTATCGGCTCGTAGGTGTATTTGGCGAGCATGGCGGCGATGGCGCTGGTTTCCGCTTGTTTTGCCAGCAAACTGGTGGCGTGCTGTGGGGCAACGGCGAGGATGACGCGATCAAACGTTTCACCTTCAATCTCAAGCGGCGTGTGAATTTGCTCGATGCGGGTCGATAGGCGGATTTTTCCGCCGTGGGCCTGAATGAAATCAGCGGCTGCGCTGGGGAAAACACGGTCAAGATCGGCGGCGGGAAGGAGCAGGTCGGTATCGGCGCGGCGACCAGCAAGGCTGTCGCGCAAAACATTGGCAAAGATCTGCGCCGAGGCCAGTTGTGGTGAAGTGTTGAGTGCGGCAAGGCTGAGCGGTTCCCACAGGTAGCGGCACAGGTTGCCCTGCTGTTGATGGCGGTCGAGCAGTTCGGCCACCGTGCAGTCGGTCTCGAGCCGATACTTGCTGGCTTGCAGAATGCGCATGAAGCGTGTGGCGGATAATTTCTCGCTGAGGTTGCAACCGCTGGCCGCAAACAGGCCAATGGCGAGATTGAGCGGTGCGGGCAGGCGCGGCAAGCGCAAATGGAAGCCTGCTCCGGGATAGCTCAGCTCGAGTGGAATCCGTTTGAGCAGTTGCTCGGGGTCGGCACCGACGGTTGACATCAGGCGCAGGGTTTCGCGATAGGCGCCAACCAGGATGTGCTGGCCATTATCGAGCGTGTGGCCGAGTGTGTGACCATTCGCTTCGATGCGGCGGGCGCGTCCGCCGAGTTGCCTGGCGGCCTCAAAAACGCTGACTTCGACACCGGCGGCGCTCAGTTCGACTGCCGCGGCCAGCCCGGCCCAGCCACCGCCGATGATGGCGACTTTCATTTCCGCATTTGAGCTGAGAGGTTGTGAAAAAATGCCTCAACACCCACCGCAGAGGCGCAAAGCCGCAGAGGTTTCGCAGAGAAAACCTTTAAAAACAATGGGTTTCCTCTGCGTTTTCTTTGCCCCTTTGCGCCTCTGCGGTGGATTTTTGATATTTTCACAGCCTCTGAGTTCAAGCCTTTATCCAGGTGCGCCAGGCAATCCACAGTTTGCGGATCGGCGTTAGCGAAGTGCGCTGGCTAAGAACCTGACAACCGTCGCGCTTGATCTCGTCGAGCAGCGTGCGGTAGATGGCCGCCATGATCAGACCGGGGCGCTGGGCCTTGCGGTCAGAGGCCGGCAGTTCGGCCATGGCTTGCCTGTAATACTGCTCGGCACGCTCGATCTGGAATTCCATCAGGCGCCGGAAGTTGTCCGAGTGGCGGGCATTCAGGATGTCGGCTACCGGGACGCCGAAGCGTTGCAGATCGTCGATTGGCAGGTAGACGCGACCCATGCGCGCATCTTCGCCGACGTCGCGAATGATGTTGGTAAGCTGGAAGGCCATGCCCAGATCGTGCGCGTATTTCTGCGTCTTGCGCTCCTGGTAGCCGAATATTTCCGCAGCAAGCAGGCCGACGACGCTGGCGACGCGGTAGCAGTAGAGCGAGAGCGCCTTGAAGTCGAGATAGCGCGTCTGCTGCAGATCCATCTCCATGCCGTCGATTATTTCAAGGAACTGTTCCTGCGGCAGGCTGAATTCAGTCAATACCGGCAACAGCGCTTGGGTGACCGGGTGCTCGGGCTTGCCGTTATAGAGGCGCTCGAGTTCCTGTCGCCACCAGACGAGTTTGGTGGCGGCGATCTGAGCATCCTGGCATTCATCGACTACATCGTCGACTTCGCGGCAGAAAGCGTAGAGCGCGGTGATCGCGCGCCGCCGGTTGACCGGAAGAAACAGGAAGCTGTAGTAGAAGCTGGAGCCACTCTGTGCGGCCTTTTGCTGGCAGTACTCGTCAGGCGTCATTCACTGTTCCAGAATATTCGTTGCGGGATCTAAAGGGTGCGATCATACATAAACAGGGTCCGGCTGCCCATGCGCAGCCAGTCGGTCGGGCCCAGTAGCGGGCGGTGACGGTGGACGTCGCCACGCACCCGGCGGATTTTTTCGAGGATGCGCAAGCCGCCTTGTACCGTCAAACGGATCTCCCATCCCATGCGGCCAGGCAGTTGATGCACAAGCGGGGCACCTTCGAGCATCAGCGCGCGCGTGCGATCCGTCTGGAAATCAAGCAGGGCCGCCCACTCGGCGCTCCAGTGCTGGTCGGCAATCTGCGCTTCGTCAATGCCAAAACGGGCAAGATCGGTTTGCGGCAGATAAATGCGGTCTTTTTTCCAGTCGATGGCGATATCCTGCCAGAAGTTGATCAACTGCAGCGCCGTGCAGATGCAGTCCGAGCGGTGCAGGTTTTCGTCGCTGGCCCGGTCGGCGAGATGCACCAGCAGGCGACCGACCGGATTGGCTGAGCGCCGACAGTAGTCAAGCAACTCCGTGTAATCGGCGTAACGTTTTTTTACGACATCCTGGGCGAAAGCAGCAAGCAGGTCATGAAAAAGTTGCAGCGGAAGACGCCTCTCGGCGATGACTTCGGCCAGATCGTTGAAAGCCGGGGCGGCCGGACGTTGGCCGCGTTCGATGCGCTCAAGTTCGGCGCCATACACCGCTAGTGCTTGCAGACGTTCTGCATCGCTGGCATCACCCTCGTCGGCAATGTCGTCTGCACCGCGTGCAAAACGGTAGATCGCCTCGATCGGGCGACGCAAGCGTTTGGGCAGAAGAACGGACGCGACAGGAAAGTTTTCGTAATGGACTACGGACATTGCGGAAGCGTAGATAATGGGCTGGGAATGTTATTGGTTATTGAATGCTGAGGTTTAAGCAGTCCAGCGGCTGACAGTATAGGGTTATCTCAGGTAAAATGGCCGACCGAGCGCGAGAGTGGCGGAATTGGTAGACGCACTGGATTTAGGTTCCAGCGCCGCAAGGCGTGGGGGTTCGACTCCCTTCTCTCGCACCATCAAGCAACTGATCAACTGAGCGTCCGATTTTCAGCCCGAATTTTTTAGCCCGAATTTACAAGACTTCAAGGAATCTTAATGGAAACGAACGTCACCAACAGCAACGCCGAAGTCGAAGTCGAAGTCGAAGTCGCGCAACTGACCAACGCCCTGGAGCGTCGTCTGGATCTTGCCGTGGCGAGCGCCGATCTTGACAAGGAGATCGAACTGCGCCTGCGGCGTATCGGCAAGAGCGTGAAGATGCCTGGTTTCCGTCCGGGCAAGGTGCCGGCTTCTATCGTCAAGCAGCAACATGGTGATCAGGCACGTCATGAAGCGTTGAATGAAGCGATCGAACGTGTTTTAAGTGAAGCGATCAAGACCCGGCAACTGCGTGTTGCCGGCTACCCGAACATTGAGCCAAAAACAAGCGAAAACCCAACGCAAATCGAGTTTACCGCCGTTTTCGAGGTGTATCCCGAGATCAAGCTGGGTGATCTGACGGATGTTGAAATCGAGCGTCCGGTGCTTGAGGTTGGTGCCGCTGAAATGGACAGCACGCTTGCTGTACTGCGCAAGCAACGCGTCCGTTACGAGCCGGTTGATCGCGCTGCCGCCCAGGGTGACCGTGTGACAATTGATTTTCTCGGCAAGAAGGATGGCGTGCCTTTTCAGGGTGGACAGGCCAATGACTATCCTTTCGTACTCGGCGAAGGCGCCATGCTGGCTGACTTTGAAAACGCTGTCGTCGGTCTGAAAGCAGGCGAAGCCAAGTCCTTCGACATGACTTTCCCAGCCGACTATTCCTCCAAGGATCTGGCCGGCCAGGCGGTGAATTTCGAAATTACGGTCAAGGAAGTTCGCGAGATGGTGCTGCCGGAGATTGACGCCGATTTTGCCAAGGCGCTCGGCGTTGCGGACGGAGATGTCGCCAAGATGCGTGAGGAAATCGAGACCAACCTGAAGCGTGAGGTGAAGAAGCGCCTGCAGGGCAAGGTCAAGGATCAGGTCATGGACGCGCTGCTCAAGGCCAATCCGATCGACGTTCCGAGGGCACTGGTTGATATGGAGATTGAGCGCTTGATGCAGGCTGCCCGCCAGGACATGGAGCAGCGTGGCGGCATGAAAATGAAGGACTTCCCGATGCAGCGCGAGTGGTTCGTCGATCAGGCCAAGCGCCGTGTCAGCCTCGGTTTGATTCTTTCTGAAATCGTCAAGGTTAACGAACTGCATGCCAAGGCGGAACAGGTCAAAATCATTGTCGAAGATTCGGCTCAGAGCTACGAGCATCCTGAAGAAGTTATCCGTTGGTACTATGCCCAACCGCAGCGTCTCGCTGAAATCGAGGGCGTGGCTATCGAAGATAATGTCGTCGCCTGGGCACTATCCAGGGCCAAGGTTGTCGATAAGGTTGCTGTCTTTGACGAGTTGATGGGGCAGAAGTCCTGAACCGGCACAATCCCGTACATAGAGGAACTGGCATGAGTTTTGATCGTTTTGAATCCGAAAGCCGCTGGGATCCGCAGGCGCTTGGCATGGTGCCGATGGTTATCGAGCAAAGTGGCCGAGGTGAGCGGGCGTACGATATCTATTCACGTTTGCTCAAGGAGCGCGTTATTTTTCTGGTTGGACAGGTCAACGACATGACTGCCAATCTGGTGGTGGCGCAACTCCTCTTTCTGGAAGCCGATAATCCTGACAAGGACATCCATTTTTACATCAATTCGCCGGGTGGGTCGGTGACGGCTGGAATGTCGATTTACGACACCATCCAGTTCATCAAGCCCGACGTTTCGACGCTATGCATGGGGCAGGCCTGTTCAATGGGCTCTTTCCTCCTCGCGGCCGGAACCAAGGGCAAGCGTTTTGCGCTACCCAATTCGCGCGTGATGATTCACCAGCCGATGGGTGGTTTTCAGGGACAGGCCTCGGATATTGCCATTCACGCCAAGGAAATTCTTTCCTTACGCTCCAAGCTCAACGAGATAATGGCGCATCACACCGGGCAGCCGATTGAGCGCATCGAACGTGATACCGATCGTGATAATTTCCTTTCGGCTCAAGAAGCGGCAGAATACGGTCTGATCGACAAGGTGCTGGTCAGCCGCGAATCATCGTAACTGCGATCGTAACTGCGATCGTAACTGCGGGTTTGATTCCGGGATCGAATCAATCGCCACCAGGAATGAGGTAGGCCGAGATGGCTGAAAAGAAAAGCGGCAGTGAAAAATTGCTCTATTGTTCGTTTTGCGGCAAGAGCCAGCATGAGGTGAAAAAACTCATTGCCGGGCCGTCCGTGTTTATCTGCGACGAATGTATCGAGCTTTGCAACGATATCGTGCGCGACGAGATTTCCGCGGATCAGGGTGGCAAGGTTGCCAAGAGCGACATGCCGACGCCGAAAGAAATTTCGGGGCTGCTTGATCAGTACGTGATCGGGCAGGAAACTGCCAAGCGGATTTTGTCAGTGGCTGTGTATAACCACTATAAGCGCCTGCGTCATCGCGGCAAGACAAACGACGACATCGAACTGGCCAAGAGCAATATTCTGCTTATCGGGCCGACCGGCTCTGGTAAGACGCTGCTAGCGCAAACGCTGGCACGCATGCTCAATGTGCCCTTCGTGATGGCCGATGCAACAACGCTGACCGAAGCCGGCTACGTTGGCGAGGATGTCGAGAACATCATCCAGAAGTTGTTGCAGAAATGTGATTACGATACCGAAAAGGCACAGCAGGGCATCGTCTATATCGACGAAATCGACAAGATTTCGCGCAAGTCGGATAACCCGTCGATTACCCGCGATGTTTCGGGTGAGGGCGTGCAGCAGGCCTTGCTCAAGCTGATTGAAGGTACGGTGGCTTCGGTTCCCCCACAGGGTGGGCGAAAGCATCCGAATCAGGATTTCGTGCAGGTTGATACAACCAACATTCTCTTCGTTTGCGGCGGCGCATTCGACGGTTTGGAGAAGGTTATTCGCAATCGCTCCGAACGCGGCGGCATGGGCTTTGGTGCCGAAGTGAAGAGCAAGGAGGACAAGAAGGCAATCGGCGAAGTGCTACGCTCGGTCGAGCCTGAAGATCTCATCAAATTCGGCCTGATACCTGAGTTGATCGGTCGTCTGCCGGTGATTGCCACGCTTGAGGAACTCTCCACCGAGGCGTTGGTACAAATTCTCATCGAGCCAAAGAATGCCCTGGTCAAGCAATATCAGAAGCTGTTCTCGATGGAAGGCGTCGAACTCGAAATTCGTCCGGCAGCAATGACCGCCATTGCCAAGCGAGCGCTTGAACGCAAGACCGGTGCACGCGGTCTGCGTTCGATTCTGGAATCGGTGTTGCTCGATACCATGTACGAACTTCCGGGTATGGAGAATGTCTCAAAAGTTGTTATTGACGAGAACATGATCAGTAGTGATTCCAAACCGATTCTGATCTACGCTGATCAACCCAAGGTCTCCGGTTCCAACTGACCCGTATTGCCGCTGCTTGTGGCTTGAAATACGGCCTCAAACCCCCATCTGGTGGGCTGAACTTACACCTTAAGAGCACAATTAATGTCCACGAACCTTCCCCTCTCTGCCGAGTCCGTTGAACTGCCACTGCTGCCGCTGCGTGACGTGGTGGTTTTTCCGCACATGGTGATTCCGCTCTTCGTCGGGCGGCCGAAATCGATCAAGGCGCTTGAAGTGGCCATGGAAGCCGGCAAGTCTATCCTGCTGGTGGCACAGAAGTCGGCCGTCAAGGACGAGCCGGAAGCCGAGGATCTTTACAGCATCGGCTGCATCGCAAATATTCTGCAAATGCTGAAGTTGCCTGACGGTACCGTGAAGGTTCTGGTCGAGGGTACGCAACGTGCGTATGTCGACTCGATTGTTTCACGGGATGAAATGTTCGTTGCCACAGCGCGGCCACTGGCTGCGGAGGATGGCGTTGATCACGAAGTGGAAGCTCTGCGCCGCGCCGTAATTTCCCAGTTTGATCAGTACGTCAAACTCAACAAAAAAATACCACCAGAAATCCTGACCTCGATTGCCAGCATCGAAGCAGCCGGTCGCCTGGCTGACACCATCGCTGCCCACCTTCCGCTCAAACTGGAGCAGAAGCAGGAAGTGCTTGAGATGTTCGATATTCGTCCGCGTATCGAACGCCTGCTTTCACAACTGGAAACCGAAATCGACATCCTGCAGGTCGAGAAACGCATCCGCGGTCGCGTCAAGCGCCAGATGGAGAAGAGCCAGCGTGAGTATTACCTCAACGAGCAGGTAAAGGCGATTCAGAAGGAACTTGGTGAAGGTGAAGAAGGCGCCGATCTTGATGATCTTGAAAAGAAGATCAAGGACGCAGGAATGAGCAAGGAAGGCATGGCCAAGGCGCAGTCCGAACTCAAGAAACTCAAGCTGATGTCACCGATGTCGGCTGAGGCCTCCGTCGTACGCAATTTTATCGAAACACTGATCAACCTGCCTTGGCGCAAGAAGACGCGTATCAGCAAGGATCTGGCCGAGGCCGGAAAGATTCTCGACAAGGATCACTGGGGGCTGGAGAAGGTCAAGGAACGTATCCTTGAATATCTCGCCGTACAACAGCGCGTTGATCGTCTGAAGGCGCCGATTCTATGTCTCGTCGGGCCTCCTGGTGTCGGCAAGACCTCGCTGGGACAGTCGATTGCCCATGCCACCGGACGAAAGTTCGTGCGCATGAGCCTTGGTGGAGTGCGCGATGAAGCCGAGATTCGTGGCCACCGTCGTACCTACATTGGTTCAATGCCCGGCAAGATTTTGCAGAACATGACCAAGGTGGCGGTCAAGAATCCGCTTTTCCTGCTCGACGAAGTGGACAAGATGGGACAGGACTTACGTGGCGACCCCAGTTCGGCGCTGCTTGAGGTGCTCGATCCCGAGCAGAATTCGACCTTCGTCGATCACTATGTCGAAGTCGAATATGACCTGTCGGAAGTGATGTTCGTGGCTACTGCCAATACGCTGAATATTCCGGCAGCACTGCTTGATCGTATGGAAGTGATTCGTCTCTCCGGGTATACCGAGGATGAGAAGATCAACATTGCCCATCGTTATCTGCTGCCCAAGCAGATGAAGAACAACGGCCTGAAGAAGACTGAACTGACCGTGGCTGAAAGCGCGTTGCGCGACATCGTTCGCTACTACACCCGAGAAGCTGGCGTGCGAGCGCTCGAGCGAGATATCTCCAAGATCTGCCGCAAGGTGGTGAAGACTCTGTTGCTCAAGAAGAGCCAGCAGCGACTCGCAGTTACAGCGCGCAATCTCGACAAGTTCCTTGGTGTTCGTCGTTATAGTTTTGGCATGGCCGAGCGCGAAAATCAGGTCGGGCAGGTTACCGGTCTGGCATGGACCGAAGTTGGCGGCGAGTTGCTGACTATCGAATCCGTCGTGCTGCCCGGCAAGGGCAAGACTATTACTACCGGCAAGCTCGGTGAGGTTATGCAGGAGTCGATTCAGGCGGCATTGTCCGTGGTCAGAAAACGCGCCCGTTCATTGGGTATCCACGACGATTTCTATCAGAAGAGCGACATTCACATCCACTTGCCTGAAGGTGCGATACCCAAGGATGGTCCTTCGGCGGGCGTTGGCATTTGTACGGCGCTGGTCTCCGTGCTGACGGGTATTCCGGTGTGTTGCGATGTGGCGATGACCGGCGAGATTACCTTGCGCGGCGAAGTGTTGCCGATCGGTGGGCTCAAGGAAAAACTCCTGGCTGCTGTGCGTGGCGGTCTGGGGCGTGTGCTGATTCCTGATGAGAATGTCCGTGATCTCGCAGAGATTCCTGACAACATCAAGAACAAACTTGAAATCATTCCGGTCAAGTGGATTGATCAGGTGCTTGAATTGGCCCTTGAGCGTCTGCCGCAAGCCTTGCCGGAGGAAGAAGTAACGCCTGGAGTTGGAGCCGGAACGGAGAATGCATCTGCACAATCCATCGTTACTCATTGATTCAAAATCAAAGTATGCCGTGTCCCTCCTGCAAACTTGCTTGAATTTTGCGGTAGCGACTGTTGGGGGA
>NZ_JBMOJE010000017.1:0-59007 GCF_049316945.1 Propionivibrio sp. | reverse complement strand
CTGTTCGCGCTGACTTTGTGGACATCACAATATCCTAGAGGTCAGGTCGTCTGACCATAGCGCGATCAAGAAAACCTCCCCAGGCACCTTACGGGGGGGGGAAGGCGACCCCATGATCGCACCACGCAAATCGTATATTGCCTGTGCACGCAGCAAGGCGGCTTCCGCAGCGATGACTACCTGCATGAATGGGGTAGGGTCAGTAAAGCGGCGCTACTGCAACAGCGGCTCATTCTGCGGTTATGATTTAGCCGCAGAAACCGGCAACGCGTTAATTCCCACTGCACTTATCACCATGTGGCACACCTTTTCCAGCGAACTGCCTTCAAGGCTACCGAGAGATGCGGCTGGCTGAGTGGCACTTCTCGGCACCTCGCCCGAAATGCCGCTCGCGGGCGAGCATAACGATGTAACGAAGTTCAGTAAGGGTCATTCCAGGAAGCGAATCAGAAGGTGATAACTTTGTCTGCTGCCAAGGTCCAATCCGCGAGTTCCGGCAGGGTGCCGATACTCACCCCTGGAATCAGCACTAAATCGACGATTCCACGCGCCTGGGCGCAGCTACGGCAAAGCCGGATCTGCGCACCGTGCTGAACCAGATTTTCGAGCATAAGTTGCAGACTACTCCCGGCTTCCGCCCCGATCTGGTTGGGCAGACCGACGGTGACGGCGTCCGACATCATGAATAGACGCAGATCGACCGTTTCGCTCTCCTGCCCGGCAATTGCCGTTGCCAGGCGCAATGCGCTTAGCACGCGCTCACTGCCATAAGCCGGCGCATGCACGAGAATCAACACACTCTGCAAGATATTCCCCTTGAATTGATCAATAACCAGCCAATCATGCACCCTGCGGTGGAACTCGGCAACGGCAAGCTAGGCAAATCAATCACGCTGTGCCAGTCGCTCCAGATCCGCTGCTTCAAGCCACATCCATTCGCCGAGCGCCAAGGCTTCCGGCAAATTTAAACCGCCCACCGAAATCCGGCGCAGCGCCTCAACCCGGTTTCCGGCTGCCGCTACCATGCGCTTGACGAGGTGGTACTTTCCCTCGGTGACGGTCAGCCGCATCAGCCGCTCTGAAACCCGCTCACAACCTGCCGCCGCTATTGGTGAAGGCTCATCGTTCAACTGAACGCCTTTAATTAAAACGGCGATCTGGGCATCATCCACCGGATGCTTGGCCGATACTTCATAGACCTTCGCTATCTTCTTTTTTGGCGAACTGTAAGTATGGATAAACTGCCCGTCGTCTGACAGCAACAGCAGACCGGTAGTGTCCTCATCAAGTCTACCAACCGCCTGCACGTCACGCGTCAGCAAAAAGCGGGGCAGCAGCGAAAAGACGCTCGGGTGATATTTCGGCTTGTGTGAACATTCGTAGTCGGGTGGCTTGTTCAAGGCAATATAGACAAGCTTGCGGAAGATCAAAGGCAGTCCATCCACCGAGAAATTCAGCCCTTCCGGAACAAAGTCATTATAGGGGTCATCGCAAAGTTCACCGTTGACGCAGACGCGCCCCGAACAAATAAGCGACCGACACTCCGGCCGACTACCAAAACCCTGTGATCTAAGCAGGCGTTCAAGCTCCATCAGTTAGGTCCAAATGAAAAAGTGTGATGCAAATCAACCCTCAATTCTTGCTGACGAAACTTGGCGAAGGGAACCAACCTCTCCGAAAGACGACAGCGCCGCCTCCAGATGGTCGATGATTTCCTGCTGCAGCACATCGGGAAGCGGAAAGTCATCAAGATTATCCAGGCTGCCATCCTTGAGCCTGTACAGGTCCATCCCGGCTTTGTCACGAAAGATCAGGACTTCGCAGCGGTTGTACTTGAACCGAAAAGTTTCAATCCGCTCGTGCCGGTTTTTTGCTTTGTAGCAGGTAACGAAATCACGCAGGACATCCAGCTTCAAGGGCCCCATAGTGACAATGTGCTGCAGGAAGCTCAGTTGCTTGTACGAGGTGGTTTCCCTTAAATCATGGCGCCCGTAAGTCAGTGAATCCCTGGTTTCGTCATTTTCAAACGTCGATGTTACGAGCAGCCAATGCATTCGATTCAATGAAGTTTCGGCGTGGTTCGACCAGTTCACCCATCAGCGTGGTGAAGATCTCGTCAGCGCCAATGGCGTCTTCGATCTGAACCTTTAACAGGCGACGAACCTTGGGATCCATTGTCGTTTCCCACAGTTGTTCCGGATTCATTTCGCCCAGACCTTTGTAACGCTGCTTGCTGATACCACGCTCAACTTCACTGAGCAACCAGCGCATTGTTTCAGCAAATCCAGTAACGGGCTGCTTCTTTTCTCCACGAGCGACATACCCACCGGGGCCATACAATCCAGCAAGGATTTCAGCGGTTTTGCGCAGTTGCACATAATCGCCACTGACCAGCAGGTCGTCATCGATGACCCCGACCTTGAGATTGCCATGATGCATCTTCTCCAGGCGCAATTGCCAACGCTCCTGCGCTCGATCGTAGCGAGCAAGGATATGAACACCAATCTTCCTGCCGATAACGTCCATCAAAGCTTCTGCGCTGGCCTGTGCAGAAGCCTCGGATGTCAAATCGATTGTCAGATTAGCATCGATCAGGGCGTGCAGCACCTGTGGGTTGATCATGTGCGATAGCCGGTTGATGACAGCTTCGGCCAGCAGGTATTCACGCGCAAGTTCTTCAAACGCGGAACCTGATATTTCCGGAGCACCGACTTTCGGCATTAGTACAGAATCTTCCAAAGCAAGCGTCAGCAAGAACTGATTTAGGGCTTGGTCGTCCTTTATGTAACGCTCGGTTTTTCCGTGCTTGACCTTGTAAAGCGGAGGCTGAGCGATGTAGATATGCCCACCTTCCACCAACTCTGGCATTTGGCGGTAAAAGAAGGTGAGCAGCAAGGTTCGGATGTGTGCTCCATCAACGTCGGCATCGGTCATGATGATCAAGCGGTGATAACGCAACTTCTCCGGTTTGTATTCATCCTTGCCGATACCTGTACCCAGCGCCGTAATCAGCGTAACGATTTCCTGCGAAGAAATCAGCTTATCGAACCGAGCCTTTTCAACGTTGAGTATCTTTCCCTTGAGCGGCAATATTGCCTGGAACTTGCGATCGCGCCCTTGTTTTGCAGAACCTCCGGCGGAATCACCCTCAACCAGATACAGCTCACACAGCGCTGGATCCTTTTCCTGGCAATCGGCAAGCTTGCCGGGTAATCCGACCCCGTCAAGCAAGCCTTTTCGACGTGTCATTTCACGCGCCTTGCGGGCGGCATCGCGGGCGCGAGCAGCCTCGACAATCTTGCCAGTGATGACTTTTGCGTCGAGCGGCCGTTCCTGCATAAATTCGGTCAATCTTGCCGCGACGACTTCCTCTACGGCCGGACGCGCCTCGGATGAAACAAGCTTCATCTTTGTCTGCGAAGCAAACTTCGGGTCAGGCATTTTTACCGAAAGCACACAAGCGAGGCCTTCGCGCATGTCGTCACTGGTGATGTCGACCTTGGCCTTCTTGGCAATCTCGTGTTCGTCAATGTATTTGTTAAGCACCCGCGTCATCGCCGCACGCAAGCCGGTCATGTGCGTACCGCCATCCGACTGAGGAATGTTGTTGGTGAAGCACAGCACCTGCTCGGCGTAGGTGTCATTCCACTGCATTGCCACTTCTACGCTGATCACGCCGTTGGGGGTGGTTGATTCACCTGACGAGCAGAATATATTCGGATGCAGCACAGTCTTGGTGCGGTTGATGTATTCAACGAAACCCTTGACTCCACCGAGGAAGGCAAAATCTTCCTCTTTGCCGGTACGCTGATCAATAAGACGTATTTTTACCCCATTATTCAGGAACGAAAGTTCACGCAGACGCTTGGCAATAATCTCGTAATGGAACTCGATATTTCCGAAAATCTCCTCATCAGCCATGAAGTGAACTTCGGTTCCCCGTCTTTCGGTTTGTCCGATAACCCTGAGCGGTGACACTTCGACACCGTTATGGATTTCAATCAGCCGGTCAACCACAGCTCCGCGGTTGAAGTCCAATTGGAACTTTTTCCCCTCGCGCCGGATCGTCAGGCGAAGCCACTTCGAAAGTCCATTGACACAGGAAACGCCAACGCCGTGCAAGCCACCGGAAACCTTATACGAGTTCTGATTGAACTTGCCCCCGGCATGCAACACGCACATGACTATTTCGGCAGCCGAACGCTTCGGCTCATGCTTGTCGTCGAACTTGATTCCGGTCGGGATTCCCCGACCATTATCTGTCACCGAAATCGAACTATCGGCATGAATGGTTATAACGATATCGTCACAATAACCGGCTAGAGCCTCATCGATGGCGTTATCAACCACTTCAAACACCATGTGGTGCAATCCGGTACCGTCAGAGGTATCGCCAATGTACATTCCGGGGCGCTTGCGGACTGCTTCAAGACCCTCAAGCTGTTGAATGCTTGATTCATCGTAAGCGGACTGGCCATTTTCATCAATCATGCTCTATCCAATTTCTGTTTCACGTGAAACATCTACAAATCTATTTATAAACAATGCGTTAAATACGCATGGGCATAACAACGTACTTGAAACGGTCATTTCCAGGAATTGTCAATAGGGCGCTCGAGTTGGCGTCGTTAAAACCCCATTCCACCGTTTCGACCGAGGTGTTGTTCAAAACATCAAGCAAATAACCTACATTGAAACCCACATCGATTACATCGCCGTTATAGTCAACTTCAATTTCTTCCTGCGCTTCTTCCTGCTCGGCGTTGGCAGCCATGATCTTCATGCTACCGGGAGTCAGTACCAGACGAACGCCACGGAATTTTTCATTGGTCAGAATCGCTGCTCGTACCATTGATTGAAGAAGCGCCGCACGATTCAGTGCAACCACGTTCTTGAGGGTTGCAGGTATGACTCGCTCATAATCAGGGAATTTACCGTCGATCAATTTTGAAACCAGGTTGATGTGGCCAAACTGAAAACGTATCTGGTTGGGCGCTAATTCGACCTGCAAGGGTTCATCGTTATCGGCAAGCAATCGACTCAATTCGAGCACTGTTTTACGTGGCAAAATCAATTCCAGGCGCGGTGATGTAGCATCGCCTTCAAGCGGCATGCTGGCGTAAGCCAGTCTGTGACCATCAGTTGCTACGGCACGCAACTCGTTACCATCAACCAGAAGTAACAGTCCGTTCAAATAGTAACGAACATCCTGTGCCGCCATTGAAAATTGAGTCTGTCCCAACAGATGACGGAACTGTTTTTGTGTAACCGTTATTTTTTTGAGATCGCCATCAGACAATACCATACGGGGAAAATCTTCAGCCGGCAAGGTTTGCAGAGTGAACCGGCTCTTTCCGGAGCGAACCTGCAACCGCTTATCATCAAGGTTCAAACTGACTTCAGCGCTGTCCGGCAAAGACCTCAGAATATCCTGTAGTTTGCGTGCCCCAACGGTTATTGCACCATCACCATCGCCGGAGGCGCCACTGGTCGAGGTGGTGATCTGAATTTCAATATCAGTCGCCAGCAAGGTTAGTTTGTCAGCCTTTTTCTCAAGCAGAACATTCGACAAAATAGGCAGGGTATGTCTCTTCTCGACAATCCCTGATACTGACTGCAAGGGAGCGAGAAGCATGTCACGCTGGGTTTTAATAAGAAGCATATATATAAATCCTAAAAAGATAATGCCAGAAGCAACTCTGTGGATATTAATGATTTATCTTTATTTATCAGTTAATTAGAACATAATTCGCTGCTGTAAAAACTCTGTATATACCTGTGGATAATATTTGACAATTTATACACAACCTCATATTTGAAACCTTGTTAAATGCTTACCAACAACATTTACATCGACTTATTCAAATTGGCACTAGCCTTTCAACACCTGCAATAGCAGGTGAACATCGTGATTCAAAGTGTTATCTCTCGCACGCAACGCTTCAATAGTGCGCACGGCGTGCAGAACAGTCGTATGGTCGCGGCCACCAAAAGCTTCGCCAATTGAAGGATAGCTTTGCGAAGTCAGATTCTTTGCAAGCCACATGGCGACTTGGCGAGGACGTACGATTTGGCGCGTACGTTTTTTTGAAAAAAGATCTGAGACCTTGATTTTGAAGTAATCCGCTACAGTTTTCTGAATATTTTCTACGGTGATCTGTCGGTTAACCGCACCAATTAAATCTTTAAGAGAGTCTTTAGCGAGATCCAGATCGATTTTTCGACCATGGAAAGAAGCGTAGGCGAGTACTTTCTTCAGTGCTCCCTCAAGTTCACGGACATTGGATCGAAGATGTTTTGCAATGTAAAAAGCAACATCATCATTTAAGTCTACACTATCAACCTCAGCCTTTTTTTTCAGGATGGCGACGCGCATCTCAATTTCCGGGGGCTCAATCTGAACCGTAAGACCCCAGTCAAAGCGGGTAATCAGACGATCTTCAAGACCTGAAATATCCTTCGGGTAAGTATCACAACTAATAACAATCTGCTTCTTTGCTTCAATCAACGCATTGAAAACAAAAAAGAATTCTTCCTGTGTCCGGTTTTTTCCGTTAAAGAACTGCACATCGTCAAGCAATAGAACATCAAGAGAACGATAGTAGCGCTTGAAAGCATCAAACGACTTGGTCTGATAGGCACGTACGACGTCTGAATAATAATCCTCGGCATGAACATACCGTACAACTTTGGCAGAATTCTGTTCGAGGATAAAATTACCGATGGCGTGAATGAGGTGGGTTTTCCCAAGTCCGGCGCCCCCGTAAATAAACAACGGGTTATAGGCAGCACCACCGGGGTTGATGGCCACCTGTATCGAAGCTGCTCGCGCAAGATCGTTGGCCTTTCCGACAATCAGGTTTTCAAAGGTGAAACCGGGGATAAGCCGGGTTTTTTCGTAGAGGCCACTGGCCTTTTCAGCCGGTCGATCGAAGACAGGGATCGTGCTGTTCTGCATTTTGCCGAGTCTGTCCGTCGATGCTGCTGAACCTACTGCGGGCGATCTCTGTGGATTGACCGGAATCGGGGGGCGTTCTCCGAGTACAAGGGTAACGCTGACCGGCGCGGAAAAAAACGCACTGCCGAGTTCCTCGATACGCGTCAGGTAGCGCTCCTTCACCCACTTCAGAATGAAACCGTTGGGGGCAAGCAGGCGCAGACCGTTAGTGAAATCATCTTCACCTTCGAGACGAAGGGGACGAATCCACGTATTGAATTGCTGAGGCGGAAGTTCTTGTTCGAACTGGCTTAGGCAAGAGATCCAGAAACTACTCATGACTGGTGATTCAACACAATCCCGATTAGGTGCTGCAATGGGGTCGCCGGTGGCTGTCCGCAATTTACGCACCTACATCAGGACCAGGCAGGAAGTATGGTTGGTGTGCTAGTACGGTTTTTGTGGCCTGGACAGGAATTACTTCTGTTTCTTCGGTTGCTGCTTTCAGGTTCATGGGAACCATGCATGAAAGAGATTTTAACCTGTCACGTGAAAGTTATCCACAGCATCGATAAAAATTTAGACTTGACAAGAGCAAGCCAGACCATGTCTAATCGCACGCTTACTTCGCAATGACTCCAAGGGTTTAATAATGAAACGCACCTACCAACCGTCGGTAATTCGTCGCAAGCGTACCCACGGCTTCCTCGTCCGTATGGCTACCCGTGGCGGCCGAGCCGTGATTCGCGCCCGTCGAGCAAAAGGTCGTCATCGTTTGGCCGTTTGAACGCCAAGCAACCTGCTGGCGAACGCGAGGTTTCAGTTACCGCGTTCCCCAAGTACTATCGACTGACAAAAACGGATGAATATTCATCCGTTTTTGGTTTCAGGAAGGCGCTGAAAAGCACCCATTTCCTGTTACATTACCGCCTTCGGGCGGCTGAGGAAGGAGCAGGAGCCCGGTTGGGTCTGGTTGTCGCCAAGCGGCTTCTACGCCGTTCGGTGGATCGCAACCTGATCCGGCGATTAGCTCGAGAAAACTTCCGAATGATGCGTTGCCGGCTACCCTCGCGTGACCTGATATTACGCTTGGCAGCTAAACCCCAAACACTCGACCGGCGAGTCCTGGCTGAAGAAATCCGGGGATTGCTGGGCAAAATGATCTCACCTGAACGATGAGCCGATGAAATTGTTGCTGCTGGCACTGATTCGCATCTACAAGTACGCGATCAGCCCCTTTCTTGGGCGACGCTGCCGCTTTTACCCCAGTTGCTCGGAGTACACCGCAGAAGCAGTTGAGAAATACGGTGCATTCAACGGCACACGCCTTGGCCTCAAACGCATATCCCGCTGCCACCCGTGGAATCCGGGCGGTTTTGACCCAGTACCCTGAAATCTATTTTTGTATAGGCCGTTAATGGATAACCGACGCCTGATTCTCCTCTTAGTCTTTTCTTTCTCGCTCGTCATGCTCTGGGATGCCTGGCAGAAATATAACCAGCCAAAAGTCGCGGCGCAAATAGCGGCTGTTACCACCCCAGCAAACGGTTCGCCTGTTCCGGTACCTTCTGCAATAAAGTCGGCCCCAGTAGCTGCTTCCTCGGTGCCAGGCGCTACTCCCACACCCGTTGCCGCGAAGGGCGAAGTAATAAGCATCAAGACCGATCTTTTCGTTGCCGAAGTATCAACGCAGGGCGGTGATATCGTCGGTCTGGAACTGAATAACTACAAAGCGATCGACGACAAGTCGAAGAGCTTTTCACTCTTTGATACCAAGCACCAGTATGCCGCGCAAAGTGGATTGATCGGCGAAGGACTGCCCAATCACAAAACGATGTTTGCCGTTTCTCCTGGAAGCCGGGAGTTGGCGCCTGACGCGAAATCCGTTCAGCTTCGCCTGGAAGCGCCGGCTGTCGGTGGCGTCAAGGTGGCCAGGGTTTACACCTTCACCCGTGGCAGCTACCTGATCGACGTCGCTTATGAAATCAACAATGGCAGCCAAAATGAAATCGCGGCACATGCCTACTATCAACTGCAGCGCGATACGGTAGCTCCGGAGGGTGAAAGCAAGATGGTCAGCACCTTTACCGGACCGGCCGTTTTCACTGATCAGGAGAAATATCAGAAGATCGATTTTTCCGACATCGAGAAGGGCAAGGTCAAGTTCAATACCAAGGGCGACAACGGATGGATGGCGATGGTGCAGCACTATTTCGTTTCGGCCTGGATTCCACCGGAAAATATGCAGCGCGAATTCTATGTGCGCAATCTGGAAGGTGGCGCCCGTCCGGCGATCACGGCTGGAATCATGGTGCCGGCACCGGTTGTCGCACCAGGTACCAAGGCCAGCCAGTCAGTCTCCCTCTATGCCGGGCCGCAAATCCAGTCGATGCTCGATCAACTGGCCAAGCCGGTCGCTGATGGCGGTGTTGGTGCCCAGGGTTTGCCGCTGGTCGTCGACTACGGCTGGCTGACGATTGTTGCCGCTCCGATTTTCTGGTGTCTTGAAATTATCCACAAGTTTGTCGGCAACTGGGGCTGGTCCATTGTCTTGCTGACCATTTGTATCAAGGCAATTTTCTTCCCCTTGTCAGCGGCCAGCTATAAATCAATGGCCAAGATGCGTACCATTACGCCTCGTTTGGTAGCACTGAGGGAACGTTACGGCGACGACAAACAGAAGCTGAACCAGGAGATGATGAATCTTTACAAGACGGAGAAGATCAATCCGCTCGGTGGTTGTTTGCCAATTCTGGTGCAGATCCCGGTCTTCATCGCACTTTATTGGGCGCTTCTTGGTGCCGTCGAGATGCGCGACGCCCCGTGGATCCTGTGGATCACGGATCTGTCTTCGCCAGATCCGTTCTATGTACTGCCGGCCATCATGATGGCGACCATGCTGATCCAGACCAAGCTCAACCCGACACCGCCCGATCCGATCCAGGCCAAGATCACGATGTTCATGCCTTTCATTTTCGGTGTCATGTTCTTCTTTTTCCCGGCCGGTCTGGTGCTCTACTGGGTCGTGAACAACACTCTTTCAATTGCCCAGCAATGGCAGATAACCCGGATGGTCGAACGTGGCGGAAAAGCCGCCAACGACGCCAAGGCCTGATTCGGGCCCGCATCCGGAAACCATTGCCGCCATCGCTACGGCTCCTGGCCGTGGCGGCATCGGCGTCATCCGTATCTCCGGCCATGGCCTCCTGGCCATTTCCCAGGCGCTGAGCGCCAAGCAACCGCCAGCCCGCCAAGCCACCTTGGCCGACTTTTGTGCCGCCGATGGCAGCCTCATCGACAGCGGCCTTCTCATTTATTTTCCCGCCCCGCACTCCTTCACAGGCGAAGACGTCCTTGAACTGCAGGGCCATGGCGGCAGCGTAGTGATGCAAATGCTGCTGGCGCGGTGCCTGGATCTCGGCGCACGCCTGGCCGAACCGGGTGAATTCACCCGCCGCGCCTACCTCAACGGCAAGCTTGACCTGGCGCAGGCCGAAGCGGTTATCGATCTGATCGATGCCGCCACAACAACCTCAGCGCGCAGCGCCGTGCGTTCGCTGCAAGGAGAGTTTTCGAAGGAAGTAAACGCGCTACTCGGACAGTTGATCGAACTCAGGGCACTGGTCGAAGCGACCCTCGATTTTCCCGAGGAAGAAGTCGATTTCCTCAAGGCTGACGATGCCTTTGGCCGCCTGGAAAGATTGCAACTTAGGCTGGCCAATGTTTTCGACCGCGCCCAGCAGGGCAAGCTTCTGCAAGGCGGCCTGCATGTCGTCCTCGCCGGACAGCCCAACGTTGGCAAGTCCAGCCTGCTGAACCGGCTGGCTGGCGACGAACTGGCCATTGTCACGCCGGTAGCCGGTACCACACGCGACGTCGTCCGCAGCACGCTACAGGTCGAAGGCATACCGCTGCATGTAATCGATACCGCAGGCCTGCGTGCCACCGAAGACGAAATCGAGAAAATAGGCATTGCCCGCACCTGGCGTGAGATCGAACGTGCCGATGTGGTGGTATTGCTGGTTGATGCCCGTAGCGGCGTCGGTGATGCCGAACGTGCCATTCTCGCCCAGTTCCCTGCACACCTTAAGCGCATCACCGTATATAACAAGATCGATCTGGCCGGACGCCCGGCTGAACTCCACGACCAAGCCGATGGACAAGCCATTTCGCTCTCGGCCAAACACGGCGAAGGAATAGAACTTCTGCGCCAGGCGTTGTTGCGGATTGCTGGCTGGCACCCTGCCGAAGATGTATTCATAGCTCGCGAACGCCATTTACGCGCTCTGGCCGATACCCGCGAACACATCGCCACCGCCCAAGCTCAGCTCCCACAACTCGAACTGTTTGCCGAGGAGCTGCGACTGGCCCAAATGGCACTCGGTTCCATCACCGGCAAGTTTACCGCCGACGATCTTCTCGGTGAAATATTCAGTCGGTTTTGCATCGGAAAATAACAAACGCTCGGAAAGCGGCATGAATAAACGTTCTTGGAGCATTCAAGCTGAAAAGCCAATGAATACGCCACTCTTCAGGCGTATGGCTTATAGATCGCCGATCCAGGCCACCGTCGTGTCAAGGGGCTGTCTTCCAGCGGGAGCGAATTCCGACCGGTAGCAACTGGAGCCGACGTGGAGGAAACGATGCGGTTGAATAAGCTTCTGGTGTAGACCCGACATTGACACCTCCAAGTAACACGCCCTTCGGGGAACCTCATAACGCAAGACGTTCGCCGACACGGCCGTAATTGGTGCGAACAAGGCGCGGAAGGTGTTCCCTCCAGTTTCAGAAAGTGTGTTTATCTGCTATAGATGTAACTGGGGAGCGAAAAAGGGGGAGGAGGTTTTCATTCCCGAGTTAAAGGCACAGGTAGACATGAAAGACTCAGACTGTTTTAGTTGGAGTTTTTGTGCTTCCTGCTTCTGATTGCTGGTTTAGCTGCAATGTTTGTGTATTGCAAGGAATGATCCTCGACAGCCAAGTACCCCCAGCCTGAGTTGTTGTACCGCCTTTTCAACCACCGTAAAAACACGGATGCCTTGGTTCAAAGACAATCGATAGAATGCATAGTGTTTCAAGGTGTCTTGAACTCGAACCGACAATCCAGAAAATCTCTGGCCGCAAGAATGCTAGCCCTTTCAGCCTAACGAATTCGGACCACTCTCCGTATGCAAACTTCTGATAGTTCGAACATCGTCTGCCAACGCATCCGGCTCAGCGGCGTCGTTCAGGGCGTAGGCTTCCGTCCTTTTGTCTGGCGTCTGGCCAAGGAGCTTGATCTTACCGGCTGGGTCAGAAAAGACTCGCATGGTCTCGAAATCGAAGTCTGCGGGGCGGCGGAACAGGTGCAGAATCTGATTGAGCGACTGCAAGAAGACGCACCGGCTTTGGCGCGCATCGATTCGGTGACGACGCAGGATACCCTCGTGGAGTGCATTGCCGAGGATTTTTATATCCTGAATAGCCGGGGTGGCCGGGCTCCAGCGATGATCGGACAAGACACGGCAGTTTGCCGCGATTGTCTTGCCGAGATATTCGACCCTAAAAACCGGCGCTGGCGTTACGCGTTAGCCAACTGCACAAGTTGCGGGCCGCGCTACACCATCTGCCGTGCCTTGCCTTATGCTCGCGAGCGAACGAGCCTCAAACCCTTCCCTCTGTGCCTGAAGTGTCAACATGAAGCGCTAAGAACTGATAGTCGACAGCATCTGAACGAAGTGAATTGTTGTCCCAAGTGCGGGCCGCAACTTGCCCTGCTGGATGCTGAAGGCCGGCCTCTGCATGGCGATCCGATTGCGCAGGCAGTGGCACTCCTGGGGCAGGGAAAGATCGTCGCTATCAAGGGCTTGGGAGGATTTCATCTGGCTTGCGATGCACGCAATGCAGCGACCGTTGCCGTCTTGCGCGAACGCAAACAACGTGATGAGAAGCCGTTGGCCGTGATGCTTGCCAATGCATCCTCGGCTAGCGTTTTCGTTCATCTGGGTGTGGGCGAACCAGGTCTGCTCGCCATGCCGGAACGACCGATCATTCTGCTCAAAAAGCGTACCAGTTGTGATGCGGCGCTGCCCGGAGTAACCACTGGGCTGGGGTGGCTAGGCGTGATGCTACCCTGCACGCCTCTGCACTATTTGCTCTTTCATGAAGCTGCCGGGCGCCCACAAGGTCTTGGCTGGCTGGATCTTCCGCAGAAACTTGCCCTGGTGATGACCGACGCGGATCCTGGGGGAGAACCAGTGGTAATAGACAACGGCGAAGCCTTGCTGCGCCTGTCTGGCATCGCTGACGCCTTCCTGTTGCATGACCGCGAAATACTGACCCGTTGCGACGACAGTGTCGCCCGTTCCGGACCCGGGGGTCTTCAACTCGTTCGCCGGGCGCGCGGCTACACGCCGCGTGCTATCAAAATGCCTCGCTCGGGCCCACCGGTGCTGGCGGTGGGAGGCCGATTCAAGAACACCGTATGCGTGACGCGCGGAGACGAGGCCTTTGTTTCGCAACATATCGGTGATCTGGATAACGCAGCAGCCTGCGACTTTTTTGAAAAGACCATTGCCCATCTCCTCAAATTTCTTGAGATCAAACCAGCGCTTGTCGCGCACGATTTCGACCACCACTTTCACTCGACACGATATGCCATGGACTTCGCCCACCACAGGGGAGTGCCGACGCTCGCCGTGCAGCATCATCATGCCCACATGGCTTCGGTTATGGCCGAACAACAGGTCGACGCTCCAGTTATCGCTCTGGCGCTTGACGGAATAGGAGTAGGGTCGGATGGCAGCGCCTGGGGCGGTGAACTGTTGCGCATCGATGGTGTCCGCCTGGGGCGTCTTGGCCATCTTGTGCCGATCGAACTCGTCGGCGACCACGCCCTGAAAGAGCCATGGCGCCTGGCCTCCGCGGTGCTGCAGCAACTCGGACGCGGTAAGGAAATAAAACAACGCTTTGCCGAACAGCGCTCCGCTGCTTCGGTCGAAAAAATACTTGGGCGGGGCGGAAACTTCCCTGAGACATCGAGTCTTGGCTGCTACATCAATGCCGCAGCAGGATTGCTTGGCGTCAGTTCCACGATGGCTTTCGATGGTCAGGCGGCAAAAATTCTTGAGGGGATGGCCGAGCACTATGGTGATGTCTTGCCGCTCAATAACGCTTGGACAATTGAAGAAGGCTGCCTGAATCTGTGGCCGCTCCTTGCTGTTCTGGCGGATGAAAAAAATGCAAGGCGCGGTGCTGCGGTTTTTCATGCGACGCTGGTTGCCGCGTTGGCCGATTGGGTATGCTCCGTTGCACCGTCAAACAGTACGATTGTTGGCAGCGGCGGCTGCTTCCTCAATCTGGTGCTGGCACGTGGCTTGCGGTCACGTCTTGGCAGCCATGGCCTGCATCTGATCGAGGCGCGCCACCTGCCGCCCAACGACGGCGGTCTGGCGCTTGGCCAGGCGTGGATTGCCCAGCAGTACCTGCTGGGCTAGCGCGATACAAAGCCAGGTTTGTAGCCAAGCGCCAGACGAATCTTTTCGGCCACTTTTTCGGCGTCGGCACGGCTGGCGTAAGGGCCGAGATGTACGCGGTGTATTCCTGCACTGGCATTGATCTGGATCCCTTCGTTCAGCCAGTCCATTTCGCGTGATAGATGTGAGCGCAGGCTTTCGGCATTGTCCGCGTTGGAAAAGGCGCCAAGCTGAAGGTAAACCCCTTTCTGGGAGGCAATTGCCGGTACTGATGCTGTAGGTGTTGGAGATGCTAGATTGGTGTCGTACACGGCCAGTTTTGCCACCAGCGTTTCAATTTCGTCACCTTCGGCGCTGGAGGCCGGGGTCTTGACGGACGGTGCCAGTGGTTTGGCCTGGGTATAGGCCAGCATTGATGCCGCGCCAGGCAGAATGGTTTCGACTTCAACCTGCGTACTGCCGTTGTTGATATAGCCGAGGCGGTATGCTGCCGCATAGGAGAGATCGATGATTCGATCGGCGTGGAAGGGGCCGCGGTCCGTGACGCGCACGACCACGGATTTACCGCTGTTTACGCTGCTCACCCGAACATAGGAGGGGATCGCCAGTGTCGGGTGGGCCGCTGTCATCGAGAACATGTCGTAGGGCTCGCCAATCGAGGTTTTCTGGCCGTGGAATTTTTTCCCGTACCAACTGGCGATACCGCTCTGCCGGAATGGCTTGAGGCTGGTGTCCGGCACATACGACTTGCCGAGCACATTGTAGGGTTTGTTGGCAAAACGATGCAGCGGTTCGCTTCGTGGCTGGGCGTCCGGGATGTCGTCAAGATTGTCCGGAATGTCTTCGCCCGGCCCGTCATCCTTGTAATAACCGCCGCCACGCTTTTGCGTCACGACCAGCTTGCGCACCGGGCTAGCTGTCGACGATGCCGGTTCCACGCGGGATGTTGTGCTATCGACGGTGCGTTGTGGCTGCCCACCACATGCGACCAGAAACAGCAGCATGAACAGCGACGCAGGTAGCAGACACAGCTCGTTACTCCTCACTCCTCACTCCTCACTACTTCTTGACCAGCATCCGGTGCGAATGGATGCTCATCAGGATACCGAGACCGAGGAACAACGTCACCAGAGCGGTTCCGCCATAGCTCATAAAGGGCAGCGGAACGCCAACCACCGGCAAGATGCCGCTGACCATGCCCATATTGACGAAGGCGTAGGTAAAAAAGCTAAGCGTGATCGATCCGCCCAAAACACGCGCAAATAGTGTCGAAGCGTTGGCTGTAATCATCAGGCCACGAGCGATCAACAGCAGATAGAGAATGACGAGAATGCTGTTGCCGAGCAAGCCGCGCTCTTCCGAAAAGACGGCAAAAATGAAGTCGGTGTGACGCTCCGGGATAAATTCGAGGTGGGTTTGGGTGCCCTCGAGCCAGCCTTTGCCAAATGAACCGCCCGAGCCGATGGCAATCGTCGATTGAATGATGTGATAACCCGAGCCGAGCGGATCGGTCGTCGGGTCAATCAGGGTAAGAATTCGCTTGCGCTGGTAGTCATGAAGCATGGTCCAGACAAAGGGCGCGGCACTGGCACCGGCGATGACCATGCCGATGATCACCTTCCATGGCAGGCCGGCAAAGAAGATGACATAGAAGCCCGCCGCGCCGACCAGGATTGCCGTCCCCAGGTCGGGCTGTTTGGCAATCAGCGCGAACGGAATGATCAGCAACAGGCCGGCAATTGCGTAATGGCGGAACTTCAAGGCGGCTTCGTACTTGTGGAAATACCAGGCCAGCATCAGCGGCACCGCAATCTTGAGAATCTCGGAAGGCTGGATTCGGATGAATCCGAGCGGTAGCCAGCGCCTGGCTCCGTTGACCTTGACCCCCACCAGGTACACCAGCACCAGCAGGATGACACCCAGGACATAGAGCGGGACGGCAAAGCGCATCAGTTTCTGGGGCGGGAGCTGGGCGACGGCCCACATCACGGCCAGACCAAGAGTCATGTTGAGCAACTGGCTGAGTGCACGGTTGTTGGCGTCGTAGGTGGCGCTATAGACGGTAGCCAGCCCGAAAACCATCAAGATCAGCGTAATCGTCAGCAAGGGGCCGTCGATATGACCGACCAGACGCGCTCGAAAACGCTGTAGTAGCTGTGGAAACATGCCTTATTCCTCCACTTCCTCTTCCGGCGTATCGTCTTCTTTCGCCGCGCCCTTGGGCAACTTGCCCAGCAGATAATAGTCAAGCACCATACGCGCGATCGGCGCAGCAGACTGGGCACCAAAGCCGCCGTTCTCGACCAGCACGGCGAGAGCGATTTTAGGATTATCGGCCGGCGCAAAGGCGATGAAGAGGGCATGGTCATGCAGTTCCTTCTTCAGCTTGCCGGCTCTGTATTCAGCGCCTTTCAGACTGAATAGCTGCGCCGTACCGGTCTTGCCGCCCGATTCGTAGCCGGCACCGGCAAACGCGCGGGAACCGGTTCCTTCCTTATTTACACCGACCATCGCCTTCTTGATCGTCTCGATGTTTTGCTGTTTCCAAGGGAGCGTTCGCAGGGGTTCCGGTTCAATCATGGTCTTTTCGCCCGTCTTGGTGTCGGTAATGTACCTGACGAGGTGTGGGCGATACATCACCCCGTTGTTAGCCACGGCGGCCATGGCTTGCGCCAGCTGGATCGGTGTGTAGGCGTTATAGCCCTGGCCGATGCCGATCGAGATGGTTTCTCCGGCATACCATTTCTGCTGTTCCAGGTGCTTGAAGCGGTGTTTTTTCCACTCTGGAGACGGCAGTACCCCTTCCGACTCGCCCTCGATGTCAACTCCGGTTTTTTTGCCGAGTCCGATACTGCCCATGAAACGGGCGATATTGTCGATGCCCATGTCGTTGGCTAGCATGTAGTAGTAGGTGTCGCACGATGCAACGATTGATTTGTACATATCTACCGTGCCGTGTCCGCCCTTCTTGTCGTCGCGGAAATGATGGCCGCCGAAGTTGTAGTAGCCGGGGTCGGAGATCGTCTGACTCGGTGTGCGTTTGCCCATCTCAAGCGCAGCCAGTGCCATGAAGGGCTTGAAGGTTGAGCCCGGTGGATAGGCGCCGTTCAGGGCCCGGTTGACCATCGGACGATCCGGCGAGTTGTTGAGCAGATCCCAGTCTTCCGTTCGAATGCCGTCGACAAAAAGATTCGGGTCGAAAGTGGGCGTGGAAACCAGTGCGAGTATGCCTCCAGTCGACGGTTCAATGGCGACCAGCGCACCGCGCCGGTCGCCAAATGCCTGTTCGGTGATCTCCTGCAAGCGCATGTCGAGCGTCAACGTCAGATTATTTCCGGACACCGGTGCCGTGCGCGACAGGCTGCGAACTGCCCGCCCGCCAGAATCGATTTCGACTTCCTCATAGCCGGTCTCGCCGTGCAACTGAAACTCGTATTTTTGTTCCAGCCCGGTTTTTCCGATGTGGTCGGTACCTTTGTAATTGGCTTCCTGTTCGTTTTTTTCGATGGTTTCCAGATCCGCCTTGTTGATGCGATTGATGTAGCCGAGGGCATGCGAGGCAATCGAGCCTAGCGGGTACTGCCTAAAAAGGCGCGCCTTGACTTCAACGCCGGGAAAGAGATAACGATTGGCGGCAAAACGGGCAACTTCCTGGTCGCTCAGCCGGTTACGAATTGGCAGACTTTCAAATGATTTGCTCTCTTCGAGCAACTTGCGAAAGCGCCGTCGATCCTTGGGCAGGATTTCGATAAGCTTGCCGAGATCATCAATCGTTTCGTCAAGATTCTCGATTTTTGACGGTGTGATTTCGAGTGTGAACGCGGAGTAATTACGCGCCATAACCGTTCCGTTGCGATCAAGGATGACGCCACGGTTGGGTGCGATCGGCACCAATGATATGCGATTGTCTTCGGCTCGCGTGGTGTAGTAATCGTGCTGCATGATCTGCAGAAAGACAAAGCGTCCAATCAGGATGGCAAAGGCCAGCACGACTGCACTTGCCGCGAAGGCGATGCGGAAGCGGAAGCGATCAAGCTCACTATCCTGGTTGTTCGATGGCGAATGCCGGTTGCGCAAGGCTGATATCCTCAGATTGGCCGGTTGGCGTCACGTTCGACCGGCTGGTACTGCGGTAGCAGCAGAATAAAGGTCATTGGCAACCACAGGAGGGCGCCAGCAAACGGCCCGATGAAGTAGCTCAATCCGGGCATTTGGACGCCGGGCATGGCGCGCACGCCAAATTGCACTAACTGCACCACCAGCAACAGGGGCAGGATATGCAGGGCCTGCTGTCCGAGGGGAAACCACATGATGCGGCGTGACAAGGCGGTAGCCGCGTAGGACGCCAGAACATAGGCCAGCGCATGCTGTCCCATCAGGCTGGAATCGGCAACGTCCATGGCCAGGCCGAGAATGAAACCGCTCCCCATGCCAACGCGGCGCGGTTCGTGAATGCTCCAGAAGACGATGACCAAAGCCACCCAGTCAGGAAGCCAGGGCCAGGCCGTGGTTGGCAAAAAATTTAGCACCAGCGCGACCAGCAGGCTGATCAGGATAAACCAGGGGCGAACCGGCTGCAGGATTCGTGAAGAGGAGAAAGTGGGTTGCATCGACTTATTCCCTTTTCAAGCGCTTTTTCTTTACCCCTGGCTTGGCGGAAGATTTTTCACCAGTAGCAGCAACGGCTGCTTCGCTCGTCAACTGCGGCGGCAGAGCGACCGTCTCGCGCGGATCGAGCACCATGACATCACCGAAGTTCTCAACGCCGGCGACGGGTACGCAGTAGATTCGTGCGAAGGAATATGAGGTGTCACGTTCGATATGAACAACTTTGGCCACCGGGAACCCGGGCAGAAAGATGCCATCCAGCCCCGAAGTCACCAGCAGATCACCGTTCTGCACATCGGCATTGGCGGGCATGAAACGCAACTCAAGCTGGCCATTGCCCAGTCCGAAAACGACCGAACGCAACCCATTGCGCACAATCTGCACCGGCACCGCCTGATCCTTGTCGGTAATCAACGTAATCTCGGAAACGAAGGGGAAGACCCGGGTGACCTGGCCAACGACACCCGCATCATCGACCACCGGTTGTCCAGCAATGATTTTGTCCTGTTGGCCTTTATCAACGATCACGCGACGCGAAAAAGGGTCGCGCGCCGCATAAAGGATCTGTGTCACCCGCCCATTCGCCTTTTGCCGCCCCTTGATGTCGAGCAACTTGCGCAGGCGCTCGTTTTCTGCTTCAAGATGTCGCGCGCGCAGTAGAGTTTCAGCGCCGTCCAACTGTGCGCGCTTCAAGCGGGAATTTTCATCCTGAAAGCGAGAAATGCTGGAAAAATAACTGCCGGCATTCTGGAGGTAATCAACCGGTGCTTGTACTGCCTGCTGCATGGGATGCGTAAACAGCGACACCCCCTGCCGAAGCAGTTCAAGCGTCTGAAAGCGGGAATCGATGAAAATCATCGCCAACGAAAGCGCGGCGTAGAACGACAGCCGTGCCAGTGGCGCGGGTCCACGGTTAAAAAACGGTGGCGGTTGATAATTCATTGCTTCTGAGAGGAGTGAAAAGTTGGAAGTCAGGACTGCAACCCATGGTTGACAATCTTAGCATGGCAAGATAACCAGGCATGAAACTGGGGGTAACCTCACTCCTGACTACACTTCAATCCGAAGTAAAGATACTGCCGAGCTTGTCCATCCTCTCAAGCGCCATGCCGCACCCCCGTGCCACACAGGTCAGCGGTTCTTCAGCGACGATCACCGGCAGGCCGGTTTCTTCCATTAGCAGACGATCTATATCACGCAATAGCGCTCCGCCACCGGTCAACACCATGCCCTTGTCGGCAATATCGGCGCCAAGTTCCGGCGGTGTCTTTTCAAGCGCCGACTTCACTGCCGAAACGATGTTGTTGAGCGGTTCGGTGAGCGCTTCGAGGATTTCGTTCGAGGAAATGGTGAACTTGCGTGGAATGCCTTCGGCCTTGTTGATGCCGGAGACTTCCATCTCGCGCACTTCAGCGCCCGGAAAGGCCGAGCCGATGCGCTTCTTGATGTTTTCGGCGGTATTCTCGCCGATCAGCATGCCGTAGTTGCGGCTGATGTAGTTGATGATTGCTTCGTCAAGCTTGTCACCGCCAACGCGTACTGAACCCGCATAGACCATGCCGCCGAGGGAAATGACGCCAACCTCGGTTGTTCCGCCACCGATGTCGACAACCATCGATCCGGTCGGTTCGGAAACCGGCAGATCGGCACCAATCGCCGCCGCCATCGGCTCCTCGATCAGAAACACCTGGCTGGCGCCAGCACCGATAGCCGATTCGCGAATCGCGCGACGCTCAACCTGGGTCGAGCCCGAAGGCACACAGATGATGATGCGCGGACTTGGCGAAAGCAGGCGTGAATCGTGCACCTTGCGGATGAACTGCTTGAGCATCTGTTCGGTCACTGTGAAGTCGGCGATGACTCCGTCTTTCATCGGACGAATCACCGTGATGGCGCCCGGCGCTTTGCCGAGCATGTCCTTGGCGCTCTGCCCGACGGCCTGGATGGTTTTTTTGGCGTTGGGGCCGCCTTCCATCCGAATGGCCACAACTGAAGGTTCGTCAAGGACGATTCCTTTGCCACGTACATAGATCAGCGTGTTGGCGGTGCCCAGATCGATAGCCAGATCGTTTGAAAAATAACTGCGCAGAAAACTGAACATACTAAATATCCGTGAAAGCTCCGCAGGGAACTGCGGCGAGCAAAGTATTTATGATACCTTATATGGCCCTTCGTTTTAATACCTTACTTATTTCATAGCCATGTCGCTCACCCTGGAACAAGTTCGGCGCGTCGCCCATCTCGCCCGGATTGAAGTCAGCGAGGCCGAGACGGAATCAACGCTCGGCCACCTGAACGGAATATTCTCCCTGATCGAAACGATGCAGGCTGTCGATACCAAAGACGTCGAGCCGATGGCGCACGCTCAGGATCTTGCCCAACGCTTGCGCATCGACCGCGTCACCGAAGAAAATCGGCGCGACGCTTTTCAGACCGTTGCTCCGGAGGTCGAGGCTGGTCTTTATCTTGTGCCGAAGGTGCTTGAATGATCACGCGCAGCGTTTCCGCCCTCTCACAGGCACTGGCCGCCAGGGAGATTTCCAGCGTCGAGTTGACACAACTCTATCTGGACCGGATTGCCCGCCTTAATCCGGCACTGAACGCCTTCATTACCGTAGATAGCGCCAAGAGCCTGGCGCAAGCCAGGGCGGCCGACGAATTTCGTGCCTCCGGCACAGTGGCCGGGCCACTGACCGGAATTCCGCTGGCGCAGAAGGACATCTTCTGTACCAAAGGCTGGCTGACCACCTGCGGCTCGAAGATGCTGGGAAATTTCGTCAGCCCCTACGATGCGACGGTTATCGAGCGCTTCAACGCCGCCGGCGCCGTGATCCTCGGCAAGACCAACATGGACGAGTTCGCCATGGGGTCGTCGAATGAAACGTCCTACTACGGCGCGGTCAAGAACCCCTGGGATTTGACATGCGTTCCCGGTGGCTCGTCCGGCGGTTCGGCGGCGGCGGTCGCCGCACTGCTCGCTCCCGCCGCGACCGGTACCGATACCGGCGGTTCGATCCGCCAACCGGCGGCGCTGTGCAACCTGACCGGCCTGAAGCCCACCTACGGCGTGGTTTCGCGCTACGGCATGATCGCCTTCGCGTCTTCACTCGACCAGGCCGGCCCGATGGGCCGCTCGGCCGAAGATTGTGCGCTGTTGCTCAATACCATGGCCGGCTTTGATGAACGCGATTCGACCAGCCTTGATCGCCCGACGGAAGACTACAGCGCGCAACTTGCCGCCCCTGCCGGTGGCAGACCGCTGGCCGGCCTGAAAATCGGCCTGCCTAAAGAATTTTTCGGCGCCACCGAAAGATCGGGCTGCTCGCCTGAGGTGTTGCAACTGGTTGAAGCGGCCATCACCGAATATCGCAAGCTCGGTGCCGAAACGGTGGAAATCAGCTTGCCGAACATGAAGCTTTCGGTACCTGCTTACTACGTCATCGCGCCGGCCGAGGCCAGTTCGAATCTTTCGCGTTTTGACGGCGTGCGCTACGGTTATCGCGCTCCAGACTACGACGACCTCAACGACATGTACGCCAAGAGCCGCGCGCAGGGCTTTGGAGCCGAGGTCAAGCGCCGCATCCTGATTGGCACCTACGTACTCTCGCACGGCTACTACGACGCCTACTACCTGCAGGCCCAGCGCATCCGGCGCCTGATCGCCAACGACTTCGTTGCCGCCTTCAAGCAATGCGACGTGATCATGGGGCCGACCAGCCCGAGTACCGCGTTCAAGCTGGGTGAAAAATCGTCCGATCCGGTGCTGATGTACCTCTCGGACATCTATACGATTGCCGTCAACCTGGCCGGACTGCCGGGAATGTCGATTCCCTGCGGCTTTGCCAATAGTTTGCCGGCTGGTCTGCAACTGATTGGCGACTATTTCGCAGAAGCCAGACTACTCAACGTCGCGCACCGCTACCAGCAGGCAACAGACTGGCATTTGCAGTGTCCACCAGGTCTCGGCTGAGCACTTTGATGCGAGTGATTCATGCGTTACCGTTGGCATTCCTGCTTGGTGCCTGTGCCACGTCCGAGCCGGAGCCTGCTACAGTCGATCCGGTGGCAACGGTAAAGAAGCAGTCGCCGGAGCGGATAAAATCGCAGCCATTGAAACATCTGCTCGGCCGCAACCTCAAACCGATACCCGACCATGAGCTTGATGTGCGAACCAAATGCAGTTTTCGCGACGTGGCCGGCGGACGTGGCTCGATGGATTTGCAGGTGACGAAGGCCGAGGTCAAGCGTTTCGTGGCTGAAGTAACCATCCCGAAGCAGGGCATGTGCCGTTTCGACATGAAGAATTTTGTACAGACCGCCAGGCTGCCGAACGTGGTACTGACCGACGCGGCGAGTGGCTGCGTGGTGCGCATGTGGGAGCAGGAAAAAGGCGTTACGATCGCCTTCAACGCCTGCCAGTCCAAATGTGGCGGCGACGCTTTCAGTTATCTCTGGCCGATCATGGTCGATACACGGAATGGCCGCTGTTCTTGAAAAGTGAGTAAAAACGCAATGAAACAATGGGAAGTCGTAATCGGCATCGAGACGCACGCGCAACTCGCGACCCGGTCGAAAATTTTCTCCGGCAGCTCGATTGCTTTCGGTGCTGAGCCCAATTTTCAGGCTAACGCGGTTGATATCGCGTTGCCCGGCGTGTTGCCGGTGCTCAACAAGGGTGCCGTCGAATGCGCCATCCGCTTCGGTCTGGCCGTTGACGGGCAGATCGCGCCGAAATCGGTTTTTGCGCGCAAGAATTATTTCTATCCGGATCTCCCCAAGGGTTATCAGATCAGCCAGTACGAGCTTCCGGTGATTGTTGGCGGCAAACTTACGATTCAGTTGGGTCAGGGCGAAAATCTCACGGAAAAGACCATCAACCTGACGCGCGCCCACCTTGAGGAAGATGCCGGCAAGTCCTTGCATGAGGATTTCCATGGCAAGACCGGCATTGACCTCAACCGTGCCGGAACACCGCTGCTCGAAATCGTCACCGAGCCCGAAATGCGTTCGTCGGCCGAAGCCGTGGCTTACGCCAAGGCGTTGCACGCGCTGGTGCGCTGGATCGGCATCTGTGATGGGAATATGCAGGAAGGTTCCTTCCGCTGCGACGCCAACGTCTCGGTGCGTCCAGTGGGGCAAGCTGAGTTGGGCACGCGGCGCGAGATCAAGAACCTTAATTCCTTCCGCTTCATGCAACAGGCCATCGACTACGAAGTGCAGTGGCAGATCGCCACGATCGAAGACGGTGGCCACATCGAGCAGGCCACGGTGCTTTTTGACCCCGATAGCGGCGAAACGCGCGCCATGCGCTCCAAGGAAGATGCGCACGACTACCGTTACTTTCCTGACCCCGACCTGCTGCCGCTGATCATTGACCGCGAGTGGGTCGAACGTACCCGGGCCGGCATGCCGGAGTTGCCGGTTGCCAAGTGCGAGCGTTTTGTTGCCGACTATGCGCTGTCGACCTACGATGCCGCGGCGCTAACGGCTTCGCTGGATATTGCCGACTTCTACGAAGCCGCCATTGCGGTTGCCGGGAAGGCCAGCAGCAAGCCCTGTGCCAACTGGGTGACGGTCGATCTGGCGGCCCGCCTGAACAAGGCAAACAAGGAAATCAGCGAATCGCCGGTATCTGCAGCACAACTCGGTGGATTGGTTGCACGTATCGCCGACAACACGATTTCCAACAACATCGCCAAGAAGGTGTTTGAAGCGCTGTGGAATGGCGAGGGCCAGTCTGCCGACGAAGTCATCGAAAAGCAGGGGCTGAAACAGATCACCGACAGCGGCGCCATCGAGATGCTGATCGACGGGGTGCTGGCCGCCAATGCGGCGATGGTCGCCGAGTTCAAGGCCGGCAAGGAGAAGGCGTTCAATGCGCTGGTCGGTCAGGCGATGAAAGCCACCAAGGGCAAAGCCAACCCGCAGCAGGTTAACGAACTGCTGCGCAAGAAACTCGGGTAGAGACAGGCTTCCTGCCGGAACAGCGGGGCAGGAAGCTTCAGAGCGGGGTTGCGCCGCGACGGGAGAGATCGAGGTAGCGCCGGCGATCCTCGTCGTATTTGATGCGTATGACATCGAATTCCTTTTTCCTGGACTCGATGATCGATTCCTGGGCCTTTATCTCATAGTCGGCGTCACGCATTCCTTTTTGCACTTCAGCCGGTAACTGTTTCTTTTTGTAGAACTCGGCTTCGTTCTCGAACTTCAAGCGCAGGGTACGCATTTCGGCGATCTTGGTCTCGGCGCCCTTGATCGACTTTTGTACATCCTCCTGTGCGCGCACACGCATCGTCTCGATGTCTTCTATGGTGCCGTAGGTATTCAGCAGCGCCTGATCCTTGCGCTGTTTCTCCTTGAGGGCGGCTTCTTCCACCTTGCGCCGCTCTTCTTCAGCGGCATGCTGGATGCGCTGTTCGGCGGTCAATGGTGCCTCGACATTGCGCTGTGTCCGACCGGAATCGCCAAGTTCACGATAGGCTCTTCCATAACAGGCTTGCGGCAGCAGGTCGCCGCACTCCTGCTTGCCGCTTGCGTCGATACAGCAATAGAGCTTGCCGGCAGCCATAGCCGGGACGCAGAGCCCCAGCGCGATAGCCAGAGCGCCTAGTCTAGCGACGGTGTTCAACGCCATACTCTTTACGATAACGCTTCACTGCCGCCTGGTGCTCCTTGAAGTCCGGGCGATCACGGAGAAAAGCCATCAAATCGTCGAGTGTGGCAACCGCCACTACCGGGATGCCGTAATCCCGCTCGACTTCCTGCACGGCTGACAACTCGCCACTACCGCGCTCCATGCGGTCAAGCGCGATGACCACGCCGCAGGGCGTAGCGCCCGCTGCACGGATCAACTCGACCGATTCGCGTACCGAGGTGCCGGCCGAAATGACATCATCGATGATCAGTACGCGACCCGCCAGCGGTGCGCCGATGATGCTTCCGCCCTCACCGTGATCCTTGGCTTCCTTGCGATTGAAGGCGAAAGGCAGGTTGCGCCCGGCGCGTGCCAGTGCCAGCGCACTGATGGCCACCAGCGGGATGCCTTTATAGGCCGGCCCGAACAGTGTGTCGATGGCAATGCCGCTGGCGAGAATGGTCCTGGCGTAGAATTGCGAAAGTCGATCAATCGCCGCGCCGTCGTTGAACAGGCCGGCGTTGAAGAAGTAGGGCGACAGCCGTCCGGCCTTGGTCTTGAACTCGCCAAAACGAAGAACGTTCCGGGCGACGGCAAACTCGATGAATTCCTGACGAAAGTCCATGTAGCACCAGCAAAAGCCATTCCGGCGTGAATTTCATATGGTACGCATCATTACTCTAAACCTCAACGGCATTCGTTCCGCGTGGAGCAAAGGCGTATTGCCTTGGGCGGCTGCCCAGAACGCCGATGTCGTCTGCCTGCAGGAACTCAAGGCCCAGCACGCCGACCTGAACGATGCAATGAAGGCGCCGGCCGGACTGCATGCCTATTACCACTGTGCCGAAAAGAAGGGCTACAGCGGAGTCGGCCTGTGGTGCCGGCAGCAGCCCGATGCCGTGATCGAAGGGACAGGCAATGCAGAATTCGACGCCGAAGGGCGCTATCTGCGTGCCGACTTTGGAAAACTCTCGGTGATCTCGCTCTATCTGCCCTCCGGTTCAAGTTCGCCGCAGCGTCAGCAAGCCAAGTTCCGCTTCATGGACATTTTTCATCCGCAGCTTGTTGATCTGGCAAGAAGCGGTCGCGATGTGGTGGTTTGCGGTGACTGGAACATCGCCCATCAGGAAATCGATCTCAAGAACTGGAAGGGCAATCGCAAGAATTCCGGTTTTCTGCCCGAGGAGCGCGCCTGGGTCAGTCGCCTACTGGATGAAAGCGGCTGGTGCGACGTGTACCGCAAGCTGCATCCGGCGACCACCGACGAGTGCTACACCTGGTGGTCTAATCGAGGCCAGGCCCGGGCCAGGAACGTCGGCTGGCGGCTGGATTATCAGTTGGCTACTACGGCGCTGGCCGCTACGGCACAAGCGGCCTCAGTTTACAAAGATCAATGTTTTTCCGATCACGCTCCGCTTACCATTGACTACGACTATGCGCCGTGAATTTTCGCATTGATATGTTCGGGCAAATTGGATAACCTGAGCGTAATGGTTCACGAACGCCCTAAGGTTTCGTACCATGATTTTCTCTTCATTCCTTCTTACGTGAGGTGTGCCATGCCCGAAGTTAGCGATCTGTCCAACAACAGCAAACAAAAATTTGTTTCCGATATGAAAATCGTTGTATCCGATGCCGAGGAAATCCTTCGCGCTACGGCCGGCGTTGCCGGTGAAAAAATGGTCGACCTGCGCGAGCGCATTGGCGAGCGTTTGCGTGATGCCAAGCTGCGGATTGCCGACGCCGAAGCGGCGCTGGTCGACAAGACCAAGGCGGCAGCCCGAGCGACCGACGACTACGTCAATGAGAACCCGTGGCAAGCCGTTGGCATTGCCGCTGGTATCGGTCTATTGCTTGGCATCATCATCGGTCGCCGTTAAGCGGCGCTCTGCGCTATGAGCGACAACCAAGGCGGATCGAACAGCGGCCTGTTCGCCGCTCTGACAAACATCGCTTCGACACTGCTGGCGAGCGGAAAAACGCGGCTCGAACTTCTCGGCAATGAGATCGAGGTGGAAAAGCTGCGCGCCGTTCGACTGGTGCTCATGGCCCAGGGCATGGTGTTCTGTTTCAGCGTCGGTACGCTGCTCGCTGTTGCCTTGCTCTCCGTAATGTTCTGGGACTATCGGGTGCTTGTACTCGGCTTGTCTACCGGATTTTTTCTTGTTATCGGTGGCGTATTTTTCGCCCTGTTCAAGCGCCTGACGCACCGGCCGGAGCAGGTTTTCGCCGCCAGCATTGCCGAGCTACAGGAAGATCTTCGCCAGTTGAAAGCGGCAGTTGGCCATGAATCATCGCTTGATTGAGCTTCATCTTCGGCGTGGCCGATTGCTCGAACGTATCGCCAACCAGCGTGCGGCACTGGCTCGGAATGCGCAACCCGTGCGTGTCGCGCTGCACACGACGGATCGTATGCTGGCTTATCTTCGATCGGGCGCAGACTATGTAAAGCAACACCCTGGTAGCGCTATGCTTGCTGTTGCCGCACTGATCATCATCAAGCCTGGCCTCGTATGGCGCTGGAGCAAGCGAGTTTTCTTCGCTTGGCAAACATGGCGTACAGTTCGTGAAAAATTGCAGGCGCTTGGTTCTTGAGCCGGTTGATGCGCAACGAAGATAAGTTCGAGGATAAAGGCAAAGCAGGGGACGGGCGGTCCGGCGTCATTTCGCGCCTGTTTGCCTCCCAGAAACGGCAGGCCCGTGAATTCGTCGCCGACATCGTGCGCATGCGCGGACTGACTCCTTTGCTCATGAAGCATCGCAACGGCGGGACGTGGTCGGCCGAGGAAAAGTCCCAACTCCTGGCCCAGTTGCGTATTCTTTCGCGCATTTCACCGTATCTGTTGTTTCTTCTGCTGCCCGGTTCTGCACTGCTGCTGCCGGTTTACGCCTGGTGGCTCGACCGCCGACGCAGGCCGCGCGCCAATCTTCCGGTATCTGCGCCTCTGCGCTAGGGATGAACCGGAAATCCTTCACCGCCGCTGAGTCATTGCCAGATTTTCAAAGCCATCATTTGCCGCGTTGCAGCCTCTGACCAGCCACGGTTGGCAGCCGGGCTGGCCGGACTGGGGTGCAGAACTTTCCCGATACGTACGTCCATCCCGGCCAGAGCCTCAACCGCCCGCGTCTCGGCAAAGCCGCCGACGCCGATCACCCACTGCGCTTCGAGAGCCGCCACGAGTTGTCTGAGATGCTTGTCACAGGCCGCGTAGAGCGGTGCCGCCTCGGTTGACGGCAACTTGTCCGGAGTGAAGTTGCGGCCTTCGTCGAAAAAGGCCAGCGGGCAGTAGTTGGCGACAAAATGCTCGGCAAAGAAGGCGTCAGCGCTGCCGAAGCGCTGCTGGAACAAGCCCCACAGGCGGCGGCCACTGACTTCGGAGCGGCTGCAGGCAAAACCTTCGACCGGCCGCTTGGGGTTTTCAAGCAAAGGTTTATCGACCTTCGCCTTGATTCCCATCCAGTCGCGTACGGCGGCGATCTCGCCGAAGGGAACACCGCATTGCACCATGCCGAAGGGGCCGGGATTCATGCCGATGAATACCACTTTCTTGCGGCTGGCCCCGTAGCGGCGCAGATACTCCTCGTGCGGCGCCCAGGCATAGGCCAACGGGTTATAAATGTGTGAAACCGGCGGTGCGAAATGAAGGCTTTCAACCGTGGCCGACAACTCGCAGGCGGCGCTGATCAGTGCTGCGGTAATTTCTACGCTGCCCTGCGAGTCAATAGGCACGGCCTTCTCCAGAGGGTGTCGTGATTTTCCACGGTGCGACGCGGGAAAGCAGGAGCATTCCGGGAACGGCCAGCGCGGTGCACAACAGGAAAAAGTTGAACCAGCCCAGGCTTTCCACCAGCCAGCCAGCCGAGGCGTTGATGAAGGTGCGCGGCACGGCAGCCAAGCTGGTGAACAGGGCAAATTGCGTTGCCGTGTAGGCCGGATGCGTTGAACGCGCGATGAAGGCGACGAAGGCGGCGGTACCCAGACCAACGCCGAGCGCTTCCAGTCCAATGACCGCGGCGAGCGCCAGGCGCTGCTCGATGCCGACGCTGGTCTGCGGCCCCAGCCAGGCGAGCCAGGCGAAGCCGAGAATCGACACCAGTTGCACGACGCCGAACAGCCACAGCGCGCGGTTGATGCCCAGGCGCACCATCCACAGGCCGCCGAGCAGGCCGCCGATGACCGCCGGCCACAGGCCGGCATGCTTGGCGATCAGTCCGATGTCGGTTTTCGTAAAGCCCATGTCGAGGTAAAAGGGCGTCGCCAGCGCGGTGCACAGCGAATCGCCCAGCTTGTAGAGAAAAATGAAAGCCAGCACCAGCAACGCACCGCGCAGACCGGCACGCCCCATGAATTCGTTGAACGGTTCGACCACGGCCTGGCGCAGGGTTTTCGGCGCGGCATGGGCGGAAACCGGCTCATCGACCAGCAGGATCATGGCCATTCCGGGCAGCATGAAGGCGGCAGTGATCCAGAACACCTGCGACCACGGCAACAGGTCGGCCAGAATCAGCGACAGCGAACCGGGCACCAGTCCTGCGACGCGGTAGGCGTTGACATGGACGGCGTTGCCCAGACCCAGTTCGGCTTCGGCCAGCAGTTCGCGCCGGTAGGCGTCAAGCGCGATGTCCTGCGTCGCAGAGAACAGTGCCAGCAGCGTAGCCAGCCACAGTACCGGCACGATGTCGGTGCTCGGCGAAAGCCCGCCGAGCAGGCCGATGGTGAGCAGCAGTCCGATCTGCATGAGCAGCGACCAGCTGCGCCGGCGGCCGAGTACCGGCAGGGCGTAGCGATCAAGGAAAGGCGACCAGAGGAATTTCCAGGTGAATGGAAACTGGACCAGTGCAAAAAAGCCGATGGTTTTGAGATTGACGCCCTCGCTGCGCAACCACGCCGGCAACAGGTTGAGCAGCAGGTAGAGCGGCAGACCGGAGCTGAAGCCGGTGAAAATGCAGATCAGCATCTTGCGCGTCAGCAGCACGCGCAAGGACTCCGGCATTACCATGCTCATCCGCGCCGGCGGCCGAGACGATAGAAGGCCAGGCTACCGTTCAGGTTGGGGTCGTCGGTGACCGCTTCCCCGGCTTCGTCAAAAGCCAGTCGCTCGCGGATCTCGATGCCAAGCTTGCCGCACAGTGAATCAAAATCGGCGATGGTGAAAAAGCGCACATTCGGCGTCTCATACCACTGGTAGGGAAGATTCTCGGAAACCGGCATGTGGCCTTCAGCAATCGCCTCGCGGTTGGCACGATAGGCGAAGTTGGGGAAGCTCACCACCGCTTCTTCGGCAACGCGCAACATCTCGCCCAGGATGCGCTCGGTCGTCAGCATGGCCTGCAGTGCCTGGGAAATGATGACATGATTGAACGACTGGTTCTCGAAGCCGGAGAGCCCTCCTTCAATGTCGATCTGGATCACGTCGACATCGTTGCGGATGCAACCGAGCACGCTTTCGTGATCGATCTCGACGCCGTAACCGGCTACTCCCTTGGTTTCACGCAGATAACGCAGCAGTTTTCCGTCGCCACAGCCGAGGTCGAGTACACGCTCAGCGGGCGGAATCCAGTTGGCGATGACGGCAAAGTCGAAGCGCTCGCGCTCGATGGCCGTAAGCGGGTTTCCGTTGCTCATGTTGATATGTTCTCCAGATAAGCGCGCAGAACGGCGTGGTAGTGGGCGTCATCAAGCAGGAATGAGTCGTGTCCGGCATCGCAATCGATCTCGGCGTAGGCGACATGGCGCTGGTTGTGCAGGAGAGCGAACACGATCTCGCGCGAACGCGCCGGCGCAAAGCGCCAGTCGGTCGAGAAGCTGGCGACAAAGAAGCGGGCCTTGGCCCGCGCCAGGGCAGCGGCCAGATTGCCGTCGTAATCATAGGCCGGGTCGAAATAATCAAGTGCCTTGGTGGTAATCAAATAGGTGTTGGCGTCAAAGAAGCTGGCGAACTTGTCGCCCTGATAGCGCAGGTAGGATTCGATTTCGAAGTCGACGTCATAGCTGAACTGGTGTTCGCCGTGGCGCAACTGGCGACCGAACTTCTCGCCCATCTGGCTATCCGAGAGATAGGTGATGTGGCCGACCATGCGCGCCAGGCGCAGCCCGTTGGTCGGTATCACGCCGTGCTCGGCGTAGTGGCCACCATGAAAATCGGGGTCGGAAACGATGGCTTGCCGAGCCACTTCGTTGAAGGCGATGTTCTGCGCCGAAAGCTTGGGCGCGGAGGCGATCACCATGGCGTGACGGATGCGGTCGGGGAACTGCAACGCCCACTCCAGCGCCTGCATGCCGCCCAAGCTGCCGCCGATGACGGCGGCCCAGGTGTCGATGCCAAGGTGATCGGCGAGCCGGGCCTGCGCCGCGACCCAGTCCTCGACCGTCACCATCGGAAAATCAGCGCCGTAGCGTTTGCCGCTTTCCGGATTGACTGATATCGGCCCGGTCGAGCCGTAACAGCCGCCGAGATTATTCACCCCGACGACAAAAAATTTGTTGCTATCGAGTGGCTTGCCCGGCCCGACCAGGTTATCCCACCAGCCGACGTTTCCCGGGTTGTCGGCGTAAATGCCGGCGACGTGATGACCGCCGGAAAGGGCGTGACAAACCAGAACGGCGTTCGAGCGAGCCGCATTGAGTGTGCCGTAGGTTTCGAAAGCGAGTTCGAAGCCGGGCAGCAGCACGCCGCATTTAAGTGCAATCGGCTCATTGAAACGGACCCGTTGCGAGGCAACGACTCCGACAGAATTATTTAGTGACATGGCCATCGTTTGGAAGAAAAATACCCGTTCGGCCTGAAAAAGCGGGCTGGGCTGACCCCGCTTTAGCCCTGTTTAATTGCTGCCCGCCTGCGGCTACATATTGAGGCGTTCAAGCTGCTCCTGAATTTTCGAAGACTCCTCAAGGCGCAGAATTCGACGCACCAGCGGCGTAATTTCGGAAATATCGGTCTGCTTCACCCTCTGCTTGACCTCGGGAATCTGCGCCGGGTGCATCGAAAACTGGCGCAGACCCATGCCGAGCAGCAGGCGGGTGAGGTTGGGGTCGCCCGCCAGTTCGCCGCACATCGAAACCGGAACATTGACTTTTTCCGCCGTGCTGATGACGTGCGCCAGCAGCATCAGGACGGCCGGGTGCAGCGGATCGTAGAGACTCGAAACCTGCTCATCGGTGCGGTCGATGGCCAACGTATACTGGATCAGGTCATTGGTGCCGATCGAAAGGAAGTCCATGCGGCGCAGGAAAACGCCGACTGCCAGTGCCGCCGCCGGCACCTCGATCATGCCGCCGATCTCGATGTTTTCATCGAACGCGATTTTAGCCCCGCGCAGGCTGGATTTTGCCTGCTCCAGCGCCGCCAGGGTCTGGTCGATCTGATGGGCGTGCGACATCATCGGGATCAGGATCTTGACCTTGCCCATTTTCGAGACGCGCAGAATGGCGCGCAACTGCGCCTGGAACGATTTCGGTTCGGCCAGCGAGAGGCGGATCGAACGCAGACCAAGCGCCGGGTTGTCGCGCTTCCGGTCGCCGACCGATTCATCCGAATGCAGGTTCTTGTCGTTGCCAAGGTCAAAGGTCCGGATCGTTATCGGAAACCCTTGCATGCCTTTGACGGCCTTGCGATAGGCCTCGAACTGCTCGTCTTCGCTCGGCATGTCGCCACGACCAAGAAAGATGAATTCGGTACGGAACAAGCCCACCCCTTCGGCACCGCTTTCAAGCGCCGCGGCAACGTCGCCCGGCCCCTCGATGTTGGCCAGCAGGTCGATTTTGACGCGATCGAGTGTTGTTGCGTGCGCGGTTTTCAGGAGTTTAAGTTTCGAGCGCTCGATCTCGATCTGACTCTTCTTGAGCTGGTATTCCTCCAATACGCGCGGGTCGGGGTTGACGATCAGCACGCCGCGCGTGCCGTCGACAATGATCGTTTCCTTGTCGCGAATCAGTTGACGGGCGTTGTGCAGGCCAAGCACCGCCGGGATTCCCATGCCGCGCGCCAGGATCGCCGTGTGCGAGGTGGCACCGCCGACGTCGGTAACGAAGGAAGCGAAATGCTGATCCTTGAAGGCCATGACATCGGACGGGGAAAGGTCGTGGGCAACGACAATCAGGTTTTCACCCTTGACTCCTTTGGGGGCTTTGACCGACGCATGACCCGGCCTCCCGGCAAGCTCCCGGACGACGCGCTCGACCACCTGACGAACGTCGTAACTGCGCTCGCGCAGATAGGCGTCGTCGATCTTGTCGAACTGGGCGACCAGAACTTCCATCTGCTGCACGATCGCCCATTCGGCGTTGCATCGACGTTCGCGGATGATCTGCTTGGGCACCTCGGACAACTCGGGATCGGAGAGAATCATCAAGTGCAGGTCGATGAAGGCTCCGATGTCGGTCGGCGAGTGCTGCAACCCCTTTTTCATCGTCGCGAACTCGTTGCGCACCTGGTCCAGTGCCGTTTCGAAACGCGTGACTTCCTTCTCCACCATGCGTGGTGCGATGACCAGATGCGATACCTCAAGTGTTGCCTGCGAGATGAGGTGCGCCTGGCCGATAGCGATGCCGCTGGAGACGGCGAGACCGTGCAAAGTGAAGCTCATGGTTTGCTTATTCTCCTTCGCCGAATTTGTCAGCGATCAATTTGAGAACGGATTCAAGAGCCGCTTGCTCATCGCTGCCAATCGTTTCGACAACCAGTTTCGCCCCCTTGCCAGCCGCCAGCATCATCACGCCCATGATGCTTTTCGCGTTGATCCGTCGCGCTCCCTTTTCCAGCCAGACTTCGGAACTGAAACTGCCGGCCAGTTGTGTCAGCTTGGCCGAAGCGCGAGCATGCAAGCCGAGTTTGTTGCAAATTTCAATTTCAGCACGTGCCATCTGGATTTCCGGTTGATCAATCGTTTAGGGGCGCTGCATGTTGGTGACGCCATCGTGGCCGCCGCTGATGGCTTTTTGCATAATTAACTGAATGCCGTTATTGCGATAGGTCAAGGCGCGCAGCAGCATCGGCAGGTTGACTCCGGCAACGCCTTCTATCCGCCCCTGCTCCAGCAGTTTCAGCGCCAGATTGGACGGCGAGGCACCCAGAATGTCGGTCATGATCAACACCCCATCGCCGTCATCGACTTCCTTCAGCAACAATTTGGCCAGCGGCAGAATGTCGAGCGGATCGTCCTGGGCGGCAACGCCGAGCTGGCAGATCAATGGCGGTCGTTTGTTCAGAACGTGGCATACGTTCTGAATCAGGCTTTCGCCAAACGTGCCGTGGGTTATCAGGAGGATGCCTATCATCGTGCGTTCCGGTGAGGATCAATCAGCATTCTAAGGGATTCCGCGCATTACGTAAGTGCCGCAACCGCCTCAGGGCAGAATTTCCGGCATTTTCGGCGGCCCACCGACGAATTCAAGGCGGCGATACAGGGCTGCACTGACCTGCAGGCGTCCCTCGGCATCGACCCGCAACACCTGATCGACGGCCAGATTTTTCGCCAGCGCCGGCCAGTCGGCACCGGCGATGAAGAGCGGCTTCGACGCCACATCGGAGAGTTCGCCGGCTGCCGGACGGGCTGTAATGAGCACGGTCAGTGCCTGCGTGTGCATCACCGGTTCGCCACTGCGCGGGTCGAGCAAGTGGCAATAACGCTTGCCTTCCAGCTCGAAATAGCGCTGGTAGTCGCCCGAGGTGCCAATGGCTTCACCGTCTTCGAGGGCAACGGTGGCCAGCGGCCCCGGCTGGCGAGGATGCTGGATGCCGACACGCCAGCGTTCGCCGTTTTTGCTGCCGAGCGCCATGACGTTGCCGCCGATGTTGATCAGCGCGTTATTGACGCCCTGGGCGTGCAGGATGTCCGCCGCGCGGTCCAGCGCAACCCCCTTGAGATAGCCGCCAAAGTCGAGGGCCACCGCGCGGTTGCGGCTGCTTACTCGTAATCCGTCGAGTTGCAGATCAGCGATGCCGGGATGTGTACTACGCCACGCCGCGAGTGCCACAGGATCTGGCAGGACAGCCTTGAACTCATCGGACTGGAAACCCCACAGCTTGATCAGACCACCGATGCCGGGGTCGAAAAGCGCGTCGCCGGCCGCCGCAATGCGCTGCGCCTCAACGATCAAGGCTGCCATTTCCGGCGTCACTTCGAGCGTTTTGCCGGCGGCAATTGCCTCATTCAAGGCGCTCAACTCGGACGGTTGCCAGGCATGATAGGTACGGTGCAGGCGGTCGAACTCGCGCAGCACGGCCGCCGCTGCCGGACGGGCCTGCGCCTCGTCGAGGCCGGCAATCAGGACTTCAACACGGGTGCCAAAAACAAAGGATTCCTGATGATGCAGCGGTGCCTTGCTGCAGGCCGCCAAGGTTAGAAAGAAAGAAAAAAACATCCACCGCAGAGGCGCAGAGGCGCAGAGAAAAAACGGAGAAAAACATTTTTCTTTCTCCAGGTTTTCTCTGCGTAACCTCTGCGCCTCTGCGCCTCTGCGGTGGATTGTGATTTTAGTATGGCCGCTTAAACCGGACATTCACGCTCCAGCGCAGCGATGAACAGGGCGGCGGCGTCGAAACCGGTTTGCTCGCAAATTTCGACCATGCAGGTCGGACTGGTGACGTTGATTTCGGTCAGCCAGTCGCCGATCACGTCGATGCCGATCAGCAGCAAGCCGCGCGCGGCAAGTACCGGCGCCAGGGCTTCGGCGATCTCGCGGTCGCGGGCCGTAATCTCGCGCGCCACGCCGCTGCCGCCTGCGGCCAGGTTGCCGCGTGTTTCGCCAGCCATCGGAATACGCGCCAGGCAATAGGGAACCACCTCGCCGCCAACGATCAGGATGCGCTTGTCGCCATCGGCGATTTCGGGGATGTAACGCTGCGCCATGATCGTTCGCGTGCCATCGTGGGTGAAGGCGTCGTACATCAGGGTTTCGACGATTACGTTGCGGTTCGGGTCGTCGCGGCGGACTCGGTAGATCTGGCTGCCGCCCATGCCGTCGAGCGGTTTCAGGATGGTGTCGCCCTGTACCTCGATGAAGGCATGGATGCGCGCCGCCTCGCGCGCCACCAGCGTCGGTACGGCAAACTGGGCAAATTCGGCGATAGCCAGCTTCTCCGAGTGGTCGCGCAAGGCCTGTGGCCGGTTGAAGACGCGAGCGCCTTCGGCTTCGGCGCGCGACAGCAGCCAGGTGGAGGTGACGTAGGCGATATCGAAGGGCGGGTCCTTGCGCATGACCACGGCAGCAAAATCGCGTAACGGCACGACATGGCGGTCAATTTCGACGTACCACTCGCTATCGTCATCGAGCATTTCCAGATGCACCGCTTCGGCACACACGCCATGGAGCGCCGACCAATGGATGGCCGACTGCTGCGTCGCCCACACCGCATGACCGGCTGCCTGCGCCGCACGCATCATGGCGATGCTCGAATCCTTATAGGCCTTCAGCGAATCCAGCGGATCGAGTACGAAAGCAAAGCGCATGGTGAATTACTCCTTATCCAATGCTTCAGGGTCGGTTCGTTCCAGTTCCAGCGAGGCGGCAAGCTGGGCCAGGCGCGCCACCACGCCATAGGCGTAAAAACGATTTGGCGGAGCGTCCGGGGTCTGGCCCTGGTCGGGTAGCGAACAACTGGTTTCGAAGGCCAGCGGCTCGAAGTGCATTCCCGGCGCATTGAGGTTCTCGTCTTTGGCGCGGCCGGAGTGCACTCGGTAGAAGCCGCCGACGACATAGCGGTCGATCATGTACACCACCGGTTCGGCGACGCCTTCCTTGTCGTCCTTGCCAACGCGCTCGTAGGTATGAACACCTTCCTGGATGATCACCTGCGAGACGCTCATGCCTTCCTTGATCACGGACATCTTGTTGCGTTGCTTGCGGTTGAGGCCGGTGACTTCGGACGCATCCTTGACCGTCATCACACCCATGCCGTAGGTGCCGGCGTCGGCCTTGACCACCACATAAGGCGTCTCGTCGATGCCGTATTCCTTGTACTTTTCGCGGATCATGGCCAGCACGCCGTCAACATTGGCCGCCAGGCACTCCTCGCCTTGCCGTTCGTGAAAATTGACGCTGCTGCACACCCCGAAATAGGGGTTGATCTGCCACGGGTCGATGCCGACCAGCCTGGCAAACTCGCCGGCTACTTCGTCATAGGCGGCAAAGTGGTTGGACTTGCGGCGCACCGCCCAGCCGGCGTGCAGCGGCGGCAGCACGAACTGCTCGTCAAGATTCTGCAGAATCTCCGGAATGCCGGCCGACAAGTCATTGTTTAGCAGGATCACACAGGGATCGAAACCTTCCAGACCAAGGCGGTGCTGGGTACGCACCAGCGGTTCAAGCAACAGCGTTGCGCCATTCGGCAATTCGACCGGCGTCGGCTTGTCGATTTCCGGCAGCAGCGAGCCGAGGCGAACGTTCAGCCCGGTGAGGCGCAGGATGGCGGCAATCTGGGCGACGTTCTGCAGGTAGAACAGGTTGCGCGTGTGGTTTTCTGGGATCAGCAGCAGGCTTTTCGCGCTCGGGCAGATCTTCTCGATGGCGGTCATCGCCGCCTGCACGCAGAGCGGCAGGAAAGCCGCATTCAGGTTGTTGAAGCCGCCGGGAAACAGATTCATGTCGACCGGCGCCAGCTTGAAGCCGGAGTTGCGCAGATCGACCGAGCCATAAAACGGTGGTGTATGTTCCTGCCACTGGCCGCGCAGCCAGCGTTCGATGTCCGGTGTGGCGTCGAGGAGTTTTGCCTCAAGCGCTAAGAGCGGGCCGGTCAGGGCGGTCGTAAAATGAGGAACCATGGCTATCTCCAATCAGGCGTGAACGCCTGATTTGTAATTTTCAGAACATCTTTTTGATTTTTTCCAGCCATGTTACGTCGGCCTGGGGCTTGAACGAACGGAAGGACCTGGGCAGCGGCGTCTGCTCCAGACTGCGCTGGGTAAACAGAAAACGCCCGTCGCAGACAAAGCCGAGATCGGCCCAATCGACGCCATTCAGCGCCTCGGCCAGCACCTTCGCGTCAACGGTCGGATCGCGTGGGAAAATGGCCAGAACGGAACCATCGTAGTTCAGGCAATCATGGGCGTAGAACGGCTTTTCCTGGCGCGTCTTGCCATTGACGTAAACGCGGGGCTGCTCCGACTGATGATAACCACGCCCCCAATGCCACCAGTTGAGTTCGGTATACGGACGGATGCGACGCGCAATCAGGCGTTCCTTGTGCGGCAACAGCGCCTCGGGTGGCGGTTCGCCGGGTTCGCACCAGATCATCCGCCGGGTCATGCCGTCGGCCACTGTCGAGGAGCAGACAAATTTGCGCGTGCCGAACTTGTCGCTGGTGTACAGATCGTCAGCCCCCGATACGGCGCCAACCTTGACAAAGGCGATATCGAGGAGAGTCAGCGGATAGTCACCGCGCGTGAACATCAGGTGGCCGCCACTTTCGACGAAGCAACGATCTTCCCACTTCAAACTATTTAGCCCGGCCGCGCCGTCGGCCAGGCCCTGCGTCGCAAAGCGCGTACGCCGCGAGAAATTGCCGCGCTCGAAACGCCAGATCGCACAGTTGGGCGTCGCGCCGTCGAACAGGCGCGAGTCGCCGAGGTCGATGAAATCGGTGATCGTTCCCTCGGCAAACAGAAGGTGGTTGAGCGGCACCGCCGAAGTCGCCTTGAGCAGGTCGCGCGGCGTGATGAAGATCAACTCGCCGCCCGGTTCCAGATGGCGCAGGCACTTCTCGATGAAGAACAGATACAGGTTGGCGCGCTTGTCGAGAACGCTTTTCCCGGCCAGGCGCCGCGTCCCCGGCGAGATGTCCTGATAGCGCACGTAGGGCGGATTGCCGATGATCGTGGCAAACAGCTCATCCCTCGCCAGCTCGAAGAAGTTCATCACCTCGGCGCCCGGAGGAGCATGCCGGGCGTCGATCTCGATCCCCAGCGCGTCGGGGAAATGCCTGAGAAAGGCACCATCGCCACAGGCCGGCTCCAGTACCCGGCCACTGTTGCGTACCAGCTTACGCATGCAATCGACGATGGACGGTGGCGTGAAAATCTGACCAAGGGTGGCGACGTCCCATTCGGAGACGGAAAGAGCGGCAACTATTGAAGACATATGGAGGGCAGGCAAGGTAAAGACACAAGGGGCTAGAGTATACCCTTGAAAAGCAAAGCACCGCGGCCCGAAAGCTCGGGCCTGGAGACAGTTCGTCTCGGGTGCCGTGCGTTGAAGCTGGCCGGTCCACCCGCCTTGCAGCGCCCGTCAATGGGCACTCTTGCCAAAGGCAACAAGAGTAAAGTATGTTGATTTATTGATCACGAATCTAGGGAGCTTGGCGATGCGTATTCTTGTACTGGGAGCGGGTGGAATCGGTGGCTACTTCGGAGCCAGAATTCATGATGCAGGTGGCGACGTGACTTTCCTGGTTCGTCAGGCAAGAGCGCAGCAGTTGCGGGAAAACGGGCTGAAGGTTATCAGCCCTGTTGGCGACACGCAGATCACGCCCAAAGTCGTGACCAAGGACGAACTGACCGATTGCTTTGACCTGATCATGCTTTCCTGCAAGGCCTATGACCTGGATTCGGCGATGGATTCCATCGCGCCGGCCATCGGCGAGCAGAGCGTCATCCTGCCGCTACTGAACGGCGTGCTGCACATCGATACGCTGGCGGCCCGCTTCGGCCCGGAGCGGGTTCTCGGTGGCGTGGCGCTGATTTCGGTAATGCTCGCGCCAGGCGGAGAAATCAGACACCTCAACAAGCCGCATCGACTGGTCGTCGGTTCGCGTACGGCACAACCCTTAAAGTGGTTGCAACCGCTGGTGCAACTGCTCTCTTCATCCGGTATCAATTTCTCCCAATCTGACAACATCGAACAGGCGATGTGGGACAAGTTCGTCTTCCTTTCCACACTGGCCGGCTCGACCTGTACCCTGCGCGCCAGCATTGGCGACATCCTCAACACGGTGGCCGGCGAATCCTTCATTACGGGACTGCTGGCCGAATGTGCCAGGATCGCCGAAGCCAGCGGTCACACCGTGGCGGAGGCCCAACTGACGGCCTTCCGCAGGCAATTGACCGAGCGCGGATCGGTACTGATGGCTTCGATGTTGCGCGATGTGGAGCGCGGCGGCCCCACCGAGGCCGATCACATTCTGGGCGACATGGCAGCTCGCGCGCAAGCGAAAGGAGTGGAAGCCCCGATGCTCAAGCTCGCCTGCTCGCACCTGCAAGCCTACGACATGCGCAGGAAAGCGGCAGCGCTTGTTTCGCCAAACGGCCCAGCCCACGATTAATGGATTCTGTCTGCTCAGGCAGAACAATTTGTCTCGATTTTTGTATCCTGTGTTGCTCTTTATTGTTTGCCAATCCAGGAATTACGCACCACACCACCCTGAAGGATATTTCTGTGCAATTCGGAAAATTGAAGTTTCTGGCCAGCCTGTTGGCCATTGCGACGGCGTTGATCGGCTGCTCACCCACTCCGCAAACGGTTGGCGAGATGGCTAAAAAGTCAATCCAGGATGTGCTGCGCGTCGACCCGCGCTTCAAGGATACGGGCGTCGAGGTTGTCCAGGTCCAACTCACGGAGGAAGGCGAAAGGCAGTACAAGGGGATCGCCAGCATCAAGCACAATGGCGTCATGCATGACGTCCCGGTAAACGTCGTGCTCGATGGCCTGAGCATCAAATGGAGTACCGCCCCCAACGCTTTTTCCTTCATTCCGCCGAACCGGCCGCCACAGTGACAACAAGCGACGAACTCCTGCCGCCGTCGGACAAGTCCCTCTTTCGCAGGTGCCTTACATAGCGAAGCACAAGCATCACCTCCAGAAGCCTCTCCAATTGGCGTTCTACAGAGGTGATGCCTGAACACCAAATAAATACGCCGTTCTTCAGACTGGGTGCCTGTAGATCGCCATCCGGTGCGCCGTACCAAGGCGCTGCCCTCCAATTGATGCGAAACCCGTGCGCACTCAGCGGGCTTTTTTGACCGCCTTGCCGAGCAGTCGGATAAGAAAACCGTACCGCACCAACAAGAAACCGCAAGCCGACAGCACTTGATTTCTCCATGTATAACTTGCCTTGAAGTCTGTGGATGATAAGTGGACATCGCTTTGAAAACCACCTTGTGGATAAGTTATCAGCTTTTATCCACAGCTCGATACAAGGGTTTTACAACCCTGAAAAACAAACCTATTGCCATGAAAAACAAGATAAATAGCAACTTATCCACAGATTTATCGCTGATATTATCTTTATAGTAGTTATATATAGATACTTATAAACCCCTAGGACGTTTCACGCCTTGTTGATCGACACCACCGTTTTAACCTTCCTTGCGCTAAGCGCTTTTTCTGCAGGAATGATCGATGCCATCGTCGGCGGTGGCGGTCTGATCCAGTTGCCGGTGCTGTTCACTTCATTGCCGGACGAACTGCCGGCAACGATTTTCGGCACCAACAAATTTTCCAGTGTTTTCGGCACCGGCAACGCCGCCTGGCGCTATGCGCGTCGCGTCGAAATGCCGTGGCGGACTACCTTGCCGGCCGCCTTTGCCGCCTTTGCCTTCTCGTATCTGGGCGCCATGGCGGTGGCCTGGCTTCCACGCGAGATACTGAGGCCGCTGATTTTCGTGCTGCTGGTCGGGGCGGCGGCTTATACCTTCTGGCGCAAGGATTTCGGCAGTCTGCACCGGCCGCAGCATGCAGGTCGACGCGAGCTGGCTTTCGCCTTGCTGGTCGGGGGTGCGATTGGTTTTTACGACGGATTTTTCGGACCGGGTACGGGAAGTTTCCTGATCTTCCTGTTTATCCGCTTCTTCGGCTTTGACTTTCTGCACGCTTCGGCGGCGTCCAAGGTGGTCAATGTTGCCACCAACCTTGCCGCCCTCGGTTTTTTTGTGCCTAACGGCTATTTGCTGCCGGTTCTAGCCGTTGCCATGGCCGTTTGCAACGTCATGGGTTCGGTGGCCGGCACGCACCTCGCCTTGCGTCACGGCAGCGGCTTCGTGCGGCAGATGTTCCTGGTTGTTGTCAGCGCTTTGATACTCAAGCTCGCCTGGGATACCTTCTGATCCCGGTCTGAGAGGTTGTGAAAATATCAAGAATCCACCGCAGAGGCGCAAAGGCGCAAAGGTTTCGCAGAGAAAACCTTTAAAAACAATTGGGTTCCTCTGCGTTTCCTTTGCGGCTCTGCATTTCCTTCGGTCACCTTTGCGCCTCTGCGGTGGGTGTTCAGGAATTTTTTCACAACCTCGGAGACGCTACAAGACCAGTTTGCGCTGTGAAAGATAGGTAAAGAGAATTTCCAGCCGCGCTACCGGGTCATCCAGTTCCAGCAACTTTTGTTTGGCCAGTGCCTGCACCGGAAGCACTTCGGTCAGCCGGTAGCCGACCCAGGCGGCGTCATCGAAGGCGTGCGGCTTGGGCATTTTTTCGGGGCCGAGCTCGCCGGCGATTTTTTGCAGCAGCGGCAGCAGCCCCTGTTGTGCCGTCGGCACTTCCCGCCGCGCCGGTTCGTCGAGCAACTCGATTTGGGCGTGCAACAATCCGTCCGGCTGCGTGCTCCGGGAAACGATGCGGAAACGACGTCCGCCACGTACTTCCAGCATCAGGATGCCGAGCTGCGGCATGTCGCCGCTATCGATGTGCGCCAACGTGCCGATTTGGTGCGGCAGCGCGGTTTGACCAACCTCCTTGCCACTGGCGATCAGGCAGACGCCAAAGGGCGTGCCATCTTTCATGCAGGCGGCGGACATATCGAGGTAGCGCTGTTCGAAAACCTTGAGCGACAGCACGCCGCCGGGGAAAAGTACCGCAGCGAGCGGAAAGATGGGAAGGTCGAGCCGTTGCGGCTCTGCCGAGGCATCCGGCATCGCCGGGGTCTGTTTTTTCAGGAAATCCAGCCAGCTCAAGCTGCGTCCTCCCCGGCTCCCCAGCGCTGCATCAGCGCATGCGGTACGGCCACTTGGTCAAGCACGCGGGCGACGACGAAATCGACCAGTTCTTCGACGCTTTTCGGATGATGGTAGAAGCCGGGATTGGGCGGCAGGATTACCGCGCCGGCACGCGCGAGGCGCAGCATGTTTTCCAGATGGATAGCCGAGAAAGGCGTTTCGCGTGGCACCAATACCAGCTTGCGGCCTTCCTTGAGTACAACATCTGCCGCGCGTTCGATCAGATTGCTGGCCAGGCCCTGGGCAATCGAAGCCAGCGTGCCCATGGTGCATGGGCAAACGATCATGGCATCGGGCGGATTCGAGCCGCTGGCGAGCGGAGCGAACCATTCTTCGCGCCCATAGACATCAAGCTCGCCGGGTAGCGCGGCATAACACTCACGGAAATAGGCCTGCGTCTCCTTGGCTCTGGCCGGCAATTCAAGCCCCATCTCCTGTTTGGCGACGACTTGAGCTACCTGCGAGTAAAGCAACTGGACGCGACAGCCGGCTTCGAGCAGGCATTCAAGCAGGCGGAGGCCATAAGGCATGCCGGAAGCGCCGGTGAGCGCGAGACAGATGGTTTTAGGCATTCTTCACCTCGGGTTGGCTGGCCGGCGGGCTCGGCGGCATTTGCTCAAGCAGGCGCGCGGCGATCAGGCCGTTGATGATACCGAAGCCGAGCGCTGCCGAGGAAAAAAGCGGCACCAGATAAAACAGGCCGTTGTGCGGGATCAGCCACAGTCGCGCCAGCAGCAATTGCCCGCCAATATGCGCGAAGGCCGCCAGGATGCTCCAGCTCACCGGCCCGAACCAGCGTCTTGGCAGGCGAATGGCGAAGGCCAGAACAAGCAGGCTGAGCAAGGCACCGGTCAGGCTCATGAAGAATCCAGGCGACAGAAACTGCCCGAGCATCAGGCCGCCGGCGATCACCCGCAAGGCGCTGACCCAGGCCGCCGTAGCCCAGCCGTAGCGCGCCAGCACGATCAGCGTCACGATGTTGGAGAGCCCCGGTTTGACGCCCGGCAGCGGCAACGGGATCGCCGCATCGATCAGCGCCAGACCGATGGCCGCTGCCGCGAGCTGGGCGATACGGTGGTCTTCGGGCGTCGTTGTCAGCCTAATAACTGAGTGAGTCATAAGCCTCCTTGCCGCCCTGCACCTGCACGCTGACCTGATTCGGGGCGCAAATGGCGATTTCACCGGTCCGAGCCAGCCAGCCCTGGCGCACACAATACTGGCGCGGCCCGGGGTCGGAGACTACACGAACGCGGCGCTTTTCGATGGCAATGATGGTGATGCCAAGCGGCCCCGGAACTTCGATCTGGCGGTTGCGCGACAGATCAAGTTCGGCAAAGACCTCACCGCCCCGCTTGATGATCGCTTTTTCGGCAATGCCGCCTTGCCATGCCAGAGGAAAAGTGGCAGCACAAACCACGATTCCAAGCACTGCTACCAGCCAGTCACCGGGCCTGAACAGTGCCAGCCAATGCATCAGCGCTTGCCGCTGGGAGTGGACGAAGAAGCAAACGAAGAAGCAAACGGAGAAGCAGACGAAGAAGCAGGCGGCAACTCGCGATGACGAACAAGTACCCGCGCCTGATTGCGGAACTGGCTTCCAAGCCACTCGGCAAAATAGACCGAACGGTGTTGGCCACCGGTGCAACCGATACCGACGGTGAGATAATTGCGATTATCGCGAACGTAGCAAGGCAGCCAGGTAGCGATGAAACGGGCAATATCTTCGCGCATGCGCAGCACTTCAGGTTCGGCCTCAAGAAAGGCAACAATCGGGGCGTCGCGGCCAGTGAACGGGCGCAAGGCCAGGTCGTAGTGCGGGTTGGGCAGGCAGCGAACGTCAAAGACGAGCTCGGCGTCGAGCGGAACGCCGTGCTTGAAACCGAAGGATTCAAAGATCAGGGTCAATCCCTGTTGCGCATCGGTGGAGATGAACTGGCGTACCCATTCACGCAAGGCGTTGGGTTTGAGGTCGCTGGTATCGATGTGATGACCGAGTTCGGCCAGGCTTTCCAGGCGAACGCGTTCCTCGGCGATAGCCTCGGTCACCGTACGCTGCTCACTGGCCAGCGGATGCCGACGGCGTGTCTCGGAATAGCGTTTGAGCAGTGTTTCGGTTTTTGTGTCGAGAAAGAGAAACTGCAGTTGAAGATCCTTGGCACGCAGTGTCGCCAACTGTTGCGGAAGCATCGCAATGCTGTCGCCGCCGCGGATGTCGATTGCGACTGCCACCTTGTCGTAGCCTTGCTGGGCGAGCTGGTCGACCAGTTGCTGCAACAATTGCGAAGGCAGGTTGTCGACGCAATAGTAGGCGGTGTCCTCAAGCATGTTGAGGGCGATCGACTTGCCGGAACCGGAGAGGCCGCTGATGATTACGATGTGCATGTGCGTGAGCATAGCGGAACGTGGCTTACACGGGCAAGCCGGGCTGACATAAACTGATAACCCTGTTATTGAAACTCACTCTGCCATGAACCTACTGGATATTCCCTTCCTTGCCGATCTCGTCGCCATCCGTCGCGATATCCACGCCCACCCGGAACTGGCTTTCAAGGAAGCGCGCACTGCTGAGATCGTGGCGCGCGAGCTTGCCGCCTATGGACTTGAGGTTTATCGAGGGCTGGCCAGAACCGGCGTTGTCGGCGTTCTGCGCAAAGGCAGCAGCATCCGAGCCATCGGCTTGCGGGCTGACATGGACGCCCTGCCCCTGCATGAAAAGAACGATTTTTCGCATCGCTCCAGGCATGAAGGAAAGATGCACGCCTGCGGTCATGACGGCCACACCACGACCCTGCTCGGCGCCGCTCGCTACCTGGCTGAAAACAGGAACAGTCTGGATTTTGATGGCATGGTCTATTTCATTTTCCAGCCGGCCGAGGAATCGGAAGGTGGCGCGGCGGTGATGATCAAGGATGGTCTGTTCGAGCAGTTTCCGATGGATGCCGTCTTCGGCCTGCATAACTGGCCGGGAATTCCGGTTGGCGAAATGGCTGTGATGCCGGGAGCGGTGATGGCTGGCACTTGCGCCTTCGAGATCGCTGTGCATGGCCACGGTTGTCATGCGGCGATGCCGCATCAGGGCGTCGATACGCTGGTTGTAGCCAGCCAGCTGGTACTCGCCTTGCAGACCATCGTTTCCCGCAATCTGCACCCCTGTGAATCCGCCGTCGTCAGCGTTACGCAGATTCACGGCGGCGAAGCCTGGAACATCATTCCCGACGACGCCGTGCTGCGCGGCACGATCCGCACCTTCAAGCCCGAAGTGCAGGAACTTGTAGAGCGAGCCATCGAGCGTCTGTGCAGCGGCATTGCCAGCGCTTTCGGCGCACAGATAGAAACCAGTTTCGACCTGCGTTATCCGCCGACAGTGAATGGTGTTGCAGAAACCGAACTCTGTCGCCGGACGGCTGAGGCCATTTTTGGTGAGGATAAAGTCCGCAAGAATGAGTTGCCTTCGATGGGCGCAGAGGACTTTTCCTACATGCTGCAGGTCAAGCCCGGCTGTTATGTGTGGCTGGGCAATGGGCCTGGTACCGGAGGCTGTTCCTTGCACAACCCGCACTACGATTTCAACGATGACATCCTTCCATTCGGTATTAGCTACTGGGTAAGTCTGGTGGAAGGAGCGCTGCAGGCTGATGTGTTGACTCAGAGGATAGATTTACTTCCATAAAGCAAGGACTGATGAGCCAAGACAAGGAAGATGTGCGGATGGAAGGCATGCTAAAGTTACTGGGATCGAAGCCAGAGTCGGTGGAACCACTACTCAAGTTTGCTGAAACGATGGCGGCTTTCAGCTGATCCAAACGTTCATCCTCGTGCTCCTGGTTTCGGTTGTCCACCTGACCCTTGCCCCAACGGAATCCGCACTGCCTGGAGCGCACCCAAAAGCTTACGCCACAAGCGTTATGAGCGCTAACTTAAAGAACCCGCTGGCCGTAGGTCAGTGTCTTCATGATGCGCAGTGGACAACCAGTTCAGCGCTGCTCAGGACATGAATTCGATAATCGTCGCAAAGCTGACCACAAGAGGAAATTCCCATGAGTACTTCACGTATTGCAACCCTGACCGTCGACGGCAAAACCATCGAACTCCCGGTATTGACCGGCACCCACGGCAATGACGTTATCGACATTCGTGCGCTCTACGCCAAGGCCGGCCTGTTCACCTACGACCCCGGCTTTCTGTCGACCGCCAGTTGCGAATCCACCATCACCTTCGTTGACGGCGACGAGGGCGTGTTGCTTTACCGTGGCTACCCCATCGAGCATCTGGCGGATCAATGCAGCTTTCTCGATGTAGCCTACCTGCTGAAGCACGGCGAACTGCCAACCGAAAAGGAAAAGACGGATTTCGAGTACATCATCACGCAACACACGATGGTGAACGAACAGATGGCCAAGTTCTATCAGGGATTCCGGCGTGATGCGCATCCGATGGCGGTGATGGTCGGCGTGGTCGGCGCACTCTCAGCGTTCTATAACGAAGCCTGGGATTTCTCCAATGCCGAGCATCGCAATATCAGTTTCAACCGCATCGTGGCCAAGTTGCCGACCATCGTTGCCATGGCCCACAAGTACTCGCGGGGCGAGCCCTTCATGTATCCGCGCAATGACCTGAGCTACACCGCCAACTTCATGCACATGATGTTCGGCAACCCCTGCGAGAAATACGAACCCAACCCGGTTCTGGTGCATGCACTGGATACCATTTTTACCCTGCATGCCGATCATGAACAGAATGCCTCGACTTCGACGGTTCGGCTGGCGGGTTCCTCTGGCGCCAATCCCTATGCCTGCATCTCTGCGGGTATCGGCTGTCTTTGGGGGCCTGCGCACGGTGGCGCCAACGAGGCCTGCCTGAAGATGCTCGAGGAGATTGGCGATATATCTCGTGCTCCCGAATACATCAAGCGAGCCAAGGACAAGAATGACAGTTTCAAATTGACGGGCTTCGGTCACCGCGTCTATAAGAATTTCGATCCGCGCGCCAGGATAATGCGCAAGATTTGCAGCGACGTTTTGCAGGAACTTGGACTTGAAAACGACCGCCTGTTCAAGCTGGCCATTGAACTGGAGAAGATCGCATTGCAAGACGAGTACTTCATTGAGAAAAAGCTTTACCCGAACGTGGACTTCTACTCAGGCATCGTGCAGAAAGCCTTGGGTATCCCGACCTCCATGTTCACCTGCATCTTTGCGCTGGCGCGCACGGTGGGCTGGATGGCTCAGTGGGAGGAAATGATCACCGATCCCGAACACAAGATCGGTCGCCCTCGCCAGCTTTACGCCGGCACTGCATTCCGCCCCGTGTCGACAAAGAACACACGACTGTAACAAGCATGGCTCCGGGGGCTATTCGGGCAATGGCTGTAGCCGTTCAGGTGGCGATATCGTGACCAAGCTACATTCTGATTTTTCAATCGAGGAATTCAACCAGCGCGGCGCCGAATATCTTCCGGGTTATCTCGGGATCGAGATAACGGCTGTGAGTCAAGGCACCTTGAGTAGCCGCATGAGCATCAGAAAACTGCACTTTGCCCCGAATGATTTTCTCCATGCTGCAAGTATCGTCGCACTGGCCGACACAAGTTGCGGCTACGCGACCTATGCCCATCTGCCAGAGGGCGCTGCGTCATTCACGACCATTGAACTCAAGAGCAACCACCTGGGAACTGTACGCGAAGGCGGCATCGCATGCATCGCGACAGCACAGCATCTCGGGCGGAACACTCAAGTCTGGGACGCTGTCGTAACAGATGAATCGAACGCTCGAAAGATCGCATTATTCCGCTGCACGCAAATGATCCTGTGGCCAAACAGCTAGTCAGTCCGTACATTCGCTGATCACACTCAACAGGCCGCTCTGGCAGAAGTGATGATGATTTCATCGGTTTTTTGTTACCAGCTACGGAGTAGAAAATGCAACTCATGCTGATTTCCGGAATTGTTTTTGCCATCGGTGCCGTCGTCTTCGCACTGCAGAACAATGCGCTCGTCACCGTGACAATTGCCATCTGGCACTACGAGGGTTCCTTGGCCATCGTACTGCTGGTGGCACTCGGCCTGGGAGCTCTGATCGCGGCTTTGCTGTCTTCCCCCGCCGTGATCCGCAGGCAATGGGTAACGTCGCGCCTGCGCCGCCAAGTCGCCGATCTGGAACGTGAAGTGACCGGGGAAAAAACGCGCAACAACGAACTGGTTGCCGAAATGGCGCGACTGGCACCTTCGGCCGAAACAGACAAAACGGGGCCTGAAAAGACCTATGTCGGTTTGCGGTCGTTATTTGCCAACGAGAAAGGGGAGTGAAACGCGCCAAGCTAGCTGCCGATTCCTTCTTTGCCCGGGATGGAGAAGTGCTTGTCGTTAACATCCTCGGTAGCCCAGGTGCTACTCGTGACGATGTCCGGCGATCGCCGTGATGGTTACTAGCAGAATCCAGCGATCAAGGAGTGCGCCTACGCACGGAGGCATGTGCCCCATGGCTATCATGGTTGAAATGATCAGCCGTGATCCAAGGCTAACGGTCATCACTTTGAAAGGCGCCCCACATTATGAAAGTCATGCCCGTTTCCCTCACCCCCGCCCCCTCTCCCAGAGGGCGAGGGGAGATTCGAGAGTCGCGTACGCGACTTTCACGTTAACTGGCATGGCTTTGATAGACACCCCAAGTAATGAAAGCCCTGCCCGTTAAACCAGTCAAGAATCCGAAAGCCTGCGCAGACGTAGTGTCGTCATTGCGATAACCAGGAGAACCGGAAGAAGCAGTGCGACGACAACGCCAGCCCAATGAAATTGCTCCCAAGGCCATCCTGCTGCACTACCAATTACACTCCCGCCCAAGTAGTAACTCGAAAGATAAAGCGCAGAAACCAATCCTCTGCGCTGGCCCGCCCGATGCCCCACCCATCCGCTTGCCACGGCATGAACCGCAAAGAAACCAAACGTCAAGATCGCCAGTCCGGCAATAATGATCGGCAGGGATGAAGCCCATGTCATGCTGATACCTGCTGCCATGCAACAACTCATCAATAACATGATTTTATGGCGTGGATGGCGCGTCGTCGCACGACCAGCCAAAACAGACGATACGCTCCCAAGCGCATACAAGAGGAAAATTGCGCCAATCGCTGCCGGACCCAGTGCATAGGGTTCCAGACTCAAGCGAAACCCCAGGAAATTGTAGAGGCCGACAAAAGCTCCCATTATCAAAAAGGCCGTCCAGAACAACCATGGCAGTCCGGGGTCTGCATAAATTGTGCGCAGATCGGAATAGAGCGGTCGCAATTGCATGGGCTGTGGGAAAAAGTGAAGGCCCGCTGGAATCAGTCGCAAGAATCCGATGGCGGCCAATAGGCCGACAATTCCGAGGGTAGCCAAACCATGTCGCCAGCTCAAATATTCAGTAACCAGGGCGGCAATCAATCGCCCTGACATCCCACCCAATGCATTGGCCGCAATGTACAGACCCATCGCGCGCGACCGGAGCTCAGGTGCCAATTCCTCTCCAAGGTAGGCCATCGCTGCCGCAGGAACCCCAGCGATACAAGCCCCAAGGCAAATTCGACTGAGCAACAGAACAAAATAATCTGGAGCAAACGATGAGCCGAAGGCGAAAACAGCCGCGCCGAACAGACACCAGCGCATCAGCGAAGCTCTGCCATAACGATCAGAAACCAGGCTCAAGGGAATCAGGAGAAATGCCATCGCCGCAGTGCCGGCTGAAACGCTCAAACTGGCCATGGCCGGCGAGATGCCGAACTCATGGGTCAGTTGAGGCAAGATCGGCTGCGTGCCGTACAGCAGAAAAAAACAGGTGAAGCCGGCGAGAGCCAAGGCCCAATTAGCTCGTTTGGTCTGATTCGAGTCTAGCCATTGGGGGGCTTTCCCGTGACCATTTGCTTGCGCGTTCAATCGAAAAAGCCCCCCGTGAAGGCAAAATGGAAATGGTTATGCGGCGTGACGATGAAAATTAGAGTTCAAGGGCCAACAGTATCAGCTCAACTGAGTGTTACCATTTATCGCTGACAGCGCCAGAGTAGATTCTTTCGAAGTTGGCTATCAGAAGAGGATATCGGGTGTTCTGTCATGATGCCTCAATTAAATCGCACTATTGAAATCCACTATGCTCACCTGGATTCGGCGAAGACTGTTCAAGAACAATATTCCAACCGAGATTGCTCAAGCCCGGAGTCTCATCCGAGCCATCGATCGAGGCGGTATTCCACTCTATCCGGCCAAAGTTAACGCAATCGCACGCAACCTTGGACTTGAGGTTTCCTCATGTGCGCCTGTCGATCAAACCATTGAACGGATCAGGGCCTGTCTGGATCGCATTTAAAAAGGAAGGTTGTCTGCAATTAAAACGAGGGTTGTGAGCGAAGGTTGTCCAACCATCTTCACTTTTCGCTCAATGTAACTAGAAATACCCCGGATATAGGAAGGCTTTCGCCTAATTCTGATCTATTCAACAACGCCCGTTACCAGTGGCGACACGCATCAGGTCCCTTCAGCGCGGCGAAGTTCGAAAGGAAACAAGGCATTGCGAATTTCCATGTATCGCCCGCTGTGTTAGTTTGCCCGACATGACTAATCCGCCCTCTTCCGAAGCCACTCCTGAACCGCTGCAGCGCGTGGTGAAGATCCGGCGCGACTACAACACCTGGGTGGCCAACGAGACGCTCGAAGACTATGCCTTGCGCTTTACGCCGCACAGTTTTCGCAAATGGTCGGAAATGCGCGTGGCCAATACCGCATTCGGCGCCTCGTCGTTCCTGGTTCTGGAAGCAGTCGGCGCTACCATGCTGGTCAATGGCGGCTTCATCAATGCCTTCTGGGCCATCCTGGCGACCGGGCTGATCATCTTCCTGATCGGCCTGCCGATCAGCCATGCCGCCGCCCGCTACGGGCTGGACATGGACCTGCTGACACGCGGCGCCGGCTTCGGCTACATCGGCTCGACGGTGACTTCGCTGATCTACGCCTCCTTCACCTTCATCTTCTTCGCGCTGGAAGCGGCGATCATGGCCTACGCGCTCGAACTGGCCTTCCACATTCCGCCGGCCTGGGGTTATCTGATCTGCGCATTGGTGGTCATCCCGCTGGTCACCCATGGCGTTACGGCGATCAGCCGCCTGCAGGCGTGGACGCAGCCGTTGTGGCTGGTGCTGCTGGTGCTGCCTTACATTTTCGTGCTGCTGCAGGAGCCCGAGGTTCTGAACGGACTGCTGCTTTATCCGGGAGAAAAGGGGCTGGGCGGCCAATTCAGCATGCCGCTCTTTGGCGCCGCGCTCACCGTTGGCATCGCGCTGGTCACGCAGATGGGCGAGCAGGCCGACTACCTGCGCTTCATGCCCGAACGCAGCGCAAAGAATAGCCGTCGCTGGTGGCTGGCGCTGGTGCTGGGCGGCCCCGGCTGGGTGCTGCCCGGTGTCGCCAAGATGCTCGGCGGCGCCCTGCTCGCCTACCTCGCCCTGCGCAACGCTGTTCCCGCCGCAAAGGCGGTCGATCCCAACCAGATGTACCTGATCGGTTTTTCCCATGTCTTCAGCAACACCTCGCTGGCGATTGGTGCCACCGTCCTCTTCGTCGTCATTTCACAGATCAAGATCAACGTCACCAATGCCTACGCCGGCTCGCTGGCCTGGTCGAACTTCTTTGCCCGCCTGACGCACAGCCATCCCGGCCGCGTGGTGTGGGTTGTCTTCAACACCTTGATCGCCTTGTTGCTGATGGAACTGGATGTCTTCCAGGCGCTCGGTCAGGTACTCGGCCTCTATTCCAATATTGCCATTTCATGGATGGCGGCGGTGGTTGCCGACCTGGTGATCAACAAGCCGCTCGGCCTCTCGCCGCCGCATATCGAGTTCAAGCGCAGCCATCTCTACGACATCAATCCGGTCGGCATCGGCGCCATGGGCATCGCCTCGCTGCTCTCGATTGCCGCCTTTACCGGGCTGCTCGGCGCGGACTTACAACCTTACGCCTCGTTCATCGCGATGCTCACCGCCTTTGTCGCGGCGCCCCTGATCGCTTGGCTGACCGGTGGCCGCTATTACCTGGTCAAGGGCAAAGCCGCGCCGGCCGTCGGCATGCAGCGCTGCTGCATCTGCGAACGCGAATACGAGAGCGAGGACACCGCTCACTGCCCGGCTTACGGCGACACCATCTGCTCGCTGTGCTGCTCGCTCGACGCGCGCTGCGACGACCTGTGCAAGCCGGGCGCCAACCTGGCTGCGCAATGGAACGGCATGCTGCGCCGCATGCTGCCGGCCACCGTCATTCCCTATCTGGAAACCGGTCTGGGCCATTACCTGTTGCTGATGGCCTGTATCGTTCCCTTGCTCGGCGGTCTGCTCGGATTGCTCTACACCCATGAAGTATTGGCCCTCGCCCCAGCGCAGGCCGAGCTGATTCCGCACCTGCAGCAGACCTTCATCAAGGCCTTCTCGACACTGCTGCTGTTCGCCGGAATCGGTGCCTGGTGGATGGTGCTGACGCACAAGAGCCGGCAGGTCGCGCAGGAGGAATCGAACCGGCAAACACGCCTGCTGATGCAGGAGATCGACTCGCACCAGCGCACCGATGAACAATTGCAGAAGGCCAAGCGCGTGGCGGATCAGGCCAATCTGGCCAAGAGCCGCTATATCACCGCCATCAGCCATGAACTGCGCACCCCGCTCAACAGCATCCTCGGCTACGCGCAAATCCTTGATGGCGATGCAACCATACCGGCCAACCGACGACAGGCGGTAAGCATTATCCGCAAGAGCGGCGACCATCTGCTCTCGGTCATCGAAGGCACCCTCGACATCGCCCGTATCGAAGGCGGCAAAGTCACCCTGGACGTAAAAGCCCTGGATTTCCCGGATTTCCTGCAGCAGATCGTCGGCATGTTCGAACTGCAGGCGCGCAACAAGGGCTTGAGTTTCAGCTACGAACCCAGCGGTGAAATACCCCCCGTGGTACGTGCCGACGAGCGGCGGCTGCGGCAGATCCTGATCAACGTCATCGGCAACGCCGTGAAATTCACGGTACGCGGCAAAGTCAGCTTCCGCCTCGAATGCAAGCACGACATGGCCATCTTTGACATACGCGACAGCGGCCCCGGTATTGCTGCCGAAGAACTGGAACGTATCTTTGAACCTTTCGTGCGCGGCAGCAGCGTCCAGGCCGGCGGCAGCGGTGTCGGCCTGACCATTGCGCGCATGCTGACCGACCTGATGGGCGGAGAAATGAGCGTCAGCAGCACGCCCGGGGAAGGCAGCAGCTTCCGCATCCGCCTGTTCCTGCCGCAGGTGCACTCGGCGCAGGCGGCGCGCGAACTGCCACGAGCCCAACGCATCGGCTACGTCGGCATCCGCCGCCGCATCCTGGTCGTCGATAACGAGAAAGTCGATCGCGACATGCTGCAGAGCGTGCTTGAACCGCTGGGCTTTCAGGTCGAGCAGGCGGCCAGTGGCGACGAATGCCTGCAACTGCTGCCGCGCTTCGCTCCGCACCTGATATTCATGGATCTGGCCATGCCCGGCATCGATGGCTGGGAGACGATTCAGCGCATCCGCCGGCAGAAGCTGAGCGATGCCCATATCGCCATCCTCTCGGCCAACGCCTTCGACAAGGGGCTGGAAAACGAGGCCGGCATCGCCGCCGAGGACTTCATCGTCAAGCCGCTGCGCGTCAAGGAACTGCTCGACTGGATCGGCCGCATACTGGGCCTGGATTGGGTCAGCGCCGAAGCTCCGCCGAGCGTCGCCACCCCCGCCCAGCCGGCAGCGCTGATCCTGCCTGGACGCGAACACCTGAGCGCCCTCGACGAAATGATCAGCCTCGGCTACGTGCGCGGCATCCTCAACAAGCTTGGCGAGATCGAACGCCTCGACCCGGCCCATGCCGAATTCGTGCGCGTGCTGCGCGATCTGGCGCGCCAGTTCCAGTTCGACGCCATGAAGGAAGTTCTCAGAAAGGGCCGCGATGCCGCTTGACAACACCATTGACCGCGCCATCTCCGACATCGTCCTGATCGTGGACGACATTCCGGAAAATCTGTCGCTGCTGCACGATGCACTCGACGAATCCGGCTACACGGTGCTGGTTGCAACCAACGGCGAATCCGCCCTGCAACGGGCGCGCCAGAGCCTGCCTGACGTCATTCTGCTCGACGCCCTGATGCCCGGCATGGACGGCTTCGAAGTTGCCCGGCGCCTGAAAGCCGACTTCACCACGCAGAACATCCCGATCGTCTTCATGACCGGGCTGACCGAAACCGAGCATGTGGTAGCCGCCTTCGCCGCCGGTGGCGCCGACTACGTCACCAAGCCGATCCGTCCTGCGGAAGTGCTGGCACGCATCGCTGCCCACATGCAGAACGCCCGCCAGATGAAGCAGGCGCGCTCGGCCCTGGACGCCTTCGGTCAGGCCACGCTGGCGGTGCGCGCCAGCGACGGAAAACTGGTCTGGCAGACGCCACTGTCGAGAAAACTGCTCAAGGACTATTTCGCCACCGGCGAGGAAGAAACACCGCAGCGCCTGCTGGACTGGATCAGCGACGCCGAAGCCGCCCGGCGCGATGGTCGTGAACCCACCGCCCTGCTCCTGGCCGATGGCAACCGGCGACTGCTAGCCTCCTTCCACGACCAGACCGGTGACCAAGAATGGCTGGTCGTCCTGCGCGAAGAAAACGACGCTTCCGCCATCGAATCGCTGATCGCCGCTTTCCGCCTGACTCAGCGCGAAGCCGAAGTGCTCTATTGGGTGACGCTGGGCAAGACCAGCAAGGACATCGGCGACATCCTCGGCAGCAGTCCGCGCACCGTGAACAAGCACCTGGAGCACGTATTCGAAAAGCTGGGGGTGGAAACCCGGACGGCAGCGGCCAATCTGGCGATGAGCAAGATGCGGGGAGCTTGAACGCGGCGTGAGCGATCAATTGCTGCCAGGATTCACCTTGTCGATGGCCCACTATCGTGTACTCAACTTGCCTAGTTGCTCATCTGAAACGCCAGAGCCAAGCTGAACGTAAGCGCTGGCGATGGTTTGGATGATTTTGCGCCCAATGACGTACACCTAAGCCGGTTATCCGTCCGTTGACTACTGAGACTCCAACAACGCCCGCTAAAGCATTCCCCGGTCGCGGACGAAGGCGATGATCTGTTCGAGACCTTCACCGGTTTTGAGGTTGCTGAAAACGAAGGGACGGTCGCCGCGCTGTACCTTGGCATCGTGCGCCATTACTTCAAGCGACGCGCCGACCATGGGCGCCAGATCGATTTTGTTGATGATCAGCAAATCCGATTTGGTGATGCCAGGTCCGCCCTTGCGCGGTATTTTTTCGCCTGCGGCAACGTCGATGACGTAAAGGGTCAGGTCCGAGAGTTCCGGTGAAAATGTCGCTGCAAGATTGTCGCCACCAGATTCGATGAGGATCAACTGTACATCGGGAAAAGCGCGTTGCAAGCGATCGATAGCCTCCAGATTGATCGAGGCATCCTCGCGGATGGCGGTATGCGGACAGCCGCCGGTTTCGACGCCGATGATTCGCTCGGGCTCCAGCGCAGCGTGGCTGACGAGAAATTTGGCATCTTCGGCGGTGTAAATGTCGTTGGTGACTACGGCCATGTCGATGTCCTTGCGCAGCGCCTGGCAGAGCGCCAGGGTCAGGGCGGTCTTGCCGGAACCGACGGGGCCGCCGATGCCGACTCTAAGAGGGGAGTTGTTGCTCATGATTTTGGCTCGGGAGTTGGGTTAGCAGGGTGTCGTAAAGGCCGGGCAAGTTGTTGAGTACGTCGCGGTTCTCGTAGCGCAATACTTGCAGGCCGTGGGTGTTGAAGAGTTCTGTGCGCTTGTTGTCGTATTCAATCTGGAAAGCATGGCTATCGCCGTCTATCTAAATGACCAGGCGGGGCTCGGGGCAATAGAAATCGACGATGTACGAGCCGATGGGTTTCTGGCGGTGGAATTTGTAGTGGCTGAATTGCTTGCTGCGCAGAACCTTTTGCCAGAGGAGGGTTTCGGCGGGGGTAGGGTTACGACGGTTTTCTCGGGCGAGGGCGGTGAGGCGTTTGTCGTAAGGGAGGAACTTCAACCCCTCCCCGGCCCTCCCCTTGTCAGGGGAGGGAGTAGTGTGCTCCCCCCTGACAAGGGGGGCTGGGGGGGGTGGTTTTTCGGCCATATCAAGACCGAAACAGCCTTGAATACTGGCTCTCATGCCGAGCACTACAGATGGAAAGCGCTGGTGTGAAGTTGGACCACTCATCTTCCGGCAGGCTTTGCGCATTTTTGGCGATAACGGGAATCCTCCGCCCCAATTCGGCGAGCAGGCGCTGGCCTCCAGCCTGCCCGAGCGGAACCGCTTTCAGGGCGGCCATCACCTGATTTTCCGCCCATGACCACAGGTAAGCCGCCGCGGCCGCTTCCGAACCAATGCCCCAGGCAACGGCGATTCCAGCCCAGGCTGTCGGGAAGGCAATCTCGGGCATGGCCGCCAGCGTAACCTGCAGCGCATCCAGCACCGGATCGCGCAGGTCGGCCAGCAAGCGGTTCAGCGAGAATCCCATCTGCACCGTTTCCGTCCGCAATTCGGCACTTTCACGGCTCGCCAGAAAGTCTGCGTTGAGGCGGAGGATTTCGCCCGAATCGGTTTCTGCCCAGGCCGCCATCAGGCAAACCAGCAGTGGCGCTTCGAAGCGGCCAATCCCATGTTCCAGCAGATCGCCGATCCATTGCCCGGCGCTCGCCTCGTCGCGGATGCGACCACTCTCCACTGCCCACTCCAGCCCCTGCGAATAGGTGTAGGCGCCGACCGGTAGCGCCGGGCTGGCCAGTTGCAGCAGGCGGGTGAGGGCCAGTGCGTCCACGATCAACGCGGCTTGAACTGGTGGATTTTGGGTACTGCACGGTGCGGGCCGTGGCCGGGGTCGTGCAGATTGGCCGGCTCGTCTCCATGGTGGTGCTGCCCGCCGTAGGCACCTGATTCCGGCTGGAACGGGGCTTCAATCTCGGCGACCTTGCAGCCGAGGCCGCGTACCATTTCAGCCAGAACATGGTCGGTCTGGAAGTACAGGCGACCGCCACCGGCATCGGGAATGATTTGCACCGGCACATGGCGGTTACCGAGATGGTAGGCGGCGCGGACGAAAAGAAGTGGAGTGTCTGCGACGGCTTTGATCAGTTTTTCAGGGGCAGCGAGGATTTTTACTACCGAGTCGCCATCTTCGGCTGCCAGTTTATCGCCGTCGTGCAGGTGATCACCGCGTTCGAGGAAGATGCCGGCTTCGGCGCCGGATGCGAGGATGATACGCAGGCGACTGCGCTTCCGCTCGTCGTAAGCGAGGGCGACGCTGTCGGTGGAGGGAAGGGTGGTTCTGCTGTTGAGGATGATCAGCGGGTGTTTAACCCCCCCCGGCCCCAATGCTCTCAACTTAACACCCTTTTGTCATTGTAATTATTTATAAGCATGTG
>NZ_JBMOJE010000016.1:0-59507 GCF_049316945.1 Propionivibrio sp. | reverse complement strand
GAATCTTCAGAAATTCAACGAAATATGCAAACGGTCTGTTAGGTTGAGAGCATTGTGCCCGACGGCCCTCTGGCAGCCAACTCGCCGATCCTGCAACGCCATCTCGCCGTGCATGGCATGGGCATCGTCGGGCTGACAGATCGTTTCGCCGGCCAATGGGTCGACCAGGGCCTGCTCAAGCGAGTCCTGCCCGAATGGCAACTGCCAACCGTAACCGTCTGGTGCGTAACGCATGGCCGACGCCTGCTCCCGGCCAGGACGCTGGCGTTCATCGAAATGCTGAGGTCGGCACTGGCCAGTGCCGGCAAGTAGAATCAAGGCGGACCGGCGCCAAGGGATCAGGAAAGAATGATCAGAACAGCGCCCAGCTAGAACCTCGGTCTTGAAAACGGGGATCACTATACAGTCAGGGAATTTTGAATATAGAATAAATCCACCCGTTACGGAAACAAGGCAGATGATATGGCGGATGTTGAGAAAAGCATTCCCCATTTGATCGCCGCGCTCCACAAACGCGGTGCCAATAACGAAGAAATTGCCGAAGCCTTTCACGGGGCAACCGACAAGTCCGTCAGGGCCGTGATCGAAGAAGACCTCGAAGCGCGTTTTGCCGCAGCCTACGACCTGCTTGAAGCGCTATACGGCAGTCGGCCAGTCGCCCGATTGCACCGGCTGCTCGACCTGAAGAAGATGAGCAGCCAGGGCTTCTCACAGTCGATCGTGAAAAGCCCTGAGGCGCTTGCCGACCTCATCAGGAATCTTGCCATCGCGCGCCGTGCCCTTGGCGCGCAGCGCTTCATGAGCATTGCCAAATCCTGGGACCGACTGGACAAGTTGCGCTTGATCGCCGTCCTCGATCTGCACGATCCCGGAGTCAATCTGGGCGGATATCATTTGGCCTACCCGGTGGAACATAGCAGCTCGCAGATGCCGCCCTGGATCGAAGATGGCGGTATCGGCAAGCTGCAGCGCGAAGGCACCGGCGACGCGGGATGCTACCTATTGCTTGGCGACCTTACCCAGGACCCGTCGTTCAGCCCCGAAGCCAGGCACCAACTGCGTGCACACTATTTCAATATCCAGAATAACCTGGTCAAGCCCAACTACGATGCGCTGCAATTGATTGTCTCCCATGCAGACATAATGACCAAATCGACCGCGCTCAGCATCGTTTCACTGCTTGCCAAAATGCTCGAAGCGTATCGGCAGGTGGCTTATCCGGCTGATGCCGAGGTAGCCATCGCCTTCCATAACAAGCTCGTGCACGACCTGGATAGTTCGTGGAATGGCCTGTCGCAGCATGAGGAGTTGCCCCCCGTGCTGCGCCACAAGATTACCTGGATCGCGGAGACTGCAGATTCCGCAGATTCAACATTCGCCGAGCCAGCCACTGTGCATGCGTTGATCCGCTTCTTGCATGACATGGGCAATAGAGCGCTGGAACAACGGATGACGACTGCCCGCGCGGACATGAGCGTTACTCTCGGCCGTATCGGAGGCGACAAGACCGAGGACATCCGGATAGCGAGACTGGATGACGCACCGATCATCGTCAACGGCTTGATCCGTCATCGCGGCCTGGCAACGATTGTAAAGGCAGCTCAGTGGCTCGCGGGGCCCTGTCCTGGTACGTTCGTGCTGATCGGCAATCACCTTGCCTACAGCGTGAGACTTGGAGAGCATCGCATAGAGTTATTCGCCAATATTGCCGATCCGGACGACGAGGGACTAATCCGGCTGCAAAGTTTCCAGGGCGGGGCGGAGCTGGCGCAGGCGCTGCGCGCCGAGTTTGTCGGCAAGGTCTTGAAAGAAGCCGGGCTGACTGTCACCCTTGACCAGAGTAGCCTGGTCGAAATCCTGGTCACAGGCTATCTGGACAAGGATCATGGCGCACGGACTGAGCGCCAGATCGAGCGCGCGCTGATAGTGGTCTTGCGGCTCATATGGTCGCTACGCGATCTGGACTACGCCATGGCGTATCTTTTTCTGGCAAGGGTTCCATCCGCGGGACTCCCGTACAAAGCGAGTCCTGAGAAGATCAGCGAATTAGCAAGCGCGATGGCACGGATGTTTCTGGTTGAGGGAATGATCCCGTTCTCCTATCACGGCCAAGGCATGCCATTCGAAACGTACTGTGAGTTTAGTGGCCCCATGGCTCTGCGCGAGTTCAATTCGTATGTTTCCGAAGAACGGCAGATGGTCCGCCACCGTCTGTATTTCGCGCTCAATGCGCTGCTGCGGACCTTCGACATGGCAGTCATTCAGCCGGGAACAGGCGGCGTTGGGCAGGAGGTTATTGACCGGCTCTTCAATGGCCCCTGCCGCAAAGCACTGGCTCGCGGAGAATTGCGGCTCGACAATCGAGGGTTCCTGGAGCGCAATCCGGCCTACCAGCCGCTGAAGGAGATCATCCGCAGAGTGTTGGCCCGCGAGCACGAAGCTTTGCGCACCGCCGTGCTGCTGAAGAAGGCCGACCTGCATCTGGATTTCGAGACGATCGGAAGCATCGACCAGCTTACGGTGGTGCGGGCCCAGCACGAGATAGCACCTGACGAATGGCTGGTGCTATATGGCTTGGCCGACGATCAGGATCGTTCGATCCTGTATGCATTTGGCCATCACCTGACGCCAACCAGCGGCGGCAAATGGCTGTCCATTGCCGGCCTGAGGAGAATGCTGCGCAAAGGCGCTTATTCAGTCCCAGCCAAAATCCAGGTTCCTGCGTTTCGCAAGCTTGTTTCGCACCGCTTGCTGGTCGAACAAGCACGCGCGCCCGCTGGATTCAGTGACCAGACTGTAAGGGGTCTGCTGGCTTCCGTTGGTGATGGATCCGTCCGCATCGGGCGCATAACATTTGATCGTGACTATTGCTTGAATCCGCAGGGTCGCGAAGGGCGGGTTCTGCTGGTTCCTTTTACGACACCCGAAGACATTGAAGCCATTCGCGCCGCTGAAGCGGTCCTGGTAACCAGTGGTGGTCTGCTCAGCCACGCCGGAGTCACGACCCGGGAATTTGGCATCCCATCGCTGATTTTGCCGCACGCCGAGTGGGTGCAATCAGCGGAGGGCACCATGGTCCGCATCGAAGAAAGGCATCCCGGCAAGACCACACTGACGGACGAAGGTTTCTGGGTCAGTGAGTCGATGGTTTCTGAGACGTTCGAAATTCGCGAGGGATGCGTAGTAATGGTCTGGGCATCACAGGGGATCGCCTCGATCATGCCGATGGCCGGAATCCTCATTGAGCCACTGCACAAATTGATTCATCAAGTGGTCTCGGGAGAAAAATCCCCGGCCGATCTGGAAGCCTGGCTGGCCGCAGTGCCGTTGGCTATGGATGAACAGGATAGCCGCGCGGGGATTGTTGCCGATGGCCTTGTCCTGATATTGGCTGAAGCACTATGGAACAAGCGGGTCAATCCCAGCGTGCGAAAGCATCTGATTGAAATCGTGCGTCGTGCTCGTTGTTCGCCCCGCGGGATTGCCGCGGGAGGAACGACAGAGGCCTTCGCGAAAGGCGGGACTGAAAATATCGCCATGCTGATCCAGACCGTTTCCGGGAACGCGTTTGCCGAACTCGAAGGATTGTTGTCCGAGGTCGAGCACCACATTGCTGCGCTGACGGTACTCTGGAGAGCGCTCAACACCATTGCCGTGGTCGTGCGCCTGTGGACACAGGTCACGATGTTGGCTGACAGTCTCGATCTATGCGATGCGCGACTGGAGGCATTCCAAAGGCGAATCCAGGTATTGCGATGGCATCCACGCATCGCCTTGCTGAGAGCCGCGGCACTGCATGAAGTTGAAGCCATGGGCGGGCGCAATTTGACCGAAGCGGATCTGCCGGCGATCCGCAAGGCGCTGCGTCGTCTCGGACACGGCACCAGGGAAATCAGGCCCCAGAAAGTCTTGCTGGTGTGCACGGCCAATATTGACCGTAGCCCTTTGGCCGAGATCCTCTTGAAGAAGATGCTGGTTGCCGAGGCAATAACGGGCGTCGAGGTATGTTCCCGTGGTGTCGCAGCGTTTGAGGGCAGGCCGATGTCCGAGACCAGCCAGGCGCTGCTGCTGTCCGAAGACGGCATCATTGGTTCGGATCACCGCAGCAGAAGGCTTGCCGAAGCCGATATTGGCGAGGCAGATCTGATCCTGGCGATGGAGAGGTCGCATGTTCGATTCGTGACTGACAGGTATCCGGGCGCCACTGGAAGAGTCTTTCTGCTCAGCCACTATGCCAGTGTGCAGGAATTCGTCGACATAGAAGATCCCGCCGGCCAACTGGAAGATGCGTATTACAGGATGAAGCGCGAAGTGCAGGTGGCGCTGAGCGGTGCTGTCAAGCGCATGCGGGAGGAAGGTCTGCTGGCAAAGGCAATGGTCGCCCACTTGCAAATCAAGGCGGGCGAACTGACGCGAGCGAAGAGAACGCGGATAGCGCAATTTCGGCGCGCCGTGTTGTTGCTGGAAGAGGTTGATGCCGATTATGTCGAGCTGGTTGGCGGGAAAGGCGCAAATCTTGGAGAAATTGCACAAATCGTCAAGCGTCATGGTGCGCAGGTTCCGCCAGCGTTCATGGTGACCACCTTTGCCTTCGATCGATTTCTTGAGGAGAACGGCATTGGCGAGGCGTATTTGCACCTGACGTCGGAAATCGAGGTGATCCTTGCGACTCAAGAAATGCCGGACGAAGACAAGCGCATGAAGATTACAGACGCCTCGGCGAGAATTCGGGACTTGATACGCCGAGGGAATCTGGATAGTGCGAACGGTGTAGGTCGGGAAATCATGGCGGCGGTCGAATCGACCGGCTTGAGCAACAGCTTCTTGAGCGTGCGCTCTTCCGGTCTCCAGGAAGACACGGAAGAAGCGGCATTTGCCGGAGCGGCAGAAACGTATCTATTCGTTAGCCCCGCGGAGCTATTGGATTGGATAAAGGAAGTCTGGACGTCGTTCTGGCTGACCAGGGGAATGCTCTACCGGAGCGACCGCATTGTTCGGCAAGGGTCGGCCAAGCTGGCGATAGTGGTGCAGCAGATGTTCGAGTCGCAGGTTTCCGGGGTGATTTTTACTACGGATCCGGTAAGCGGAAGAGACGTGATCGTGATTGAAGCGGGGTATGGACTTGGCGAAGGAGTAGTTTCAGGAGTGGTAGACGTGGACCGTTACTATGTGGATAAATTTGACGGTTCGGTTTCAAATGTTCACGTCGGGAAGAAGGCGTTCATGGTCAAGCAGCATTCCTCCGGCAAGGGGACGTCAATCGTACCGGTCGACAGCGATCTGCGTGACGTCCCATGTCTGGCGAATGAAGACATTCGGGCCAACATCGCCATGGCCCTGGAAGAGCATTATGCTTTGTCGCAGGATATCGAGTTCGGGATTGCCAATGGCAAAGTCAGTATTCTGCAAACCCGGCCCGTCACCACGCGCGGTCTTGGGTGGGCATTGCTCGCTGGCGAAGAAAGCGGTGGTACAGGGCCCAGAGGGAGCGAATCCGGGATTTCGCAACATACAAGCTAACGCTACTTTACAAAGGTCTATAGGGGCTCACGGGCATCCATGAGCTCCGCAGGAGCTCATGCGGTGAACAACCGAGCTTGTCAGCGAAGGGATTCCAGCTTGGCCAGAAGTTCACCGCAACGTTTTTCACCGGGCATGATCTGGCGAGCAATGGTAATTGATCGACGGGCGTCGGTTTCCATATCGTGCCGCCAACCATTCTTCTGCAATAGCGCGATGACCACATAGGCATGATTGAGCAGAAGACGCGGGTTGCGTGGCATAAGCGCCTTAGCTTGATTAAGGAACTCCAGCGCCTCGTTCAGCTTGCCTTCGCTGGCAAGCCGAACGCCATTGTTCATGGCCTCGGTGGCATGCTGCCGCGAGGATTGAACCATCGCCCGACCTTCCTCGCCCAGCCCGCCCTTGTCGAAAACTTCCAGGGCGCGCCTCGCCAATTCTTCATTCTCGTGATTGTTGCGCACCACAAATTGCATAAGGCTGCAGGCTGTCTCCTTGTTACCCATCAGCAAGAAGGTCTCAGCCAAGTCCAGGGTCGAGGCAGGGGAAAGGTTTTGACTCCCGCTCTGGATTCGGGAAGTGACCTCCTTTGCAGCAGCCTCTGCCTGTTTAGCGTTTCCTGAAGCATGGTGGACGCGAACTTCCTCGGCTTTACCCTGAAGACTGGCCTCGTCGCCCTCGATATCGTTCGCCAGTTGAGATAACAGCTTCAGGGCTTCTTCGGGTTTGCTTTGTGCGGTAAAAACACGAGCCAACCCCAGATAGGGCGCTGAGGTCTTTAGTGTGCTCTGGGCAGATAGCTTAAGCGCTTTCTTGAAAGCGGATTCTGCGATATTCAGGTCTTCGCAACGCAGGGCACTTTCGCCCAAGGCGTTCTGTCGATCCGGGGAATTAGGCGAAGCATTGATGGCCTTGGTCAACACCCGCTGTGCGTCGCGCCAGGCACCTTGACGCCGGTAGGCATGCGCTAGCAAGTCGTAAGCTTCCAGATAGCTCGGGTTGTCCTCAAGCAGTCGTTCCAGCATGTCGCGGGCACGCCCAAGGCTGCCTTCAAGAACATGCAACTTGGCCAAGCCGAAGCGCGCCCAATGCACGTCGTGCCGTGCCAGAATGGCATCAAAAATACTGCGCGACTTGTCGGGCTGGCCAATGAGCTGGTAGAGACCGGCTTTGATGCGCAGGATTTCCATCGAGTTTCCTGGATCCTGCTTGATGCGTACCTTGCAGAGATCGACGGCTTTCAAATACTCCTTTGCACGCATCGCAGCCGCAATATTCGACAGTGCGGATTTGCGCGTGATGAGTTTCTCCAGCCGGCTTTGAAGGGCCGCCTGGGTGACCGGCTTAAGCAGGTAGTTGTCGGGCTGGTGCTCGACGGCCACGGTAACCATTTCGGAAGTTTTTTCAGCTGTTACCATGATCCAGATGTTGGAAGCGTTCACCAGCCCCTCATGTCGCGCTTCGGCAAGCAACTGCTGACCGTTCTTGCCCGATCCCAAGTGGTAATCGCAGAGAACCACATCGCACTTGCCACGACGCAGGATATTCATGGCTTCGCTGGCGTTGGCAGCCACTTCGATGCGTCGTGCGCCGCAACGTCGCAGGAGGTCACGCAGGATAACTCGCATCGCCTCAAAATCCTCGACCAGAAGAAATGAGCGGTTGGCGAAAACACCCTTTCCAAGGACTTCTATCGACATTTTGGTCCTTAGTCTCTTATGGCAGAATCAGGATGAAAGTGCCGCCGCCCAGCACCCCATAGTTTTCAAGTCGGGTGCTGCCAAAGCGAGTGCGGTTGCGATGCAGGCGAGCGGCTCTTGCCGCAAAATAAAGACCCAGTCCGGTACTGCCAGTGTTGGCATTGATACCCTGGTCAGTCGCGAAACCCTGGGCCAGAATTAAAGGCGGGAAGCCGGCGCCATTGTCATCGACACGGATTTCCAGCTGATTGTCAACCACCAGCATTGATAGCCGTACCTTGTCGCGGGTGTATTTGATAGCGTTGTGCAGTGATTGAGTGATCAGGCCGGAGATCAGTTCATAATCGAAGTACCAGCTTCGTTCGTGTTCGTCCGTGACCACCTCCACGGTGACCCCCTTGGCTTTGGCAAGTAGCTGTACCCGGGCGATAACTTCTGCTTCAAAAGTAGTCAATTCCACCTCGACCGGATCAAAGGGATAGATGTTCCCGTTGATCTTGTATAGCCCCAGCAACTGGATCAGGTTGTGATATATCCGCTGCGCTTCGTAAAGGGCTTGGTAGGCCATGCTCCTGGAAGGTCCGTCAACGGGCAACTCGGCCAGTGCAAATTCAAGGTGCGCTGTCATGACGCAGACCGAATTTTTCATGTCATGAACCGAAGAAACCATATAGGCGGTCATGTCCATTGCTGGCAAATCCCCGACTTCCATCAGGGCAACAATATTCTGCGGGGTGAAGTCGGGCATGGAGGAAGCTTCAAAAGGGTGAAAACGGCAATCATCTTACACTGGAAGCCAGATAGACTTGCTCTGAATTCCATAATTTTAGTAGGGGATAGATTTTATTGTTCTGATAAGACCTTGAAGGGCAGAACTTCGGTATTGATCAGCGATTTCATGTTGATTACTCCTGGTGATTCGGGTTTAGAAAGTGATGCGGTGACTGAATGATAGGGATGTGGCAATTATTTATCCGATTGATTATCTCTATGTTTGTGACAGCAAAAAACGATTAACAACCGCCTGGAACAGGGCGGGAAAGTCTTGAATCCGGGCGCTCGCCGTCTCCCTCGGTTACAATAACCGCCTTTTCAAATCAATGACTTTCCCGAGGTTTCTTAGTGCTCGTCGTCTCCAACATCACCATGCAGTTCGGGGCCAAGCCCCTTTTTGAAAACGTTTCGGTCAAATTCGGCGAGGGCTATCGTTACGGCCTGATCGGCGCCAACGGCTCCGGCAAGTCGACCTTCATGAAGATTCTCGACGGCGAACTCGAAGCCACCGCCGGCAACGTCTCGAAAGAGTCCCACGAGCGCATGGCTTACCTGCGCCAGGATCAGTTTGCCTTTGAAGATCAGCGCGTGATCGACGTGGTGATGATGGGCCACGAGGACATGTGGGCCTGCATGCTCGAGAAGGATGCGATCTACGCCAACCCGGAAGCGACCGAAGCCGAATACCTGCACGCCGCCGAACTGGAAAGCAAGTTTGCCGAGTTTGGCGGCTATAGCGCCGAATCGCGGGCCGGCGAGTTGCTGCTTGGCGTCGGCATTCCGTCCAGCCAGCACTTCGGCCCGATGAGCGAAGTGGCGCCGGGCTGGAAGCTGCGCGTGTTGCTGATCCAGGCGCTGTTCGCCGATCCCGACATCCTGCTGCTTGACGAACCGACCAACAATCTCGACATCGCCACCATCCGCTGGCTGGAAAACGTGCTCAACGACCGCAACAGCACGATGATCATCATCTCTCACGATCGCCACTTCCTGAACCAGGTATGCACCCACATGGCCGATCTGGATTACGGCAAGATCACCGTTTATCCAGGCACCTACGACGACTTCATGGAAGCTTCGTCGCAGGCGCGCGCCCGGCAGCAAAATGCCAACGCCAAGGCCAAGGAGCGCATCGCCGACCTGCAGGATTTCGTGCGCCGCTTCTCGGCCAACAAGTCCAAGGCCAAGCAGGCCACTTCGCGGGTGAAGCTGATCGACAAGCTGCGGCCGGAAGACATCAAGCCGTCGTCGCGCCAGTACCCGTGGATTCGTTTCGATTACGACGAGAAGGAAAAGCTGCACCGGCAGGCGGTGGAGATCGAAAACCTCAGCTTTGCCTACGAGGGCAGCGAGCGCAAGATTTTCAAGGACTTCGATTTCTCGCTCAATGCCGGCGACCGCCTGGCGGTGATCGGCGAAAACGGTGTCGGCAAATCAACCTTTCTCAAGCTGCTGATGGGCGAGTTGCAGCCGCAGTTCGGCAGCGTCAAATGGACTGAAAAAGCGCGTCGCGGCTACTACGCACAGGATCACGCCGACGAATTCAAGAGCGACACCAACCTCGCCGACTGGATTGCCGGCTTTGCACGTGCCACCGCCAGCGAAGGCGACGAGGTGGAAACGCTGATTCGCGGCACGCTTGGCCGCCTGCTGTTCTCCGGTGACGATGTGCGCAAGCCGGTCAAGGTCATCTCCGGCGGCGAGCAGGGACGCATGATCTTCGGCAAGCTGATGCTGACTAGATGCAACGTGCTGGTGATGGACGAACCGACCAACCACCTGGACATGGAATCGATCGAATCGCTGAATACCGGGCTGGAGAAGTTCAAGGGAACGCTGGTGTTCGTTTCGCACGACCGCGAGTTTGTTTCCTCGCTGGCGACCCGAATCCTGGAAATCCGCATGGACGGCACGCTGGTCAATTACCTCGGCAACTACGAGGAATACCTTTCCAGCCAGGGCATTGATTAAGAACTTGTGACGCGATTGAAAACCTACCGCAGAGGCACAGAGGCGCAGAGAAAACGCCGAGGAAACTCTTTTCACTTAAAGGTTTCCTCTGCGAAACCTCAGCGGCTCTGTGCCTCTGCGGTGAGGTTTCAGGCTTTTTTAACAGTCTCTCAGGCGCATCAACCATGATCAGCCGACTCGCTAACCTCATCCTGCGGCTGATTGGTTGGCGCACCGTGTACTCTCCGCCACCGGGACCGAAGTCGGTGGTGCTGGTCTATCCGCACACCTCGAACTGGGATTTTCCGCTTGGCGTGCTGTTCAACGCCACGCATCCGATTTTCATCCACTGGGCCGGCAAGGACACCCTCTTCCGCTGGCCGTTCAGGGGCCTTTTTCTAAGGCTTGGCGGGGTGCCGATCAACCGCCGCGAGCGTACCGGGATGATCGGTCAACTGATCGATACCTTTGCCCGGCGCGAGAGTTTCCACCTGTGCATCACGCCGGAAGGCACCCGCGCAAAGACCGATCACTGGAAATCCGGCTTCTACCGCATTGCGCTGGCGGCCGGCGTGCCGGTCGGACTGGGCTTTTTCGACTTCCGCAACAAGTGCGTCGGCGTTGAGCGCTGGGTCACCCTGAGCGGCAACGAAGAAGCCGACCTCGCCCTGTTCCGTGCCTACTACGCCGACAAGACCGCGTGCTACCCGGAAAAAGCCGGTGACATCCGCTTCAAGTCGTAAGGGGAAGTGATGTTAAACGGCAAAGAAAAGACCTATGAACAACCTCGTCATTCCGGGCTTGACCCGGAATCCAGTTGTGCACCTCTGGATTCCGGGTCAAGCCCGGAATGACGAATATTTTTTCAGCACTTTACAACATGACCAACCCTACCTCCGCATCCCCCGACACCATCCTGCACGACGTATTCGGCTACAGCGCTTTTCGCGGAGCGCAAGCCGAGATCGTCGACCATGTTATCAAGGGCGGCGATGCGCTGGTGTTGATGCCTACCGGCGGCGGCAAGAGCCTGTGCTTCCAGGTGCCGGCGATTGCCCGGCACCGTGCCGGGCGCGGCGTGGCGGTGGTGGTCAGCCCGCTGATCGCGCTGATGCACGACCAGGTTGGCGCGCTCGAAGAGGCCGGTGTGCACGCCGCTTTCCTGAACTCGACGCTGTCCCTCGAACAGACGCAGAAGATCGAGCGCGAGATGATGAGCGGTCGGTTGGTGCTCCTCTACGTCGCGCCGGAACGTCTGACTACGCCGCGCATGCTCGGCCAGCTCGATTCGCTGAACGAGCGCGGCCTGCTCAGCCTGTTCGCCATCGACGAGGCGCATTGCGTCAGCCAGTGGGGCCACGACTTCCGCGAAGACTATCTGGCGCTCAACGTGCTGCACGAGCGCTACACCGACGTGCCGCGCATCGCGCTCACCGCCACAGCTGACGACCTGACGCGCGCCGACATCATCGAGCGGCTGGCGCTGAGCGAAGCACGCGTTTTCATCAGCAGCTTCGACCGGCCGAACATCCGCTACGCGGTGGTCGAGAAGGACGAAGCACGCAAGCAACTGCTGCGCTTCATCCAGGACGAGCACGCGGGCGACGCCGGCATCATCTACTGCCAGTCGCGCAAGAAAGTCGAGGAAACCGCCAACTGGCTGGAGGGCGAAGGCATCAGCGCCTTGCCCTACCACGCCGGTCTCGACGCCAACATGCGCCGACGCCACCAGGATCGTTTTCTGCGCGAAGAAGGCATCGTGATGGTCGCCACCATCGCCTTCGGCATGGGCATCGACAAGCCCGACGTGCGCTTTGTCGCGCACATGGACCTGCCCAAGAATATCGAAAGCTATTACCAGGAAACCGGGCGCGGTGGCCGCGATGGCCAGCCCGCCGATGCCTGGATGGCCTACGGCCTGGCCGACGTGGTGAACCAGCGGCGGATGATCGACGAAAGCCCGGCCGCCGATGAATTCAAGCGCAGCCAGCGCGGCAAGCTCGACGCCCTGCTGTCGCTGGCCGAAGCCCACGATTGCCGGCGCGTGCGGCTGCTCGCCTACTTCGGCGAGGACAGCGCGGCCTGTGCGAAGCACCAGAACGCCTGCGACAACTGCCTGCACCCGCCCGCCACCTGGGATGCAACCGAAGCCGCGCGCAAGGCTTTGTCCTGTATCTACCGCTTCCACCAGAGCCGTGGCCAGCGCTTCGGCGCCGTGCACCTGATCGACGTGCTGCGCGGCAAGAGCACCGAGAAGGTGGCGCAATACGGGCATGAAAGCTTGAGCACCTTCGGCATCGGCGCCGAGGTCAGCGAAGCCCAATGGCGCGTCGTGCTGCGCCAGTTGATTGCGCTCGGCTACGTGCAAACCGAGGGCGAATTCAACACGCTGGAACTGACGTCGACCGCCCGCCAGGTGCTGCGCGGTGAAGTGCAGATGCTGCTGCGCAAGCCGAGCGATATGCCCAAGCGGACCAAGGCGGCGCGTGGCGGCAAGACTACCGGCGCAGCGCGCGGCAAGGACAAACCGCCGCCACTGCCGCTCGACGATCAAGCCCTGCTGCGCTTCGAAGCGCTCAAGGTGTGGCGTGCCAAAGTCGCGCACGATCACAACCTGCCGGCCTACATCGTTTTCCACGACGCGACCCTGGCCGAAATGGCCCAGGCGGCGCCGGACTCGCGGGAAGCACTCGGACGAATCAGCGGCGTCGGCTCGAAGAAGCTTGAGGCCTACGGACGCGAAATCCTGCGCGTGCTGAGAGGTTGTGAAAAATTCATTTCAGCCTGATTTTCTCGCTCGTCACCCCGGCGAAGGCCGGGGTCCAGCTCGTCTATCTAATTGTTTTCATGGATATCAGATGAACGAACTGGATTCCGGCTTTCGCCGGAATGACGGTCCTGGATGATTGCGCCAATTAATTCACAGCCTCTGAGTGGCTGATCAAGCGGGCACTGGAATAGTCAGATGTTGCCCGACCGGAAAATTCGGTTAGGCTGTCCCAATGGACTTACTCGACATTCTCGGCCTTCTGCTCTTGGCCGCTATCGGCTGGCTATGGTACGACAGCCTCAATGCCCGCGAAATGTCGGTGGCAGCGGCCAAGGCGGCCTGCAATTCGGAAAATCTGCTGCTGCTCGATGACACGGTCGCCATCCAGCGCATCAGTCTGGGGCGGGATGACGAGGGCGTGTTGCGCATCCGCCGCATTTACGATTTCGAGTACAGCGATACCGGCAACGATCGCAGTGCCGGAAGCATCGCCATGCTGGGAAGCCGCGTGTTGGTGATCAACCTGAATCTGCCGGACATGCCGGAACGGCAAAACCCGAGGGCACTCACGTAGGGCGTCAATAGGCGCTCTTCACGGCTAATGCCCGGACAGCCAACAGGCACGCCACTGTTCACGCCTATGGCCTGTAGAACGCCTGTTCATGCGGGTTGCAGGAGAGCGAGAATCGCAGCGCGGATCGCGCGATCTTCGATGGGCTTTGCCGTGACTGACTATTGCTTGGCCGGCGCAGCGGCTGTTTCCGCTTGCTCGGCGGCGCGTGCGGCTTTCTTTGCCGCACGCTCGGCGACTTTTTTGTCGTGTTTTTCCTGTTCGGACTGTCGCCTGGCTTGTTCAGCGGCGGCTTTCTGGCTTTCCTCGGCGGCGCGTGCGGCTTTCTTGGCGGCAAGCTCGGCGTCCCGCTTCGCACGCTTTTCCTGCTCGACCTGTCGCTTGGCCTGTTCGGCGGCCAATTTCTGGCGCCCCTCGGCCGCCTGCTGGGCCTTGGCAGCGATATTTTTCTGGCGTTCGACGGCCTTGGCGGCTTCCTCGGCGCGATAGATTTCGCCTTCTTCCTTCTGCTCGGCCTGGCGCTGCGGAAGCTCGGCGGCACGCTTGGCTTCCTTGGCCTCAACATCAGAGCGCTTTGCTTCACGCTGGAATTCGCGGGCCGGAATGTCCAGATTTCGTGCCTCGATCATCGATTTTGTGTAGCGCTTCTTGGCGTCTTCAAGACAACTGTTGACCAGAAACTTCCGGTAGCAGGCGTCCTGCTCTTCCAGGAGACGTTTCTCCGCCGCTTCGCGCATATGTACCACACGTTCGCGCTGGGCAGCGGCCTGTTCAAGTGTCTGCGGTACTTCCGCTGCAGGCGTCTGCGCCAAAAGGGACTGGCTAACTAACAGCGAGGCGGCAAAAAAACTGCGGACCAGCAAACTTCGAATGTGCATTGGGTGTTTCCTCCGAGGCCGTAAACTAGACGGTTTTACGCCCAGGCGCCAGCATCGACGGCAACTTTGCAGGAAATATGACGCATGAACGCGCCTGCAGTTTGGTAAAATGCCCGGCTGTCTTTAACTGCCTGACTTTAACCACGGTAAATTTGTTCTAACCATCCACCGTCATTCCGGCGAAGGCCGGAATCCAGATTCGTTTATCTGATCAAGATTTTAAAAGACCGGCTTGATAAACGAACTGGATTCCGGGTCAAGCCCGGAATGACGGTAAATCAATGGGTTAGCGTTAGAACAAATTAGCCCTGGACTTTAACAACTATTCACAGGGAGCTTTTCGTGAAAATCGTCTGCCTCGACCTTGAGGGTGTGCTCGTTCCCGAAATCTGGATATCCTTTGCCGAGCGTACCGGTATTCCGGAGTTTCGCCGCACGACGCGCGATGAGCCCAACTACGATACGCTGATGAAGTACCGCCTCGGCCTTCTCGCCGAGCACGGCTTGGGCCTGCCGGACATCCAGAAGGTGATTTGCGAGATGGGGCCGATGCCGGGCGCGCGCGCGTTTCTCGACAAGTTGCGCGAGGATTGCGAGGTGATCATTCTCTCCGATACCTTCTATGAATTTGCCCACCCGCTGATGCGCCAACTGGCCTGGCCGACGCTGTTCTGCCACAGCCTCGAAGCTGACAACACTGGCAAACTGGTCAATTACCACTTGCGCATGCCGCAGCAGAAGCGGGAGGCCGTCAAACGCTTCCGGGAGATGAATTTCACGGTGGTGGCCGCCGGCGATTCATACAACGACACGGCCATGCTCGGGGAAGCCGACGCCGGCATTTTCTTTTGCCCGCCGGAGAAAGTGATCCGCGAATTCCCGCAATATCCGGTGACCAACAATTACGACGAACTGCGCGCTGCCATCGACTCAGCGTTCACCCGCGTCGGGGCGTAGTCGACAGCCATGCATTCACAACGCTTCTACACGCTGTCTGCCTCCTGTCCGGACCGGGTCGGCATCATTGCCCGCGTCTCCACCTTCATTGCTGAGCATCAGGGCTGGATTCTCGAATCGAGCTACCACGCGGACGACGGCAACAACGGCGAAAATGGTGAAGAGGGCAGCCGCTACTTCATGCGCATCGAGGTCAAGGCCGATTCGCTGCCGTTCCATCTGGCCGAGTTCCGCGAGCGCTTCCGTCCGATCGCCGAAGAACTGCAGATGAACTGGAAGATCAGCGATTCGGCAGTGCGCAAGCGCGTGGTGATCATGGTCAGCAAGCAGGAGCATTGCCTGTACGACCTGCTGGCGCGCTGGCAGTCGAAGGAACTCGACATCGAGATTCCCTGCGTCATCTCGAACCACGACACCTTCAAGGGCTTCGTCGAGTGGCATGGCATCCCGTTCCATCACGTTCCGGTCAATCCCGACAACAAGGCCGCGGCCTATGCCGAAGTCCAACGCCTGTACGAAGAGGTGAAGGGCGAGACGATGGTGCTGGCGCGCTACATGCAGATCATTTCGCCGGAACTGTGCGCCGCCTACCCCAACCAGATCCTCAACATCCACCACTCTTTCCTGCCCAGCTTCGTCGGCGCCAGGCCTTACCATCAGGCCTATCGTCGCGGCGTCAAGCTGATCGGCGCCACCTGCCATTACGTCACCAGCGAACTCGACCAGGGGCCGATCGTCGAACAGGACGTGATCCGCATCGACCATTCGGACTCGGTCGAAGACATGGTGCGCTACGGCAAGGACATCGAAAAAGCCGTTTTAGCCCGCGGCCTGCGCTACCACCTGGAAGACCGGGTGCTGGTGCATGGCAACAAGACGGTGGTTTTTAGATAGAAACAAACAAATTAACCACGGCGACACGGCGGACACAGCGAAAAGCAAGAGCATTGTTCCCCGTCTGGTTTTTCGCCGTGCTCGCTGTGCCCGCCGTGGTTAAAGGCATTTAAAGGTTCATTCATGATCACCCTCAAAAACGTCACCCTGCGCCGTAGCGCCAAGGTGCTGCTCGATAACGCTTCCATCACGCTTAATCCCGGCGAAAAGGTCGGCCTGGTCGGGCGCAATGGCGCTGGCAAAACGTCGCTGTTTGCCTTGCTCAACGGCACCCTGCATGAAGACGCCGGCGACTTCAGCCTGCCGGCGCAGTGGCGCATGGCGCAAGTGGCGCAGGACATGCCGGAAACCGAGCAATCGGCCACCGACTTCGTCATCGAAGGCGATGCCGTCCTGCTCGACGCACAGAACGAAGTGCATGCCGCCGAAACCACAGACGATGGCGAGCGCATGGCGCATGCCTACATGGCGCTGCACGACGCCGGCGCGCATGATGCGCAGTCGCGTGCACAGGCGCTGATTCTTGGCCTTGGCTTCAAGACCACCGAATTGAATAACCCGGTTAACAGCTTCTCCGGCGGCTGGCGCATGCGCCTGCAACTGGCACGCGCGCTGATGTGTCCGTCCGACCTGCTGCTGCTCGACGAACCGACCAACCACCTGGACCTGGACGCCCTGGTCTGGCTCGAAGCCTGGCTCAAGCGCTACGACGGGACCATGGTGGTGATCAGCCATGACCGGGAATTCCTCGACGCGGTTACTTCGGTAACGCTGCACATCGACGCCGGCAAGCTGACGCGCTACGGCGGCAACTACAGCACCTTCGAAGACATGCGTGCGCAGCAGATGGAATTGCAGCAGAATTCCTACATCAAGCAGCAGGACAAGATCGCCCACCTGCAGAGCTTCATTTCCCGCTTCAAGGCCAAGGCCAGCAAGGCCAAGCAGGCGCAAAGCCGGGTCAAGGCGCTGGAGCGCATGGAACGTCTGGCACCGGTGCTGGCCAGCGCCGAGTTCACCTTCGAGTTCAAGGAGCCGGCCAATCTGCCGAATCCGATGCTGGCCATGGAAGACGCCTGTTTCGGTTACCCGCCGGCGGAAGACGCGCCGGAAGGAACGCCGCCGACGGTGATCGTGCGCAACGTCAGCAAGTCGGTGATGGCCGGCCAGCGCATCGGCATCCTCGGCGCCAACGGGCAAGGCAAATCGACGCTGGTGAAGACGGTGGCGCGTGCGCTGGCGCCGATCAGCGGCATCGTGCAGGAAGGCAAGGGGCTGAACATCGGCTACTTCGCGCAGCAGGAGCTCGACGTGCTGCGGCCGCTCGACAACCCGCTCGAACACATGACGCGCATGGCCAAGGAAGGCTTGCCCGCCGGGCAAAGCGCTCGCGAACAGGATTTGCGTACCTTCCTCGGCACCTTCAATTTTGGCGGCGACATGGTCAAGCAGCCGGTCGGCACCATGAGCGGCGGCGAGAAGGCACGTCTGGTGCTGTGCATGATCGTCTGGCAGCGCCCGAACCTGCTGTTGCTCGATGAACCGACCAACCACCTTGATCTGGCCACGCGCGAGGCGCTGTCGATGGCGCTCAACGAGTTCGAAGGCACGGTGATGCTGGTCAGCCATGACCGCTCGCTGCTGCGCTCGGTATGCGACGAGTTCTGGCTGGTTTCGCGTGGCGGCGTCGAGCCTTTCGACGGCGATCTGGACGACTACCAGCGTTATCTGCTCGACGAAGCCAAACGCGCCCGTGAAGAGCTGAAGGCGTCCTTGAAGGATGCCAGGGAAGTCGTCACGCAAGCGCCGCCGCCGGTGCTGGCCCACAAGAAAATCTCGGCCATTTTGAAGACTTTGCGCCGCGATCAGGGAAAGCTCGAACAATCCATGCTCGACCGGCAGACGCGCAAGCATGCGATCGAAGCACGCTTGTCCAAGCCCTTGCCGGCGCAGGAGATTGGTGAGCTTGGCCTGGAGCTGAAAAAGATCGACGAGGAACTGGCCGGCTATGAAGAAAAATGGCTGGCGATTTCAGAGCAGATCGAGGCGGAAGAAGCGTAGCCGGCCGTTAAAGCGTTTTGGGCTGTTGCCCGGAAAAAAATGGGCGCCACATGGGCGCCCAAAGGGAGGTTGCTGCTGGAGATAATCTTAGAGGTGGTAAGCCGTTTCCCCGTGCGAGGTGGTGTCCAGACCTTCGCGCTCTTCCTCTTCCGGCACGCGCAGACCGATGAACATGTCGACCAGCTTGTAAGCCACCAGAGAAACCACGCCGGACCACACGATGACCGTGCCGACGCCCCACAACTGGCTGATCAGCTGCGCCGTCATGTCGTAGTCGCCGACCTTGTTGAGCACGTAGTCATAGACACCGGTACCGCCCAGCGAAGGTGCGCAGAACACACCGGTCAGGATGGAACCGAGGATGCCGCCGACACCATGCACGCCGAACACGTCGAGCGAGTCGTCGGCGCCAAGCAGGTGCTTCAGGCCATTGACGCCCCACAGGCAGACGATGCCCGCCAGCAGACCGATGACAATGCCGCCCATGACACCGACGAAGCCAGCCGCCGGGGTGATCGCCACCAGACCGGCGACTGCACCGGAAGCCGCACCGAGCATCGAGGGCTTGCCCTTGATCAGCCATTCAGCCAGCATCCAGGACATCGCCGCGCAGGCCGTTGCCACCCAGGTATTGACCATCGCCAGCGCTGCGCCGCCCGAAGCTTCGAGTGCCGAACCAGCGTTGAAGCCGAACCAGCCGAACCACAGCAGCGAAGCGCCGATCATGGTGAAGGTCAGGCTGTGCGGCGCCATCGATTCACGGCCGTAACCAATACGCTTGCCGAACATGAAGGCACCGACCAGGCCGGCTACCGCGGCATTGATATGCACCACGGTACCGCCGGCGAAGTCGAGTGCGCCCTTCTGGAACAGGAAGCCTGCCGTCTTGCCAGCGGCTTCGCCTGCTGCCGCGTCGATGTAGGCATCCGGACCCGCCCAGTACCAGACCATGTGCGCCATCGGCAGGTAGGAGAAGGTGAACCAGAGCAGCATGAAGACCAGGATCGCAGAGAACTTGGCCCGCTCGGCGAAGGCGCCGACGATCAGCCCGCAGGTAATCGCCGCAAAGGCGCCCTGGAAGATGACGTAGGCGAATTCGGAGATGACCACGCCCTTGCTGAAGGTGGCCGCCACGGAATCGACGGTCATGCCTTTGAGGAACAGCTTGTCCAGCGTACCGAGGAAATTGCCGCCTTCAGTAAAGGCCACCGAATAGCCGTAGACCACCCACAGCACGCTGATCAGCGAGAAGGTTACAAAAACCTGCATCAGTACCGAAAGCATGTTTTTCGAGCGGACCAGTCCGCCGTAGAACAATGCCAGTCCGGGGATCGACATCAGGATGACCAGCGCGGCGCTGACCATCACCCACGCGTTGTCGCCCTTGTTGGCCACCAGTGCCGGAGCAGCGGGTGCGGCGGCTTCTGCCGCAACTGCCGCTGCCGGCGCTGCCATGGTGGCGACCGGTGCGGCCGCCGCCTTTTCTTCTGCCCACGCCGGGTTGCCGCAGGTAACGGCACCAAGCAGGGCAAGTAGCGCAAAGAGGTTTTTCATGATTCGCTCCTTACAAGGCTTCCTCACCGGTTTCGCCGGTGCGGATGCGGATGACTTGTTCAATATCGAAGACGAAGATCTTGCCGTCGCCAATTTTTCCGGTGCCAGCCGATTTTTCAATGGCCTCGATAACCTGATCCAGAATCGAATCCTGAATGGCCGCTTCGACCTTGACCTTGGGCAGGAAATCGACGACATATTCGGCGCCACGGTACAGCTCGGTGTGGCCTTTCTGACGTCCGAAGCCCTTGACCTCGGTCACCGTGATGCCCTGAACGCCGATGACGGAAAGTGCTTCACGCACTTCGTCAAGCTTGAACGGCTTGATGATGGCGGTAATCATTTTCATGATGTGCTCCAATTCTGGGGAGGAAACCCTCCCCGGTTCAAAAAAGTGTCAGAACGACTTGCTGACCGAGACGACGGCGATGCCATTACCGGCATTCTTGAAGCTTGAACTAGTCTGCAGCGCTCCATTGCTGCTGGAATTCGAACTGGAGAAACAGTACGGCTGGTAGTTAGAGATAGGAAGTACATTGTTGCTGCAATTCCCGTTGGCATTGGTGTCAATGTAGGATGCGCCGATTACCCAGCCGGAAATATCCTTGGTGACGCCGATCTTCCAGTCTGTGTAATTACCGTTGTGAACATTCTGCAGGTTGAGCGATCCCACATGACCGTTGATACCCCAGCCATCGCCCAGATCATAGTTGGCGGCCAGATCGAGATAGCTGGAACCTTTAGTGTTCTTGCCGGTAAAGGTACCCGTCGAGTCCACACCGACCAACGAGAAATAGTTATCCAGACCATAATAGTATTTCAGCGACATGAACTTCCACGAACCGCCGATGTAGATTTCGGCGTTATACACGGAGCCGCTTTTAGCGTTCGTGCCAAGCACCCGCGCTTCGGAACCGGGGTAGTAATAGTAAATTGCGCCGACGTCGAGCCCGAAATCACCGAAAGCCTGCTTGTAGCCACCGTAGAAATCCATTTCGAGGTTGCCGTCGGGGAAACCTGCGCCCGAACTGACGTTCGAGTTCCAGTTGCCAACATAGAAGCCACTCGAATGGGCATAATCGATACCGCCTTGCAGTGCCGGGTCGTTATATGTCTGGGCAATGCCACGGAAACGGTAGCTGGAGAAAATTCCCAGGTTGCCGGTCAGCGCTGGTGCCGGTGCAGCTTCGGCAGCGGCGGGAGCCTCGGCCGGTGCACCGGTTTGAGCCATCGCCGGAGCAGCAAAAGCTGCGACCAGAAGGGTGGCGAGAATGGTTTTTTTCATAGCAGGTGCTCCTCGGATCATGGTGAAGGGTTTGAAACTTGCCTGTTACACAAAGCATTTGCCGTGCCATGTAAAAAAACGTCAAAAATCAATAGGTTGATAAATTCAATCCAAGTGTCAAGGTGTTTGGCGCACTTTACTGGGGCGCCAGATATGCAGATCGCACCATGGCAGGGCGACTGAAACCACGACGAGCCCGGAATGCCGAATGGAGTGAGCAGTTTAGAACGCATGGGCCTGCACGCCCGTGGATAGGGGTTCACAGGGCTGCATGCCGTGGGAGCCGCATAAACATTGCCGGCCATGGCATCATGCGCCGGAATGCCCGCCCTGCTTGCCTCGCAGGCCGATGCCAGCAAGTGTCTCAGGGGCGCAGCTTGTTCGACTGAATGGGCATGCCGGCTGGGCGACGAGCGGATTGCAGAAATCAAGGCCCGCAGGCGCTGTGCTAAACTCGAAGGCAATAAACACTCAGGAAGGACAGTCGCCATGCTCGACCCGAAAATATTTGAGGAATTAAGTGCCCGTCTTGGCGCGATCATTGCGGCCAGCCCGGCGGCCGAAATCGAGAAAAATGCACGCGCACTACTGTCCAGCTTCTTCACAAAACTGGATCTGGTCAGCCGCGAGGAATTCGATATACAGGCCCAGGTACTGCTGCGTACCCGGGAGAAACTTAAGGCACTTGAAGAACGCGTCAGCCGGCTGGAAACCCGGGCCGGCAGCAACGACTGAACCCGTGCGGGGGCTTCACCCCCTGCGCCATCTTCCAAACCTCCTCACCTGCCGCCCAGCCCAAGCTCAGCCAGTGCCGCTTGCCATCGTCCACAGCCGTGGTTTAGACGGACTTTCCGCCCCGGAAGTCGCGGTCGAAGTGCATCTGACCGGAGGATTGCCGCAAGTTACGCTGGTCGGTTTGCCCGACACCGAGGTCAAGGAAGCACGTGATCGGGTGCGGGCGGCGTTGCAGAATTCCGGCTTTGACTTTCCAAGCAAACGCATCACGGTCAACCTCGCGCCAGCTGATCTGCCGAAAGAATCCGGCCGCTTCGACCTGCCGATTGCACTGGGCATTCTCGCCGCTTCGGGGCAGATACCCGGCAACGCGCTGAACAACTACGAGTTTGCCGGCGAGCTCTCGCTTTCCGGCCACCTGCGGCCGATTCGTGGCGCCCTGGCCATGGTCCTGGCCGCCGGCACGCGGGGGCGCTGCTTCGTCCTGCCCGCAACCAGTGCGCGCGAGGCAGCGCTGGCCCGGGACGTGCGCGTACTGACGGCCAATACCCTGCTTGAAGTGTGCGCTCACCTCACCGGACACGCCGCGCTGAGCGAATGTGTCGCCAGTGACGACCATCCCGGCCACAGCAACGACTATCCCGATCTAGCGGAGGTTCGCGGACAGACGCAGGCCAAGCGCGCCCTGGAAATCGCGGCGGCAGGCGCTCATTCGATTCTGCTCGCCGGCCCACCCGGGACCGGCAAATCGATGCTGGCCACCCGCTTGCCCGGCCTGTTGCCGCCGATGACGCAGGAAGCGGCGCTGGAATCGGCCGCCGTGCTTTCGCTGGCCGGGCAATTCGACCCGGAAAATTTTTGCCGCCATCCCTACCGCTCACCACATCACACCGCTTCTTCGGCGGCGCTGGTTGGTGGCGGCAGCGTACCGCGTCCGGGCGAGATTTCACTCGCGCATCAGGGCGTTTTATTCCTTGATGAGCTGCCCGAGTTTGACCGGCGAGTTCTTGAAGCGCTGCGCGAACCGCTCGAAAGTGGTCGCATACACATCTCGCGCGCAGCACGGCAGGCCGAGTTTCCGGCACAGTTTCAACTCGTCGCGGCGATGAATCCCTGTACCTGCGGCTATCACGGTGACCCCAGCGGAAAATGCCGGTGCACTCCCGATCAGGTGGCGCGCTACCGGAACAAACTCTCCGGCCCCTTGCTCGACCGCATCGATCTGCAAATCGAGGTGCCGGCGCTGCCCGCCGAGGCACTGCAAAAGGCCGCTGATGGCGAAGCGTCGGCAACCGTTCGCGCTCGCGTTACGCTGGCCCGCGAGCGGCAACTGGCGCGCCAGGGCAAACCGAACGCCCGCCTGACGACCAAAGAGATAGACCTCTACTGCCAACCCGACGCCGACGGTGCAGCCTTGCTCAAACATGCGCTGTCTCGCCTCAACCTTTCAGCCCGTGCTTACCATCGCGTGCTCCGGGTCGCCCGCAGCATTGCCGATCTGGCCGGCTGCGAAGCGATCGCTGCGGCGCATGTCGCCGAGGCCGTGCAGTACCGCCGCTTCGCCAAGGACTGAGAGCCTGTGAAAATATCAAGAATCCACCGCAGAGGCGCAAAGGCGCAGAGATGACGCAAAGGAAACCCCATGCTTTTAAGATCTTTCTCTGCGAAACCTCTGCGGTGCTGCATTTTCTTGGGTCACCTTTGCGCCTCTGCGGTAGGTGTTCAGGCATTTCTTCACAGCCCCTGACTGCCCAATGACCGAACACATTAAGCCGCCACGCGGCATCGCGCTGCTGCTGGCGGCGCTGTCGGCGCTCGGCCCCTTCTCGATCGATACTTACCTGCCGTCGTTTCACGACATCGGCCAGAGCCTGCAGGCGACGCCAATCGAGGTGCAACAAACGTTGACCGCCTACCTGATCCCGTTCGCCATCATGGCCCTGTGGCACGGCGCGATTTCCGATGCGCTCGGGCGACGGCGGGTGATTCTGGTTACTCTCGCGCTGTTCGGATTGTCGCTGGCCGGTTGCCTGTTTGCCACGCGCATTGAACACCTGTGGGCGCTGCGCGCGCTGCAGGGGATGTCGGCCGGTGCCGGCGTCGTCATCAGCCGGGCCATCGTGCGCGACCTGTTCGACGGGCCGGCGGCGCATCGCCTGATGTCGCACATCACCATGATGTTCGCACTGGCGCCGGCCATCGCCCCGGTGATCGGCGGCTACCTGCAATCCTGGTTCGGCTGGCGCTCGGTCTTCGCCTTTCTGGTTCTGCTGACGCTGGCGCTGTGGCTGGCCTGTTGGCGCCTGCTGCCTGAAACGCTGCCGCCGGAGCGCCGCCAGAGCCTGCATGCCGGCTATCTGGCGCGAACCTACTGGAAGGTGTTGACCTCTCCGTTATTCCTGTTCGCCTGCGGCGGGCTGGCGCTCAACTTTGCCGGCTTCTTCATTTACATCATGTCGGCGCCGGTGTTCCTGATGCGTCACCTCGGTGTTTCCGAAACAGCTTTCTTCTGGCTGTTCGGCCCGGCCATGGCTGGCCTGATGTCCGGCGCCTGGTTCTCGGCACGACTCGCCGGCAAGCTGTCGCTCAGGCAGACCATTGTTCGCGGTTATCTGGTGATGGGTGCGGCGGCGCTGGGCAATGTCGGATTGAATCTGTGGCTGCCGCCAGCGCTGCCATGGAGCATTGTCCCGATCTTCGTCTACACCTTCGGCATGTCGCTGGCCATGCCCTGCCTGACGCTGCTGGCGCTTGACCCGTTTCCGCAGCAGCGCGGGCTGGCCGCTTCCTGCCAGATGTTCCTGCAAGCCGGCTCGAACGGGCTGGTCGCTGGCGTGCTCGCGCCGGCGCTGTGGGGATCGACACGCACCCTGGCTTTCGGCATGGGCATCTTGATGCTGATTGGAGCGGCGTCGGCCTGGATGCATCACCGGCTGACTCGACACAAAACCACTTGATTCAGGTTTTTTTGCCAGCCTCATAGCTGGAAAGCGTCACCCCGGCGTGGGCCAGGAATTCGCGGATCTGCTTGATTTCTTCCTTGGCGCAGGTCGAGCTGTTGTGCGGATGGTGCAGAAAAGCCTCGACCTTGTTGAGCACGATCCGGAAACGCGCACCATGCGCCGACTCGATGCTGGCCCCGAGATGCACCAGCAGTGATTCAATCTCCCGCCAATGGATGTTGGCGCTGAGCGGGTCATGATAAATCGTCTGAAGCAAATGCAGATGTTTGTGACTCATGGCAGCCTCCTCAGTCTTGTTGATCCGGCCGAAAAGTTTCAGGAATTCCTATTCTGCCAGCATCCGGGGAGCGTCGGGAAATTCAGCACGACTTCCAGGCCGCCGCCGGGTGCATCGGCGAGCGCAACTTCACCACCGCAACCGGCAACAATGCGCCGGACGATGGCCAGCCCAAGGCCGCAACTGCCACCGGTGGCGCGCGCCGGGTCGAGCTGGGCGAAAGCTTCGAGCGCCCTTGCGCGTTCCCCGGCAGCGATGCCCGCTCCGTGATCGCGCACGCGCAGGGTAATGGTTTCCGGGCGCTCGACGGACAGGGATATCTCGACCGGCGGCGCGCCGTACTGCAGGGCGTTGTCGATCAGGTTGTCGAGCAGGCGCTGCAGATTGCCGTGGGCAATGGCCACCTGGCATGCGGCAGCGGCTTCGCTGACGGCCATTTCGACCGGCCGGCCGAGTTCGCGATGACGCGCCACTTCGTTGCTTACCGCATCGGCCAGCAACAGCGGCGAAGCCGGTTGGCTGCTGCTCTCCTCGCTGCGCAGGAAGGCCAGGCACTGGCCGACAATGCGCTCCATGTCGTCGGCGTCGCGCGTCAGGCCGGCACGTTCCGTATCGTTTTCGAGCAAGGCCAGGCGAACGCGCAGGCGCGCCAGCGGCGCCCGCAGATCGTGCGTCAATCCAGCCAGCATCTCGTGCCGCTCGGCATTGGCCGAGGCCAACTGGGTCAGCATGGTGTTGTGCCGTTCGGCCAGGCGCCGCACTTCTTTCGGGCCTTCCGGCGTTACAGTGCGTGCGCTGCCGTCGCCGGTGGCGGTCACCGCTTCGCCAAGACGTGCCAAGGGACCGACAATGCCGCGCACGAAAAGACCGGCGATCAGCACCAGAACGGCCAGCGCCACGGCCAGCCCGCCCCACAACTCTGGGGGCAGCGCCTGGGGCTCGAAGCGCGGCGGCGGCAGCACCAGCCACCAGCGTTCGCCGCCGGCCATGAAGCCGATCCACAAACCACTGCGTGTTCCCGGGCCGGCATGGCGCAAGCTCGGTTTTTCGTCCAGCAGTTGATCGAGGTCTGCCGCCAGGTGGCGGGCAAAGCCGAATTCCGGTTCGTGAGCGGGAACGGACTCTCCGTCCGGGCGCAACTGCAGGCCTTGTTCGCCAGCATCTGCGGATTCGAGCCGGTTGCGCGCCTCGTCGTTCAGCCCCGGCAAGACGGTCTGCAGCAGCCGTATCTGGCCGGCGACAAAGCGGACGGTCTGGCTGATATGCGAAGTTCGCCGGTAATCGGTGAGCAATGAAAACGTGGCGAGTTCGGCAACAGCGACGACGGCAATCACCAGCAGGACGGTGCGTGCCGCCAGCGAAGCGGGCAGCAGCCTCATTTTTCCGCTCCTGCACTGCGTTCGCCGTCGGGAACGAACACGTAACCGACGCCCCACACCGTCTGCAAATAGCGCGGATGCGCCGGGTCGGCTTCGAGCAGGCGGCGCAGGCGATGAATCTGGACGTCGATGGCGCGGTCGAAGGATTCGCTCTCGTCGCCACGTGTCAGCTCGAGCAGGCGCTCGCGCTTCATCGGCCGGTTGGCGTTGGCCACCAGGGTGTTGAGCAGGGCGAATTCGCCGCTGGTCAAGGCCACCACTTCACCGTCGCGTGACAACTGGCGCGTGCCGCGATCAAAGCACCAGTCGCCAAAGCTGAAAACGCCGCCTTTGCTATCCGGCGCGGCGGGCGGCTGGGTGCCGCGTCGCAACACGGCTTCGATGCGGGCGACCAGTTCGCGCGGATCGAATGGTTTGCCGACATAGTCGTCGGCGCCCATTTCCAGCCCGATGACCCGGTCAACCGGCTCGTCGCGCGCCGTCAGCATGATGATCGGCAGGGTCTCGCCGCGCCCGCGCAAACGGCGACAAGCGGCCAGGCCGTCCTCGCCGGGCAGCATCAGGTCGAGCACCACCAGGTGCGGCTGAAAGCGCTCGATATAGGCGTCGAGCTGACGCGTATCCGGCAGCAGCAGGGTGTCGAAGCCGTGCCGGCCCAGATAGGTGGCCAGCAACTGACGCAGTTCGGGGTCGTCGTCGACGAGCAGAATCTTTTTCATGACCAATCCTTGGTTCGGTATGGCAGCCATTCTATGCCGCCGCCGTCTGCCTCATGGAAGACTGAAACAATTTGCAATCGTCTACCCTGGCGCTGAAATCCTTTGCAATGAGGCCGGGCAGAAAATGGCGACGTCAAAAGAGGCATTGCAGCACATCCAGCCTCACGACAAATCAACCCGACCACAAAGGAGTCACACCATGAATACCAGGTTTTCAAAATTCTCTCCCCGAATCATCGTCGCCGCCGTGGCCCTCTCGCTTGGACTGGCCGCAACCGCCTTCGCCATGTCGCCGCGTGGCGCCGAACAATGCGGCGCCGGCATGCACGCCTCACGCATGGATCACGGCATGAAGGGAATGTCGCGCCTGCACGATGACCTGAAGCTTGACGCCAAGCAGGAAGCGCTCTGGAAAGAGGCCGAGAAAGCCGGCCAGGATAACCGGAGCACCCTGCGTGATCGTTTCAGCAAACAACGCGAGGAAACGCTGTCCATGATTGACAAGCCGGGCGCCGATTTGCGCGCTGTGCTCAAGCGTATGGACGAACTCAGGGCTGAAGGGCAGAAACAGCACCAAGCCGACCGCGACCGCTGGCTGACGGTATATGACTCGCTCAACGCCGAGCAGAAGGAAAAGGCCCGTCTGTTCTTCAAGAGCAAACTGGAAGGCAAGGATCGCCACAACCAGCGCGGCGCTGGCCGGGGTTAAGGCAGGCGACGGAAGTCAGTTTCGCAATCAAAGTAGCCAAGGGGTGATTCCGGGAGTGAAATTCCCGGGATTGCCTGTTCACCTCATTGTGCCGTTTGCATCGGCCGTTACAAAAACACTCAAGGAATTCGGGTTTGAGCCAAGGTGGTCGCTTGTTATAATCGCGATTTTCAACGAATACACGGCTCCCCATGCGCAAGATTCAATCATTCATCCTCGTCCTGCTTCTGCTCCCGGCCCTGGCCTTTGCCCAGCAGTTGCCCACCCCGCCTGCTCTGGCCGCCAAGTCTTGGCTGCTGATCGAATCCGCTTCCGGGCAGGAACTCGCCTCGCAGGCGCCTGACGAACGCCTTGAACCGGCTTCGCTGACCAAGCTGATGACCGCCTACCTGACCTTTGCCGCGCTCAAGCAGGGCACGATCAAGATCGACCAGATGGTGACCGTGTCGGAAAAAGCCTGGAAGGCACAAGGTTCGCGCATGTTCATCCAGGTCGGAACGCAGGTGAAGGTCGAGGACCTGATCAAGGGCATGATCGTGCAGTCCGGCAACGATGCCTGCGTTGCGCTGGCCGAAGCCATCTCCGGCAATGAGGAAGTTTTTGCACAGATGATGAACCGCGAGGCGCAGCGGCTGGGCATGAAGGCGTCGAACTTCCGCAACTCGGCCGGCATGCCCGACCCCCAGCACTACACCACGGCACGCGACCTGGCGATCCTGGCCAGTGCGCTGATCCGCGACTTCCCCGAGGATTACGCCAAGTACTACTCGCTCAAGGAATTCCGCTACAACAACATCACCCAGCCGAACCGCAACCGCTTGCTGTATCTTGATCCGACGGTCGATGGCGTCAAAACCGGGCATACCGAAGGCGCCGGTTACTGCCTGATTTCGTCGTCAAAGCGCGGTCCGCGCCGCCTGCTGTCAGTCGTACTCGGCACGGCCTCCGATAACGTTCGCACCTCGGAGTCGCTCAAGCTGCTCAACTACGGCTTCCAGTTCTACGACGCCGCGCAGCTTTACGCCAAGGATCAGGCCGTTTCCAACCTCAAGGTCTGGAAGGGAGCCTCGCCGACGGTCAAGGCCGGTTTTACCAACGACTTCATCCTCGCCGTGCCCAAGGGCTATGCGCCGCGCCTCACCACCGAACTGCTTTCACAACTGCCTCTGATCGCGCCCGTGACACAGGGTCAGGTGGTCGGCACGCTGAAGGTCAGCCTTGACGGCAAGCCGTTTGGCGAATACCCGGTGGTGGCCATCGAAGCAGTGCCGCTTGCCGGTTTCTTCGGGCGCCTGATCGATACCATTCGTCTCTGGTTCAACTGAGAACCTGTGAAAAATTCATTTGAGCCTAATCTCCTCTCTCGTCACCCCGGCGAAGGCCGGGGTCCAGTTCGTCTATCTGATTGTTTTTATGAATATCAGAGGTTCGCACTGGATTCCGGCCTTCGCCGGAATGACGGTCTTGGATGGGTGTGCCAATTAATTCACAGCCTCTGAGGCATGAGCAGCGCATGACCGCTTATCTTGACCGCCAGGTTTTGCCGCTCGCCGATGCCTGACCCTACGCCCGGGCAGGAAAGCCTGTTCCAATTCCCCTGCGCTTTCCCGCTCAAGATCATGGGTCTGGCGAACGACGCGCTGGCGCAGACGGTGCTTGAAGTCGTCCTGCGCCACGCGCCGGATTTCGACGGGGCGACGATGGAAATGCGCCCTTCAAGTGCTGGCAAGTACCTCAGCCTCACCTGCACCATCAACGCCACCTCCAGGCCGCAACTCGACGCGCTCTATCGCGAGCTGAGCAGTCACCCGCTAGTCAAGGTGGTGCTTTGAGTGCTGCGCCGGTCGTCCGACAGCTCGGACGCGCGGAGTACGAATCAACGTGGCAGGCGATGGTCAATTTCACCGCCAATCGCAACGCGGAAACGCCGGACGAACTTTGGGTTTGCGAACACCCTCCGGTTTACACCTTGGGGCAGGCCGGCAAGCCGGAGCATCTGCTTTTCGACAACGGCATCCCGCTGGTAAAGATCGATCGCGGTGGGCAGATTACCTTCCACGGGCCTGGCCAGGTGGTGGTCTATCTGTTGCTCGATCTGGGACGAAGCGGTCTCAGAGTGCGCGAACTGGTGAGCCGCATCGAGCAGGCGGTGATCGACCTGCTGGCCGAACATGGCGTCAGCGCAAGGCGGCTGGACGGTGCCCCCGGCGTCTATGTCGAACAGGGCGGGGCGGTGGCCAAGATTGGCGCGCTCGGTCTGCGCGTCAGAAAAAGCGGCTGCTACCATGGGGTCAGTTTGAACGTAGACATGGATCTATCTCCCTTTGCCGCGATCAACCCCTGCGGCTATGCCGGCATGGCGGTCACGCAGACCCGCGATCTGGGCGTGGCCTTGTTGCCCGCCCAGGCGGCCGAAGCACTGGTGAGTCACCTCACCCATCAACTGGAGCAAGCATGAGCGAGCAAGAGATTAAACCGCCGACCAGGATCGCCGGTGTCAAGCAGAAGGGCGAACTGAAAACGTCGCGCATCCCGATCAAGATCGTGCACACCGAGGCGCTGCGCAAGCCGGCGTGGATTCGCGTCAAGGCCGGCAATGCCGACGGGCGCTTCGGCGAAATCAAGAAAATGCTGCGCGAGCAGAAGCTGCACACCGTCTGCGAGGAAGCCGCCTGCCCGAACATCGGCGAATGCTTCGGGCGCGGCACCGCCACCTTCATGATCCTCGGCGACATCTGCACGCGCCGCTGCCCCTTCTGTGACGTCGGCCACGGCAAACCATTGCCGCCCGACGCGAATGAACCGGGCAACCTGGCCGACAGCGTGGCCAGTCTCAAACTGCGCTACGTGGTCATCACCAGCGTCGACCGCGACGACCTGCGCGACGGCGGTGCCCAGCACTTCGTCGACGTCATCGCCGCCGTGCGTGCCAAGTCGCCGACGACCACCATCGAAACCCTGGTGCCGGACTTCCGTGGGCGCATGGAAATCGCCATCGAAGTGCTCGGCCAGTCGCTGCCCGACGTGCTCAATCACAACATGGAAACCGTGCCGCGCCTTTACAAGCAGGCGCGCCCCGGAGCTGACTACGCGCACTCGCTGGCCTTCATGCAGCAATTCAAGGCACGCTATCCGCAGGTGCCCACCAAGTCCGGCCTGATGGTCGGGCTGGGCGAAACCGACGATGAAATCCTAGACGTATTGCGCGACCTGCGCGCCAACGGCGTTGAAATGCTCACCATCGGCCAGTACCTCGCGCCCTCCGGCCATCACCTGCCGGTGTCACGCTACGTGCATCCCGACATTTTCGAGATGTACGAGGAAGAGGCCAAAAAGATGGGCTTCACCGGTGCCGCCTGCGGCCCGATGGTGCGCTCTTCATATTGGGCCGATCAGCAGGCGCACAGCGCTGGTGTTGACCGGGAGCGGTAAACAGAGGTGAAGGGAAGATGAGTACAAGCGCCGGACTTTACGCCGGATTCACCTTCTCGCCCTGCAACGCCCGTCAAATGGCGATCTACAGAAAGTTGCCTGGAGAGCCTTTGTTTACGCGGGTCCCCAAGGCATGGCCTGAAGATCGCCTATCCATGGGCTCTCCAGAGCAATCCCGTGGAATATAATGCAGACAGGCTGACTTAAAAATTTGCAGACTCACCGCCTTTACCCAAGGCTGTTCAACGCCTCTTCAAGGCTGTTCACCGTTCGTTCCGGGTTGTGAAGCTTTTCAAGGCCGAACAAGCCGATGCGGAAGCTGCGGAAATCAGCGGGTTCGTCGCACTGAAGCGGGACGCCTGTAGCAGCCTGGATGCCGATCTTGAGGAATTTCCTGCTCGACTGAATCTCCAGGTCGGTAGTGTAGCTGACCACTACTCCGGGCGCCTGGAAACCTTCAGCCGCGACGCTCGGGAAGCCCTTGCCGACCAGCAGTTCGCGCACCTGGCGACCAAGTTCCTGCTGTTCGCGGCAGACCTTGTCGAAGCCGTAGGCTTCCGTTTCCAGCATTACATCGCGCAAAGTGGCAAGCGCGTCGGTGGGCATGGTTGCATGGTAAGCGTGTCCGCCGGCCTCGAAGGCTTCCATGATCTGCAGCCATTTTTTCAGGTCACAGGCAAAACTGCTGCTGCTGGTGGCATCGATCCGGCTACGGGCGCGCTCGCTGAGCGCAACCAGTGCGCAGCACGGCGAAGCGCTCCAGCCTTTCTGTGGCGCACTGATCAAGACGTCGACGTTGTTGGCGACCATGTCGACCCAGACCGTGCCGGAAGCAATGCAATCGAGGACGAACAGGCCATCGACCGCTCGCACCGCGGCGCCGACGGCGCGCAGGTAGTCATCGGGCAGAATCATGCCGGAGGCCGTTTCGACATGCGGGGCGAAAACGACATCCGGCTGGTGTTCATGAATCGCGGCCACAACGTCTTCAACCGGCGCTGGAGCAAAGGGCGCATTGCTGCCGCTGCCGATCTGGCGGGCCTTGAGGACGATGCTCTCGGCAGGAATACGCCCCATCTCGAAAATCTGCGTCCAGCGGTAGCTGAACCAGCCGTTGCGGATAATCAGGCATTTTTTGTCCGTGGCGAACTGGCGAGCCACCGCCTCCATGCCGAAGGTGCCGCTGCCCGGCACGATGATGGCAGACTTCGCGTTGTAAACGGTCTTCAGGATGCGCGAGATGTCCTTCATCACGCCCTGAAAGCGTTGTGACATATGATTAAGCGCCCGGTCGGTATAGACCACCGAGTATTCGAGCAGGCCTTGGGGGTCGGGTCTGGGCAGTAGGGCGTTCATGGGTGTTTCTCCTTCGTTTTATCGATGTGTCGAGAGCAAGGATGCAGCATAATGTGCATGGCTGGAGAGCAAGATAAACAGTGGCTCTCCGGGCATGTGCCTGGTGCAGCGCCTATCGGCTTTCGAAAAAACGGATGGCGTTCAGCAACTCAGGGAAATTGTAAATAATATAGTCTGGCTCTGCGCCTGCCGCTTCCTGCCTTCCCTGGTTCGATCTGAAAAAGACCGTCTTGATCCCGAGTTGCTGCGCGCCGAAAACATCACAGTACATGTCATTGCCCACATAAAGAACCTCTGCTGACTCCATTTTCATGGTCTTCAATGCGGCTGTGAAAAGGCGTTCGTCGGGCTTGCGGTAGCCGAAGTTTCCCGAAACGATGATTGGGTCGAAATAGCTGGAGAGTCCGACGGCGTTCAGCTCCGGAGCGGCGTAGGCGCTTTGCGCATCGGAAATTATCGCCAGATGATAATTCTGGTGCAGTTGCCGGATGGTTTCATCGACGCCAGGATAAAGTTGCAAGCGGAAGCGGGATGCGGCACGGAATGTCTCGGCAAGAAGTCGCGGAAGCTGTTCAAGCTTCGCGGCCGGCAGGGCGTTTGTGAAATCCGTCGCGTGCTGCGTCATCATCTTGCGGAAGATTTCAACGGCATCAAATTCGGGGTGGCGTTCAACGTTTGCCGCACGTTGTTCCTGCAACGTCTGAAAATAGCACTGCTTGACTTCGGCAGGATCGAGCAAGATGCCTTGATATGACATAAGATTGCTGATGACGCGATACACCTCGTCGTCCGCTTCGTCAGTCAGGATATCGGTCATCGTTCCGTTGATATCGAAAATAATGCCTTTGACGATCATTTGAAACCTCCTTATGCAAACTATTGTTTCGCAGATCGAAGGCTATCGGTACTTAGCTTCGATCCGGATGTTTTAACGGGCATGCTTTTCATTTCTTGGGGTGCCTATCAGAGCCATGCCCGTTAGTCCGTCCTATTTCTTCTGTCCGGAACGTGTAGTCCCGGCAATCCGATGGAAGTTTCGTTCCCCTTCGAATATACGCTGGCGTCCACAGCCAGGCGACGCCCGCCATTCCATACCTGTACTTGATCTACCGGCATGTTTGGCGGTGTACATTGCCCGGTCAGCGCACTGTGTCAGCGTTTCGATGGTATCGGCGTGTTGCGGATACAGTGCGACGCCGATGCTGCCCGAAATGTACACCAGCCCCTGTGGCAGATTGAACGGCTCGGCCAGGCTGGTTACCAATTCAGTGGCCACTTGCAGCGCATGCTCGGGTTCCGTGATTTCTGGCATGATCACGGCAAATTCATCGCCACCCATCCGCGCCACGGTATCGCTGTCGCGTAGCCGGTTCTTCAGCCGCTGAGCCACCTGTTGCAGCAGTTCATCGCCGGCAGCGTGGCCGAGATGATCGTTAACGGCCTTAAAGCCGTCGAGATCGATGCACAGCAGCGCCGCTCCAGTTTCGCGGCGCCTGGCGAGGCTCAAGGCCTGCACGCTCCGGCCCCTGAACAGGTTGCGGTTAGGCAAGTCGGTCAGGGGGTCGTGGTGGGCCAGGTTCCATAGCCGCTCATCCTGCTGGCGGCGAGCGGTGGAGTCGGTCAGCACCATGATCGCCCCGTCCATGGACTGATCGGGATGCCTCAGGTTGATCCAGTAAGCGGCGCACCACAGGTTGGTGCGGTTCAGCCGGAACTCCAGCCAGTGCACCGTAGCGCTTTGCCGATTGATTTTCCAGGCGAACTCCACATGCTCGCGGTCATCGGGATGCACGAAGTCGAGAAGGGGGAGGCCATGAGCCTGTTCCTGGGTGCAGCCGGTCAGCGTGCAGCCATTGACGTTAAGGTAGCGGCAGTGCTGGGCGTCATCGAGTTCCAGCACGCCCACCGGGGCCGCGGCCAGTAACACCTGCAGATGCCGTTCCTTGGTCTCCAGTTCGCTATTCGTCTGGTCCAGGGCGCGGGTGCGCTCCGCCACTTCCGCAAGCAGGTCCTCGTTGCAGTTGAGTAGCAGCGCTTCCGCCTGACGTGAGCGGGAGACATCAACGGCGGTGCCGCGATAGCCCGTCAACTTACCCGAATCGTCGCGCAGCGGCAGCCCGTTGAGTTGAATCCAGCGCGGAGCATCACCGGCGCTTTGCAACGTGATCTCCAGATGGCGAAACGGCTGTTGTTGAGTCAGGGCGTGTTCGAGCGCAGCCAATTGCGGTTGCGAAACTTCGCCCAGCAGCGACCGCCAGGGTTGACCCGGCGACAGCGCAAGCTCGTTGGCCAGCCGCCCGCTGGCTTCGAGCAAGCGACCTTCGGAATCGGTCTCCCAGAGCAGATCATTGGAAATGCTGGCGAAATTACGGTAGCGCAGCATGAGCCGGTTGCGGGATTCAACCGCACTGCTGAGCCACAATCCCACCAGGGCGATGGCAATCATTACCACCTGATAGTGCAGGGCAAGGCCGGGCTGGGTGAAATCCCAAGGATGACGCATCCACCGACGCAGGGGAAGGATCACCGCAGCAGAGGCAAGTAATGGCGCAAACCAGCCATAGAGCAGCCAGAGTGTCTGCGCGGAAAGGAAGATGGAGATGCGATCTCCCGGTAGTGTGAGTTGCAGCAGACCACACGCCAGATGGGTCAGCATTTCAAGCAGGAGCCCGAGCCAGCCAAAAAAGCAGGCAGCAAAAGCGCAGGGCGGCTGGCAGAAACCACAGGCTGACGAAGCCCAGGCTGTCAATCAGGCTAGCGACGAACCAGATGCCTATCCACAGTACAAGGTAGATGCCGCCAAATTGCAGGAAACGTTGCCGCTGGCCGCAGTGCAGAATAGATGAGGTAAGTAATTCAGCAGGGCTGTTCAAAGGGTTGCGACCGTTTCGACTGCAAAAGGAAAGGAAATATCAACCGCATAATACGGAGTATCCTTGGCTTCTGTACACCGGTCAATGTCATACGCGAAATCTCAATAGAGTCTTGCCGGACAAACTCCGCCCACTGCATTCGCCTTGCCCAATCACCAGCATGAAAAAAATAGAATTTGACATGAATGATGCTCGTTGCTGGCTGGCACTCGTGCCCTTGAGGTGAATGACAGGGCTTGGTTATCTGCTCACTTTTTAGGCGCCAAGTGCAACCATTGGTCATGTCAAGGATACTCGGCCGCTGACATCAAGCTAGAAATCGGAATCCCCGGAAACTTTACGTGCCGCAACGGAGTCGACAGCACGCTGCACGAGGAATGGCGACACGGCAAGGCGAAGGTCAGCATTGGCGTGGCCGCGAAGAGTCCGGAGGTAAGCGAGCCGGCCGAGACCGTGCTGCGCTTGGCCGACGTGGCGCTCTACCGCGCCGAGGACGGCGGACCCAATCAATTTGCCATAGGATAATCGAAAGACCAGATAGATGAAGATGAACGTCGAACCCGCCCCTGACGTCGCCCTGGACACCGCCAAAGCTGCCTTGCTGCACAAGACAAGAAGATCTTGCAGGTACCGAGCGCCATCACAAACTCCTGAATTTCTTCTCTTCCCATGATCTTCTCACTATTGACCTTTGCCTCGGCGTTCCTGATCGAGGGCCTCGGAACCTGGATATCAATCATCGGGCTCTCAAGCCTGTTTAGCGCCGATCCGATCATCATCGCCCTGGCTGGGGCGCTCGACGTGGGCAAGATCGTCACCGTTTCCTTCCTGTACAAGCGCTGGGGCACGGCACCCAAGGCGCTCAGGCTGTACATGATTCTGGCCACCGCGGTATTGATGGCCATCACCTCGGCCGGTGCGTTCGGCTATCTCTCCGCCGCCTTCCAGGGCGCCATCAAGGATACGAAGCAGCAACAGATCCTGGTGACCGCCACCATGGAGGAACAGGCCAAGCTGGAGGCGCGCAAGAAGGAGATTGATGCCCAGATAGCCAATCTTCCAGCACACATCGTGAAAGGGCGTCAAAAGCTCATCGGCGCCTTCAAGGGTGAAGCCGACCGCATCAACCTGCGTCTGCGGCAATTGGAAGCGGAACTGCCCAGGCTGCGGGTGCAGCAGATCAACATCAACACGCATGCCGGACCGATCGTCTACGTTTCACAGGCTTTTGACGTGTCAGTGGAACAGGCGGTCAAGTACGTGATCCTGGTGATCATCTTTGTCTTTGACCCCTTGGCGATCGCGCTGCTCATCGCCGGCAACTTCCTGTGGGAGACGCGCAAAAGAGAATTGCGCGTGCCGGAGGAGGCGGCGCTGCAACCCCGGCAAACTGACAAGACTATCGAGCCGCTGCAAGAAGCCCGCGCCGACCTTCCAGAGGTAGTGCCAGATGCTGCGGCTATGCCTGTTGGATTGGCCGAACCCGTCGGTGTGTCGATGCCCAAGGACGATGCCCCCGGAAAAAGTGTGGGGATTCATGATCAAGTGGAGCGGCAACCGATTCACCTTGTGACAGCGCAGGATCAGGGCGGGCAGCCCGGAATTCAACCGACCGAATCAACTAGCCCGGCCCAGGATCACGCCGCACTGGCAGAGGCCAATACGTGGATGGCAATGACTGCGGAGGAGCAAATAATCCATGCTCCCGATCCAGAGCAAGTGATTCGCGAGACAGCGTACTACCTCGCTGAGAAGCGTCAATTCAAGGGCGGGGCACCCGCCGACGACTGGGTTCAGGCAGAGAAAGTGATCGCGAAGGACGGAAACCCCGCCGGATAACGGACGCAATCTGCCGTTGAGAGCCCGCTACCAGTATCCATTAACAGTAATTTTAAATTCGAACTCGACGAGCTAACAGGCGGCCTGTCAGATTGTGCAGGTGCTGTTTTCGGCAACCAGATCAGCAATGGAGCAATGGAGATAGCGGCAAGTATCGCTGTAACGCCCGTGAATAGGCGATCTACAGACTATATGCCTGAAGAGTGCCGTATTCATTGAAGCATGATGCGCTCCTGACCTCCCCGGGACATGCTATTTCGATATGTGCGCATACACGCATACGGGTGGCCTGCACGTCCAACGTTGGAACATGGTCGAGGCCATTGAACCGAACTACTCTCCCGGTGAAATCAAGGAGGTTCGCCTTTGGCCGAACGAGGCATGCGTGAGGCATCATGCTTCCCTGGCGCAGTGCAATAGATAGTTGACGTCGGTATTGCGTCCAAGGCTGTAGCTTTGGTTGAATGGATTGTAGGTCATGCCGATCAATTCATCGGGTTCCAGCCTGACACTTTTTGCCCAGCGTGAAAGCTCGGAGGGCTTGATGAATTTTGCGTAATCGTGAGTACCCTTGGGAAGTATCTTGAGTACGTATTCGGCACCGATAACAGCGAGCAAATAGGCCTTGGCGTTGCGGTTGATCGTTGAGAAAAAGACATGCCCGCCCGGTTTGACCAGTGCGGCGCAGGCTGCAATGGAGCTGGCCGGGTTGGGGACGTGTTCGAGCATTTCCATGCAGGTGATAATGTCATAGCTGGCCGCCTCCTGGTCAGCGAGTTCTTCTGCCGATATTTTCCGGTAATCAACCTTGTTACCGCTTTCCAGCAGGTGAAGACGAGCTACGCCGAGCGCTTTGTCTGAGAGGTCGACGCCTGTTACCAAAGCGCCACGTTGAGCCATGCTTTCCGAGAGTATTCCGCCGCCACAGCCGATATCAAGAATTCTTTTTCCTGAAATATTGGCGTGCTTATCAATCCATTCGAGACGAAGCGGGTTGATTTCGTGCAACGGCTTGAATTCGCTGTTCGGATCCCACCAGCGATGCGCGAGTTGGCTGAATTTGTCGAGTTCGTTCTGGTCGGCGTTGAGCATGGTGCACAGAGTATCTTTAAATGGTGGAAACAAAAAAAGCCCTGCCGAAGCAGGGCTTTTATTAACATCGGCAGAATTACTTGGAAGTGCCGATCAATTCAATGTCAGCGCGACGGTCAGGTTGCAGACAAGCGATGAGTTTTGCCCGGCCCAACTTGTTCGGGCACTGATCGGGCTTGGTGACCGGTTGCGTCAGGCCCTTGCCTTCGGTGTAAACACGGTTGGCCGGGATGCCCTTGCTGACCAGGTAATCCTTGACCGCTGCGGCGCGCTTTTCGGAGAGTTTCTGGTTGAATGCCTTGCCACCGATGCGGTCAGTATGGCCGACAACGATCACGACTTCCAGATTCAGTTTATTGGACTTGGCAACAACTTCGTCAATCTTCGCCTTGCCTTCAGGACGCAGCGTAGACTTGTTGAAGTCGAACAGCGCATCGGCTGCTACGGTGATCTTCTCGCCAAACGTCTTCGCGGCAGGAGGAGCAGCGACAACAACAGGTGCTGGTGGCTCGCAAATTTCCTTCGGGATCAGGTCCTTGTCGCATTTGCAACCAGCCGGATCCTTGGCAGCAGCTGCCGGGGTCCAGAAGCCGGTGCGCCAGCAAAGGCCGGTACCGCTTTTGGCAACTTCGCCGCGGCTGTCGATAACGTAGACGCGATCAACAGCTTGTGCTTGCGCCAGCGAAGCACAAAGGCCGAGCGTGGCGGCCAGCAAGGCCATCATTGAATGTTTCACAGTTTTGTTCATCTTGATTTCCTCGTTAGTTATTTGTTAAAGCCTGCGGTTTTTCGTCCGCATGACCTGGTACGCCCTATTATCTATAACAACTTGATCAAACTTTGCGCGGACGAATTTGATTCTGCCACAAAGCCGCGAGATTTATCAACTCAATTTCGTTAGTTTCAAGCAGGCAACCGTCAGCAACACGAATCCGGCCCGCCACCCATACGTCACTAACATGCTCGCGCCCTGCTGAATAAACCAGAAGCGAGGCCGGATCGTAGCACGGGGTCAACCCAATGTCATTGATGTTGACGGCGCACAGGTCAGCGGCCTTGCCGTTGGCAATGGAACCAATTGCTGCGTCAAGGCCAAGTGCCTGAGCGCCACCGAGGGTGGCCATGCGCAGCGCCTGATGGGCACCAATGACGCTTGTCTGCCCGCTGGATCCCTTGGCCAGCAAGGCGGCCAGGCGCATTTCCTGAAAAATGTCCAGGCGGTTATTGCTCGCCGCACCATCGGTGCCAATGCCAACATTGACGCCATTTCTGGTCAGCGCGGCGATCGGGGCAATGCCACTGGCAAGCTTGAGATTTGAACTTGGGCAGTGCGCAATCGAGCAACCGTGCTGAGCCAGAAGCGTTATTTCATTGGCATCGAGATGTGTTCCGTGCGCTGCAATCAGCCCAGGGCTGAGCAGCCCAAGTCGGCGTAGCCGCTCAACGGGGCGCACGCCAAACATTCGCATGCTGTCGTCAAGCTCCTGGGTTGTTTCGTGCAGATGAAGATGAATCGGCAGGTCGCACTGCTCGGCGAGTGTCAGCGCCTTGGCAAAGTTCCGGTCACTGACCGTGTAGGGTGCGTGCGGAGCCAGGCAAAAACTGAGCAAGGGCTCATCGCGAAGCTCGTCTCGGGTAGCCAGCCCCTTGGCCAGATAGTCGTCAGCATCGGCCGCGTAAGGGGTCGGAAAATCCAGGGTTATCAGCCCGATGGAAGCACGCATTCCTGAGGCCAGTGCTGCCTCAGCGGCGGCTTTCGGGTAAAAATACATGTCGTTGAAACAGGTCGTGCCGCCGCGTAACATCTCGGCACAGGCAAGGAGAGTGCCGTCATGTACGAATTGAGCGGAGACGTGTTTTTCCTCGGCCGGCCAGATGTGCTTTTGCAGCCATTCCATGAGCGGCAAATCATCGCCGAGACCTCGTAGCAACGTCATTGCGGCGTGCGTATGCAGGTTTACAAGGCCTGGAATAAGGACGTGATGGGGCAATCGTTTGACTTGGCGAGGGGAAAATCGGGCACCGGCTTCATTTTGTTGCAAAATTGCAACAATTCGACCCTTGTCGACCGCAACGGCGTGGTCTTCAAGCACGACATTGGTCGGTTCAACGGGAATGATCCAGCGCGCTTCGATGAGTAGATCTATAGGTGTGTTCATTGGCCGAGTGGTTTTTGTGGGAAAAAAGCCGCACAAGCGGGGATTTTGCTGAAATTTTGGCTAGCTTACTTCGGATCAGCAGCAATTTCGAGAAGCAGGCGAATTTCAGTGCTGTCACCTGAGAATTTGCCATGCCCGGCGGTGAAATTGCACTTTTCAACCGAGAGCGAAAAATCAGTTGGTTTTGCTTTCTCCGGTTTCTGGTCGGGTGAGACGGCGTGGTAGAATAGCTGGTTTAGCCAAGACGACAACATCGACGTCGAAGTTTGGTTCTTGCTGGAACTATCCGGATACAAAATGGAACAACCCGTGGAACCCTTCGCCAAAGAAACCATCCCCGTCAGCCTTGAAGACGAGATGCGCCGTTCGTATCTCGACTACGCCATGAGCGTTATCGTCGGTCGCGCCCTGCCTGATGCACGCGATGGTCTCAAGCCGGTGCATCGGCGTGTTTTGTTTGCCATGCATGAGTTGTCCAACGACTGGAACAAGGCCTACAAGAAATCGGCGCGTATCGTCGGTGACGTGATCGGCAAGTATCACCCGCACGGCGACACGGCTGTGTACGACACCATCGTGCGCATGGCGCAGAATTTTTCGCTACGTTATATGCTGGTCGACGGGCAGGGCAATTTCGGTTCGGTCGACGGTGACAATGCAGCCGCGATGCGTTACACCGAAGTGCGCATGGCTCGAATTGGCCATGAACTGCTCGCCGACATCGACAAGGAGACGGTTGATTTCGGGCCGAACTACGACGGCTCGGAGCAAGAACCGCTGATCATGCCGGCGCGCATCCCGAATCTGCTGATCAATGGTTCATCAGGCATTGCCGTGGGCATGGCGACCAATATCCCGCCGCACAATCTCAACGAAGTCATCGACGCCTGTCTGGCCCTGCTGAGCAATCCGGAGATGACGATCGATGAGTTGATCGACATCGTTCCGGCGCCGGACTTTCCGACGGCGGGCATCATCTACGGAGTTACCGGCGTACGCGAAGGTTATCGCACCGGGCGCGGCCGGGTGGTGATGCGCGGCAAGGTACATTTCGAGCCGATCAAGAATAGTAATGATCGCCAGGCGATCATCATCGACGAGCTGCCGTATCAGGTTAACAAGCGCACGCTGCTTGAAAAAGTCAGTGAGCTGGTTAACGAAAAGAAAATCGACGGCATTTCCGATCTGCGTGACGAGTCCGACAAGTCGGGCATGCGGGTGGTGATCGAGCTGAAGCGCGGCGAAGTGCCAGAAGTCGTTCTCAACTGCCTGTACAAGCAGACGCAGTTGCAGGATACCTTCGGCATGAACATGGTGGCGCTGGTCGACGGCCAGCCGCGCCTGCTCAACCTCAAGCAGATGCTCGACTGTTTCCTCTCGCACCGGCGCGAGGTGATTACCCGGCGTACCGTTTTCGAACTGCGCAAGGCACGCGAACGGGCGCACATCCAGGAAGGCCTGGCGGTTGCACTCGACAATGTCGACGAGATCATTGCCCTGATCAAAGCTTCGCCGACACCGGCTGATGCGCGTCGCGGCTTGATGGCGCGCCTGTGGATGTCGACGACGGTTGGCCAAATGCTCGAACGTGCAACGCTTGATGCGACGCGCCCGGATGGCCTGGCCCTTGAATACGGGTTGTCGAAAAACGGCTATCTGCTGTCCGAAGCGCAGGCGCAAGCCATCCTTGAATTGCGCCTGCAGCGCCTGACTGGACTTGAGCGTGACAAGATCGTTTCCGATTTTGCCGATCTGCTCGTCCGTATCGCCGATCTGATGGATATCCTGGCGCGACCGGAGCGGATCAGCGAGATCATCGTTGAAGAACTGACCGGTATTCGCGCCCAGTTCGGCGACAAGCGCCGTTCCGAGATCGTCTTGAACACGCAGGATCTCGGCATCGAGGACTTCATCACGCCGCAGGACATGGTGGTCACGCTGTCGCACACTGGTTACATCAAGTCGCAGCCGCTCTCCGATTACCGCTCGCAACGCCGTGGCGGACGTGGCAAGCAGGCGGCCGCCGTCAAGGAAGACGATTTCGTCGACCATCTGTTCATCGCCAATACGCACGATTTCATCCTTTGCTTCTCGAATCGCGGCCGGGTTTACTGGCTCAAGGTTTATGAAGTGCCGCAGGGAACGCGCACTGGTCGCGGCAAACCGATTGTCAATATGTTCCCGCTCGAAGAGGGCGAGAAGATCAACGCCATCCTGCCGATCAAGGAATTCGTCGAAGATCGTTTCATCTTCATGTGCACTTCGCAGGGGACGGTCAAGAAAACCCCGCTTTCCGACTTTTCCAACCCGCGCAAGGCAGGCATCATCGCCGTCGCGCTCGATGAGGACGATTTCCTCATCGGCGCCGAGATCACCAGCGGTACGCAGGAAATCGTTCTTGTTTCCGACGCCGGCAAGGCCGTATGGTTCGACGAGGAAGACGTTCGCGCCATAGGCCGTACGGCACGCGGCGTGCGCGGCATGCGTCTGGGCAAAGGCCAGCAGGTGCTTTCACTTTTAGTTGCAGAGAACCATCAGCAGACGGTGCTGGTGGCGACCGAAAACGGTTTTGGCAAGCGCACCGTGCTGGCCGATTTCCGCCATTCCGGTCGCGGCACGCAGGGGGTGATCGCCATCGCCGCCAGCGAACGCAACGGCAAGGTCGTCGCTGCCCGTCTGGTCAAGGACGAGGACGAAATCATGCTGATTACCACTGGTGGCGTGCTGATTCGCACCCGGGTCAGTGAGATCCGCGAGTTGGGCCGCGCCACGCAGGGCGTCACGCTGATTGCGCTGGACGCTGGCGAGAAACTTGCGGGTCTGGAAAAAGTCGTCGAAACCGATGATGGTCAGGGTGTGGATCTGGGCATCAGCGAGGAGTCCGGCAGTGATGCCGGCAATGCGGCTGACAATGATGCAGAACCCGGGCCGGATCAGGAGTAAAGGGCAGATACGCCGGTCCTGACTTCATTAACCTTAAAACCTCAGTTTAAACACGGCGAACACGGCGGGCACAGCGAAAAGCCTCAGTTTTTTAGGATTTCATGGCTCACCCAAAGGGTGAATTATGAAAATATTGCAAGTCATTGATTTCCCGTTGTGTTCGCCGTGTTCGCTGTGGTCAACTGCCTTTTCTAGGATTAACGATGTTTGCCGACACGATGCCGGATGCCAACCATGAGTGAAGAGCTTCAGAAGAAACTCTCGGCGGTAAGAACCGAGATCGATAGTATCGATGCGCAGTTGCTCGACCTCCTGAACCGCCGCGCCCGGTGCGCACAGCAGGTCGGTGAGATCAAGGCCAGCCACGGTGAAGCGGGCTTCATTTACCGCCCGGAGCGCGAGGCGCAGGTGTTGCGGCGGATTCAGGAGATCAATCCGGGGCCCTTGCCGAACGACAGCGTGACCTGGTTTTTCCGCGAAGTGATGTCGGCTTGTCTGTCGCTTGAACAAGCGCTCGGCGTTGCCTTTCTCGGCCCGCTCGGCACCTTCTCGGAGAGTGCGGCGACCAAGCACTTTGGTCATGCGGCACGACTGATGCCGCAAGTATCGATCGATGACGTGTTTCGAGAGGTCGAAGCGTCGCACGCCGACTATGCCGTGGTACCGATCGAGAATTCGACCGAGGGTGCAATCGGTCGCACGCTTGACCTCCTGATGACCACGCCGCTGAAAATTTGCGGCGAAGTGGTGTTGCGCATTCACCAGCATCTGCTGTCGAACGAAACCTCGCTCGACAAGATCACCAAGGTCTATTCGCACGCCCAGTCACTGGCGCAATGCCACGAATGGCTGAACCGTTCGCTGCCGAATGCGCAGCGTATATCGCTCGGGAGCAACGCCCAGGCCGCCCAGTTCGCGGCGTCAGAGCCGGGCGTTGCAGCGATTGCCGGTGAAGCCGCCGCTGAGCGCTACCAGCTGCCGAAACTGGCGAGCAGCATTGAAGACGAACCGAACAACACCACCCGCTTTGTCGTTCTCGGGCGTCAGGAAGCCGGGGCTTCGGGGCGCGACAAGACCTCGCTGATCATGTCGGCACATAACCGGACCGGCGCGCTGAGTACCTTGCTCGCCCCGTTTTCCGACGCCGGCGTGTCGCTGACGCGGCTTGAATCGCGACCGGCGCGACATACCTTGTGGGAGTACGTATTCTTCGTCGATATCGAAGGTCATCGTGAAGATGCCGCGGTAGCGACGGCGCTGGCCGAACTTGGCCGTCGCGCGGCCTATCTCAAGGTGCTCGGCTCCTACCCGGTTACCGTTTACTGATCAGTAAAACCGAAGTGCTGCCTTGTTCTTTTTTGCCGAGCGTTGGAACCACTCTGGAAGCCTTACCAATAGGCGATCTATAGGAAGCAAGGCTGAATAGTCAATGAATACGCCACTCTTCAGACTAATCGCTTGTAGATCGCCTGTTCATGCGGGTTACAGGCTTAGTGTAAAGAACGAATGGGTTGAACTTAATTTTTCTGCCGCACTTTATTCGGAGTTTTCTTCATGTCACTCTGCGATCAATCGCTAACTTACATCCGCGCCATATCCCCCTACCAGCCGGGCAAGCCGATCACCGAGTTGGCGCGCGAAATGGGCATTCCGGTTGAGCGCATCGTCAAGCTCGCTTCCAACGAAAACCCGCTGGGCATGAGCCCGAAGGCAAAGGTGGCGCTGGAAAAGGCCGTCGGTTCTCTGGCCCGCTATCCGGATGACTTCGAGCTGAAGAACGCGCTGGCCAATCATTCCGGGCTGGGCATGGAGCGTATCGTCCTCGGCAACGGTTCGAACGATGTGCTTGATCTGATTGCCCGTGTCTTTCTGGCGCCCGGTCGTTCGGCCATTTTTTCGCAGCATGCCTTTGCCGTTTACCCCATTGCTTCGCTTTCGGCCGGAGCCGAACTGATTGCCGTCCCGGCCAGGGATTTTGGCCATGATCTTGACGCCATGTGTAGCGCCATCCGACCGGATACGCGCCTGATCTGGATCGCCAACCCGAACAACCCGACCGGAACCTTCCTGCCGTACCCGCAACTCAAGGCCTTCATGCAAGCCGTCCCGGCGGATGTCGTGGTGGTTCTTGACGAGGCGTACAACGAATACATCCCACCGGCAGAGCGCACCGATACGACAGCCTGGCTGGCGGAGTTTCCAAATCTGGTGATCACGCGGACTTTTTCGAAGATTTACGGGCTGGCCGGTTTGCGCATCGGTTACGCGCTGGCCTCGGCTGAAGTCGCCGATCTGATGAACCGCGTTCGGCAGCCGTTCAACTGCAACAACCTGGCGCTGGCGGCGGCCACGGCAGCGCTCGACGATCATGAGTTCGTGGCCAGGAGTTATGTACTCAATCGGGCCGGCATGGAGCAGATCGTCGCCGGGCTCAAGCGCTTCGGCTTTTCGCATATTCCTTCGCACGGCAATTTCGTGACGTTCAAGGCCTGTGATGCCGCCGCGCTGAACCAGAAGCTGCTCAAGCAGGGCGTTATCGTTCGGCCGATTGGCGGTTACGGTATGCCGGATTGGTTGCGCGTGACGATTGGCACCGAGACTGAGAACCAGCGTTTTCTCGAAGCGCTGGAAACCACACAGAACCGGGTGGTGTGATGAGTGGTTCGCCAGAATTCGGCAAGGTCGTCATCTTTGGCGTCGGCCTGATCGGCGGTTCCTTCGCCCTCGGACTCAAGGAAACGGAGCAGGTCGAGGAGGTCGTCGGCTTCGGCCGCAGCCTTTCGACGCTGACCCTGGCGCTGGATCTGGGCATCATCGACCGGGTCGGTTTCAATGCCGGTCAGGAAGTAGCGAACGCCGACCTGGTTCTGATCGCAACGCCGGTCGGTCAAATGCCGGACATCATGGCGCGCATCGCTCCCTATCTTGGCGAGCAAACGGTGGTGACTGACGGTGGCAGCACCAAGGAGGATGTGGTCGCCGCAGCGCGTCTGTATTTCGGCAGCAAGATCGGACAGTTTGTTCCCGCACATCCGATTGCCGGTGCCGAGAATAGCGGTGCAGCGGCGGCTCGCGCCGATCTCTACCGCGACAAGAAAGTGGTACTGACCCCGCTATCCGAAAACTCCGTGCTCAATGTGGCACGCGTGCGCTCGGCCTGGGAGTGGTGTGGCGCGCAGGTTCATGAGCTGCAACCGGCCGAGCATGACCGTGTTTTTGCTGCCGTCAGCCATCTGCCGCATCTCCTGTCGTTCGCACTGGTTCATGATCTCGCCGTACGCGACAACAGTGAGCTTTATTTCAGCTATGCCGCCAGCGGCTTCCGCGATTTCACCCGGATTGCCGCCAGCCATCCTGAAATGTGGCGCGACGTCTGTCTGGCAAATCGTGTTGCGCTGCTGGAGGAACTTGACCGCTACCGCACCCAGCTTGACGAGTTGCGCGATGCGCTGCAACGCGGCGATGGTGCGGCGTTGGAGCAGACCTTCGATGTCGCGCGTACGGCGCGACGCACCTGGGCGGAAGGCAAGGGTAACGAATAAATATGGAATTCATCGATCTGCCGCCGCTGATTTCTGCCCAAGGCACGGTTCGCCTGCCCGGCTCGAAGAGCATCTCAAACCGCGTTTTGTTGCTTGCCGCTCTGGCGGAAGGCGAAACCGAAGTTCGCGACCTGCTGGAGTCCGACGATACAGCGCGCATGCTCGATGCGCTTAGGGCGCTTGGGGTCGGCATTGAGTCGCTGGGCGACAACACGGTTCGCGTGCGCGGCACCGCGGGCGTTTTCCCGGTCAAGGAGGCCGAACTGTTTCTCGGCAACGCCGGTACGGCTTTCCGTTCACTGACCGCAACTCTGGCACTGTCCGGCGGGCACTACGCACTGACTGGCGTTGCACGCATGCATGAGCGGCCGATTGGCGATCTTGTTGACGCACTGCGTCAACTCGGCGCCGATATTGGCTATCAGCGCACCGAGGGCTTTCCGCCGCTGGCGATTCGTCCGGCCACGCTCCGGCCGGGTAGCGTGGTGCGCATTCGCGGCGACGTATCAAGCCAGTTCCTGACCGGCCTGCTAATGGCGCTGCCGCTGACCGGGGTCGAGTCGACAATTGAAGTCGTTGGCGATTTGATCTCCAAGCCCTATATCGAAATCACCCTGGCGATGATGAGCCGATTCGGTGTGCAGGTCGAGCGCGATGGCTGGCAGTGTTTCAAAATTCCGGCGGCTTCCGCATACCGTTCGCCCGGCGTTGTTTATGTCGAAGGCGATGCCTCCTCCGCCTCGTATTTCCTTGCCTGCGGGGCGCTTGGTGGCGGTCCGCTACGCGTTGAAGGCGTCGGTCGTGATTCGATCCAGGGTGACGTACGCTTTGCCGACGCGTTGGCACAGATGGGTGCCTGCATCGAGATGGGGCCGAACTGGATCGAGGCTTCCGCGCCGAAATCGGGAAAGCTGCGCGGAATCGAACTCGACTGCAACCACATTCCTGATGCTGCAATGACCCTGGCGACTACCGCACTGTTCGCCGATGGCCCGACCACTTTGACCAACATCGCCAGCTGGCGCGTCAAGGAAACCGACCGCATCGCGGCGATGGCCACCGAACTGCGCAAGCTCGGCGCCGAAGTCGAGGAAGGGGCCGACTTCATCCGCGTAACCCCTCCGCACGCCTCACTCCTGACCCCTCACGGCGGCATAGACACCTACGACGATCACCGCATGGCCATGTGTTTCTCGCTCGCCGCGTTTGGCAGCACGGTACGCATCAATGATCCGGGCTGCGTGGCCAAGACCTTTCCAGACTATTTCGAACGTTTCGCCACGGTAACGCAGCCGGTCCCGGTCATCGCCATCGATGGCCCTTCGGCTTCCGGCAAGGGAACGGTCGCAGCGCGGGTTGCTGCGGCGCTCGGGTGGCATTATCTCGATTCCGGCGCGCTCTATCGCCTGACAGCGCTGGCGGCCCGGCGCGCCGGCGTGGCGTGGAATGACGAGGCGCGCGTGGCGGCCGTCGCTGCCGAACTGGACGTGGTGTTTGGCGAAAACTCGATCAGACTTTCCGGAGAAGAGGTCGGCGAGGCGATCCGTGATGAGGAAATCTCGTCCGGGGCTTCCCGGGTTGCCACGCTGCCTGCCGTGCGCGCCGCGCTACTTTTCAGACAGCGCGTTTTCCGTCAGGCGCCTGGTCTGGTCGCCGATGGGCGCGATATGGCTTCGGTCGTATTTCCGGATGCACAGGCCAAAGTTTTCCTTACCGCCAGCGTCGAAGTGCGCGCCGAAAGACGCTATAAGCAGTTGATCGAAAAAGGAATCGCTGCTAGTATCCTGCCTCTTTTGCTGGATTTGCGAGAACGCGACGAACGCGATAGCCAACGTAGCGTAGCGCCGCTGCAGCAAGATAAAGATGCCGAATTGCTTGATACGACTGATCTGACCATTGCACAAGCGGTGGCCCAGGTTTTGGCGTGGAGCAACAAGGATTTGCAGCAAAGGTGATGCGGCAGGTGCCGTGCGCCCAAGGTGTTACCAGTTTGAAATGATTTTCGCTTGCCCGGCAGGGCGCTACGTCGAGCCATTCAGGTTCCTGTAGGGCGGGTCAAAAACTGGTAATGTTTTTTAACTTTTCCCGCAGCCATGCGGTCAGGTAACTCTCAATATGTCAGCCAATCCCATTATTCAAGAAAGCTTTGCCGAACTTTTCGAGGCCAGTCTCGCGCGTCAGGAGATGCGTCAAGGCGAGGTCATCACCGCAGAAGTCGTGCGCATCGACCAGAACTTTGTCGTCGTCAATGCCGGACTGAAGTCCGAAAGCTATATCGAACGTGAAGAATTCCTCAGCGATTCCGGCGAACTCGAAGTCAAGGTCGGCGATTTCACCCAAGTCGCCATCGAGCAACTCGAAAACGGTTTCGGCGAAACGCGCCTGTCGCGCGAACGCGCCAAGCGTGTCGCTGCGTGGAACTTCCTCGAAGCCGCGCTGAACGAAGGCACCCTGGTTACCGGCACCATCACCGGCAAGGTCAAGGGCGGTCTGACCGTCATGGCCAACAGCGTCCGCGCCTTCCTGCCGGGCTCGCTGGTCGACATGCGTCCGGTCAAGGACACCACGCCGTACGAAGGCAAGACCTACGAATTCAAGGTCATCAAGCTCGACCGCAAGCGTAACAACGTCGTCGTTTCCCGTCGTGCCGTTCTCGAAGCCAGTGTTAGTGAAGAGCGTGAAGCACTGCTGTCCAACCTCAAGGAAGGCAGCATCGTCAAGGGTATCGTCAAGAACATCACCGACTACGGTGCCTTCGTCGACCTCGGCGGCATCGATGGCCTGCTACACATCACCGATCTGGCCTGGCGCCGCGTCCGTCACCCGTCCGAAGTTCTGGCGGTTGGCGACGAAGTGCAAGCCAAGATCCTCAAGTTCGACCAGGAAAAGAACCGCGTTTCGCTCGGTCTCAAGCAGCTTGGCGAAGATCCGTGGGTCGGCATCTCGCGCCGTTATCCGCAGAGCACCCGTCTGTTCGGCAAGGTCACCAACCTGACCGATTACGGCGCCTTCGTCGAAATCGAGCAGGGTATCGAAGGCCTGGTGCACGTTTCCGAGATGGACTGGACCAACAAGAACGTCCATCCGTCCAAGGTTGTTCAACTCGGTGACGAAGTCGAAGTAATGATTCTCGAAATCGACGAAGAGCGTCGTCGTATCTCGCTCGGCATGAAGCAGTGCGCTGCCAATCCGTGGGATGAGTTCTCGATGAACCAGAAGAAGGGCGACAAGGTTCGTGGCGCCATCAAGTCGATTACCGACTTTGGCGTGTTCATCGGCCTGCCAGGTGGCATCGATGGCCTGGTTCACCTGTCCGACCTGTCGTGGTCGATTCCGGGCGAAGAAGCAATCCGCAACTTCAAGAAGGGCGACGAAGTTGAAGCCGTCGTTCTGGCCATCGACACCGACAAGGAGCGTATCTCGCTCGGTATCAAGCAGCTTGATGGTGATCCTTACACCAGCTTCATTGCCACCCACGAAAAGAACGCCATTGTGCGTGGCACCGTGAAGTCGGTTGATGCCCGGGGTGCGGTGATTACTCTGGAGGGCGACATGGATGGCTATCTCCGCGCTTCCGAAGTGTCGCGCGATCGTATCGAGGATCTGACCAAGGTTTATAAGGAAGGTGACTCGATCGAAGCGATGATCATCAACATTGACCGCAAGACGCGTTCGATCAACTTGTCGATCAAGGCCAAGGATCAAGCCGAGCAACACGAAGCGATGCAGAAGTTTTCTGCAGACAGCAGCGCCAGCTCAGGAACGACCAACCTTGGTGCTTTGCTGAAAGCCAAGCTGAACAACCAGTGATAAGGCTAGAGCATGACCAAGTCAGATCTGATCGCGCAACTGGCCGAGCGTTTTCCGCAACTGATCGCCAAGGACGCCGATTTCGCGGTCAAGATGATTCTTGATGCGATGTCCGAGGCTTTGGCCAAAGGCGATCGTATCGAGATTCGCGGTTTCGGCAGTTTCTCGCTGAACTACCGACCGCCGCGCGTTGGCCGAAACCCCAAGTCCGGGGATAAGGTCAGCGTCCCGGAAAAATGGGTGCCGCATTTCAAGGCCGGCAAGGAATTGCGTGAGCGCGTTGATAGCGCGCTCGAAGCAGTCTGAATGACAAAGCTGTGTTAAAGTAAAAACAGGTGGGCGGCAACGAGAGTTGCCGCCTTTCTCATTTCTGGAGGGTTACTGATGCGTGCCTTGCTATGGGGCTCTCGAATTTTCATATTCCTTTTCCTGCTCGCCTTTGCGCTCAAGAATACTGACCCTGTTAGCGTCCGCTTCTTCTTTGAAACCGCCTGGCAAGCGCCGCTGATCATCATCGTTCTGGCTTTTTTTACGTGCGGTGCAGCGCTGGGGGTACTTTCATTGCTTGGAACAGTTTTCGCTTTGCGCCGCGAAGTATCACGACTGAAGCGCGAGTTGAAACAATAGAAAAATACAGGCGATCTGTAGCTGACAGCAATTCCTGCCAGTCAGGCACAGAGAGTTTGAACGAAGCATTGTCGATAAAATGATTGAATTCGAGTACTGGCAACTCCTGTTTTTTCCTCTCTTCTTCGGCTTGGGGTGGGCCGCTGCGCGCGTCGATATCCAGCACCTGGTCAAGGAATCACGAGCGCTTCCGCGTTCCTATTTTCAGGGACTCAATTTCCTGCTCAACGAACAGCCGGATCGTGCCATCGAATCCTTTGTCGATGCGGTCAAGGTTGATCCACATACCATCGAACTGCATTTTGCGCTGGGTAGCCTGTTCCGCCGCCGTGGCGAGTTCGAACGTGCCATACGCATGCACCAGAATCTGCTGGATCGTGACGATCTGCCTCAGGACCTGAAGTTGCAGGCACTTTCCGAACTCGGGCAGGACTATCTGAAAGCCGGTTTGCTCGACCGTGCCGAGGAAGTCTTCAACAAGCTTCAGGACTCGGCAATGGTCAAGGAGGCCAAAAGTAATCTGCTTGAAATCTACCAGCTTGAAAAGGATTGGGAAAAGGCGATAGCCATTTCTGCCGAATTGCCTGATATCGCCTCGCAAAAGGAGATCGCCGAATACTACTGCGAGCTTGCCGCTGCGGAGATGATCCGCTCGCGTCGCGATGTAGCGACGGGCTATTTGAAGACGGCACTTGAGCGTAATCGGAAATGTGTTCGCGCCAGCCTTCTGCAAGGCGACATCGAGGCGCAGCAGGACAGAATTGAAGAGGCCGTCGCCTGCTGGCAACGAATTGAGCAGCAGGACCCGACCTATCTAGCACTGGTCGCACAGCGCCTGCTCGACGCCTTCCGCAAACTGGCACGTCGCGATGAAGGTTTGCAACTCCTGCGCGGCTATCTTGAGCACTATCCTTCGCTCGACCTGCTTGACGTTGTCTTTCAACTGGTGCTCGAAAGTGAAGGCCCGGAAGCGGCGTATGGTCTGGTCCGCGATGAGTTGAAGCGCAATCCGACTTTGCTTGGATTTGACAAATTGCTTGAAGCACGATTACTGGTTGCGCCACCCGAAACACGTGCCGATCTGGATCTGGCCAAAAGCATCGTGCACGGCTACACCCGCCGGCTGGCACGTTATCGGTGCGATAATTGCGGCTTCAAGGCACGCCAGTTTTATTGGCGCTGCCCAGCGTGTGGCGGTTGGGAGACTTACTCGCCAAAGCGTACCGAAGAATTCGATTTGACACCTTGATTTGTCACCTGACGGGCATGGCTTTGAAAGGCTCCCCAAATTATGAAAGTCATGCCCGTTTCCCTCACCCCCGACCCCTCTCCCAGAGGGCGAGGGGAGATACGAGAGTCGCTAGCGCGACTTCCAGTCTAAATTAGCCGAGGAAATTTTCATGCAGCTTGGAGATCTTTCGGCAGTGCACCTGCTCATTGTTGGCGATGTGATGCTTGATCGCTATTGGTTTGGCGATGTGTCGCGCATTTCGCCCGAAGCACCCGTTCCCGTCGTCAAGGTCGAACGCTCCGAGGAACGTCCGGGCGGCGCTGCCAACGTGGCGCGCAACGCGGCCGCGCTCGGCGCCCAGGTATCTCTGCTGGCGCTGGTCGGCAACGATGAGGCCGGCGAGAGCCTGAAGCGCTTGATGACGGAAGGCGGCATCGATGCCAGCCTGCACATCGACGAAGCGGTTACTACGACCGTCAAGCTGCGCGTGATTGGCCGCCAGCAGCAATTGCTGAGAATCGATTTCGAAACGATACCTTCGCATGATGTACTGCTGGCCAAACTATCCGAGTTTGAGCAGCGTCTGCCCAAGTGCGATGCAGTCGTCTTTTCCGATTACGGCAAGGGCGGACTGACACACATCGGCGAGATGATCCGCTTGGCGCGTGCTGCCGGAAAAATCGTTCTGGTCGATCCAAAAGGCGACGAATACGCAAAGTATGCGGGGGCGACGATTCTTACTCCGAACCGGGGCGAACTGCGCGAAGTGGTCGGGCGCTGGAAGGATGACGCCGAACTGGAGCGCAAGGCCGGCGCCTTGCGCACCGAGCTTGCTCTGGAGGCGCTGCTGGTTACACGTAGCGAAGAGGGGATGACGCTTTTCCATGCGGGCGGTACAGTGCATGAAAAGGCCGTGGCACGCGAAGTTTTCGATGTGTCCGGCGCGGGTGATACGGTCATTGCCACGCTGGCGGTCATGCTGGCGTATGGCGCTGACTGGGCGCAAGCGATTCATGTGGCGAATGTGGCGGCCGGTGTCGTTGTCGGCAAGCTTGGCACGGCGGTTGTAACACGCGCCGAACTCGATGCGGCATTGAACTGAGGAAGAATTATGTACACCATTGTCACCGGCGCCGCCGGCTTTATCGGTTCCAATCTCGTCAAGGCACTCAACGAGCGCGGGATAAATAAAATCATTGCGGTCGATAACCTGACACGCGCCGACAAGTTCAAGAACCTGGTTGATTGCGAAATTGTCGATTACATAGACAAGCAGGAGTTCATCGAGCAACTGCAGGCCGGACACTTCGACGGTGACGTCGACGCCATTTTCCATGAAGGCGCCTGCTCCGACACGATGGAGTCCGATGGTCGCTACATGATGGAAAACAACTTTCGCTACTCGCTCACCATGCTCGACTGGTGCATCGATCAGGAAGTGCAATTCCTCTACGCCTCAAGCGCGGCAACCTATGGGGGCAGCAGCGAGTTCAAGGAAGAGCGGCCGTTCGAGGCACCGCTCAATGTCTATGGCTACTCCAAGTTTCTCTTTGATCAGATCGTACGCCAGCGTTTGCCGGAAGCTTCGTCGCAGATCGTCGGTTTCCGCTACTTCAATGTTTATGGCCCACGCGAGTCGCACAAAGCACGCATGGCCTCGGTGGCTTTTCATCACTACAACCAGTTTTGTGCCGAGCGCAAGGTCAAGCTGTTCGAAGGCTGCGACGGTTTCGCCAATGGCGAGCAGAAGCGCGATTTCGTCTATGTCGGCGATGTGACCAAGGTCAATCTTTACTTCCTCGATCATCCGGAGAAGTCAGGAATATTCAACCTCGGCACCGGGCGCGCGCAAAGCTTCAATGACCTGGCTGTGGCCAACGTGAACAGTTGCCGCGCGCTGGCGGGTGAGCCCAAGCAGTCGCTGGATGATCTGCTCAAGCAAGGTTTTATTGAGTACATCCCCTTTCCCGAAGCGCTCAGGGGCAAATACCAGAGTTTCACTCAGGCGGATCTTTCGAAGCTGCGCCAGGCTGGCTACGACGCCCCGTTTGCCAGCGTTGAAGAAGGCGTGGCGCAATACGTTCAATGGCTGAACTCACATGTATAAAACGCTTGAGGATTTCGTTGGCGGTACGCCGCTGGTGCGCTTGAAGCGATTACCCGGCGCCGAAGTGCAAGCCCGCGGTAACGTCATCCTGGCCAAGCTGGAAGGCAACAACCCGGCCGGTTCGGTCAAGGACAGGCCGGCGCTTTCGATGATCCGCCACGCCGAGCAGCGAGGCGACATCAAGCCCGGCGATACGTTGATAGAAGCAACGTCGGGCAATACAGGCATTGCGCTGGCGATGGCGGCGGCCATGGGCGGCTATCGCATGCTGCTCGTGATGCCGGAAAACCAGAGCATCGAACGTCGGCAGACGATGCGCGCGTTCGGCGCTGAACTGGTGCTCACGCCAAGAGACGGAGGTATGGAACTGGCGCGTGATGTGGCCGAGAAGATGCGCAACGAAGGACGGGGCATCATTCTCGACCAGTTCGCCAACCCGGATAACCCGCTGGCCCACTACGAAGGTACCGGCCCGGAGATCTGGCAGGATACGCAGGGACGCGTTACTCACTTTGTCAGCAGCATGGGCACCACCGGTACGATCATGGGCGTTTCGCGTTACCTCAAGGAGCAGAATCCGACGATCTGCATTATCGGTTGCCAGCCGGAACCGGGTTCGCAGATCCCGGGAATCCGCAAGTGGCCGGAAGCCTATTTGCCGAAGATATTTGACCGCTCGCGGGTGGATCGTGTGGAGTCGGTTTCGCAAGGTGAAGCCGAGGAAATGACGCGGCGACTGGCCTGCGAAGAAGGGATTTTTTCCGGGATTTCTTCCGGTGGCGGGATGGCGGTTTCCCTGCGACTGGCGCGTGAAGTCGAGAACGCCACCATAGTTACCATCGTTTGCGACCGCGGCGATCGGTACCTCTCGACGGGTGTTTTCCCGGCTTGAAATGAACCGAAAACCTTCACCGCAAAGGCGCAAAGATACAAAGGTTACGCAAAGAAAAGCAAGAAATTGGAAAGGGCCAGATTTCCTTTGCGTAACCTTTGCTCCTTTGCGCCTCCGCGGTGGATTTTGATGACTGAGCCTCTAATGAAACCCGTCCTCGTCTTCGACATTGAAACCATTCCTGACGTGCCGGGTCTGCGCCGTCTGCACAACCTCGATCCGACGCTTTCCGATGCCGAAGTAGCCGAATTGGCCTTCCAGCAGCGTCGCGCGCAGAATGGCAACGATTTCTTGCCGCATCATCTGCAGCGGATTGCGGTGATCTCGTGTGCTCTGCGTGCTGGCAAGGACCTGCGCGTCTGGTCACTGGCCGAGCCCGAGCAGAGTGAGGGCGAGATCATTCAACGCTTCTTCGACGGCATCGAAAAATTCACTCCGCAAATCGTTTCCTGGAACGGTGGTGGTTTCGACCTGCCGGTACTGCACTATCGCGGCCTGATCCACGGCGTCGTGGCGCCGCGTTACTGGGATCTTGGCGACGGTGACTACGCCGACAGCCGTGAATTCAAGTGGAATAACTACATCAGCCGCTACCACACGCGCCATCTGGATCTGATGGACCTGCTGGCCATGTACCAGCCACGTTCCAGCGTGCCACTCGATGCGCTGGCCAAGTTGATCGGCTTCCCCGGCAAACTCGGCATGGACGGCAGCAAGGTCTGGGAGGCCTGGCAGAACGGCGAGATTGCCGGAATTCGCGATTACTGCGAAACCGATGTGATGAACACCTATCTGGTCATGCTGCGCTTCCGGCTGATGCGTGGCGAATTATCACGCGCAGAATACGATGCCGAGATCTGCTTCGTCCGAGGCGAACTGGAAAGGCTGGACAAGCCGCACTGGCCAGATTTTCTGGCAGCCTGGAGCAATTGACCGAGTCCTTTCTCAACGGCAACGGAATTGCTCAAGTTGCTGCGCCAAGGGCCGTTGACTGACTTGTTCCCGCCAAACGGGCATGACTTTGTAAGGCACCCCAAATTATGAAAGTCCTGCCCGTTACCCTCACCCCCGACCCCTCTCCCAAAGGGCGAGGGGAGGTTCGAGAGTCGCTAGCGCGACTTTTACGGTAACTCCTTACGAGGTCCAGCGCCCTAAAAAGATACTGGTAAGTGCCATGTTGAATTTGACCCTGAATCGCTCTGACTCCATTGAAACCGTTCTGCCGACCGTTGAACTGGCCATGCAAACCGGGGATGTCTGCAAAATTCACAACATCAATTATCTTGGCTGTAACCATACGGCCGCGCTGACCCTGCTGGCGATGTCAAAGAATCTGATGGATTTGGCGACCGGCCAGGTTTTCCATCCGCATCCCGGTTTTCGCCTGCTCGGCATCGATGATCACGGGGTGACACGAACCCTGGTGATGTGAGAGCTTGTGAAAATATCAAGAATCCACCGCAGAGGCGCAAAGGCGCAGAGGTTTCGCAGAGAAATTCTTTTAAAACAATGGTGTTTCTTTGCGGCTCTGCGGGTGCGTAGCCTGGCCTCGGGCCATGGGTGTTCAGGCATTTTTCACAACCTCTGAGGCTTTCTTCGGAACCCTCTGTCGTCGTTTTGCAGGGGCGTATCGTTTATAGTTACGCCCATGACACTTAAGATCGCCATTGCCCAAATCAACGCCACGGTCGGCGACCTCGCCGGCAATGCGGCGCGTATCCTCGATTTTTCCCGGCGCGCCAAAGCGCTGGGGGCTGACCTCCTGCTGACGCCCGAACTGGTGCTCTGCGGTTATCCGCCGGAAGATCTGCTGCTGCGTGATGATTTTTACGTGGCCTGTGAGCGTCAACTCGATACGCTGGCTGCCGGTTTGCCGGGCATCTCTGTTCTTGTCGGCCACCCGCTGGCGCGCAACGGGTCGTGCTACAACGCGGCAACGCTGCTTAGCAATGGGGTTCGGGTCGCTACCTACTGCAAGCAGCGCTTGCCCAATTACGAGGTTTTCGACGAGGAACGCTACTTCGATTCTGGCGATACACCTTGTGTCGTGACCATCAACGGGATTCGCTGCGGCATCAATATCTGCGCCGATGTCTGGGAGGCCGGGGCGGCCGACCAGGCCAAGGAATCCGGTGCAGAAGTCCTCCTCGTGCTCAATGCCTCCCCCTATCACATCGGCAAGCATGAACGCCGCACCGAAGTGTTGCGCGAGCGCATCGCTGCGACCGGTTTGCCGGTGATTTATGCCAATCTTGTTGGTGGGCAGGATGAGCTGGTCTTTGACGGCGGCTCTTTCGCCATGGACTCGAACGGTGTCTTGTGCTGCCAGTTGCCCCAGTTCGAGGAAGCGCTGGCTGTTGTCGCTTTTGCCAATGGCCAGCCGCTGCCTGGCCCGGTCGTTGCCGAGCAGCCGGTCGAAGCCGAGGTCTATCAGGCGCTGGTGCTCGGCGTACGCGACTATCTGGGGAAGAACGGTTTTCCCGGTGCCATCATTGGCCTGTCCGGCGGTATCGACTCGGCGCTGACCCTGTGCATCGCGGTCGATGCGCTTGGCGCAGACAAGGTGCGTGCGGTGATGATGCCTTCGCCTTACACCGCCGAGATCAGCCTGGCCGATTCGCGTGAAATGATCCGCTTGCTTGGCGTGCGCTATGACGAGATCGCCATCGAGCCGGCGATGCAGATATTTGCCGGGATGCTGAAAAAGGAATTTGCCGGCTTGCCGGCCGACACGACGGAAGAAAACATCCAGGCGCGCATTCGCGGCATGCTCCTGATGGCGCTCTCGAACAAGAGCGGTTCACTGGTGCTGACGACCGGCAACAAGTCCGAAATGGCGGTCGGCTACTGCACGCTCTACGGCGACATGGCCGGCGGTTTCGCGGTAATCAAGGATATCGCCAAGACGCTGGTTTATCGCATGTCGCGCTGGCGGAATACGGTTTCCTACGCCATTCCCGAACGTATCATCACCCGTCCGCCGTCCGCCGAATTGAAACCGGGGCAGACTGATCAGGACAATCTGCCACCGTATGATGTTCTTGATGCCATCATCGAAGCGTACATGGTGAATGACCTCAGCCCGCGTGAAATCATCGCCAGAGGCTATGCGGAAGCTGATGTCCGTCGTGTCGTCCGTCTGCTCAAGATCAGCGAATACAAGCGGCGTCAATCACCAGTGGGTATACGTGTAACACAGCGCGGTTTCGGCAAGGACTGGCGTTATCCGATCACCAATCGCTACCAGGACCCGTATTGAAGCTCGATTTCTGGTACGATTTGCACAGAATTATTAGGGGTAATATTTCATGAAAAAAATTGAAGCTGTTATCAAACCGTTCAAGCTTGACGAAGTGCGCGAAGCGCTGTCTGAAATTGGCGTTTCCGGCCTGACCGTGACGGAAGTCAAAGGGTTCGGTCGCCAGAAAGGCCACACCGAGCTGTATCGCGGCGCAGAGTACGTCGTTGATTTCCTGCCCAAGGTCAAAATCGAGATCGTCGTTCCCGATGATGCGGTCGACAACGCCATTGATTCGATCGTCAAGGCAGCGCGTACTGGAAAGATCGGCGACGGCAAGATCTTTGTGTCTGCCGTCGAGCAGGTGGTTCGCATCCGGACGGGAGAGACCGGCGAAGCGGCGGTATGATCATTCACCCGTTCAAACAAAACGGCTCGCGAAATTGCGCAAGCCGTTAATATGATTTGTTGAAGATGGGTTTTTGTCCAAGTCGAATCAATACGATGCAAGAAATAGTCGCAGACGAATTTGTCTTCGGCGTTGCTTGCGACGGCTTGTCGTTTCAGGTCATTGAGCTTATTTTCAACAAAAATGTTTAACGCCTTGGAAATTGCCAGCAATTCTCATTTTAAAAATCATGCCTGATTACGAACGGTGCGGTTAAAGAAC
>NZ_JBMOJE010000015.1:0-65304 GCF_049316945.1 Propionivibrio sp. | reverse complement strand
ACTGGCACTTTCAAGTTGCCGAATTCATGGTAGTTTCACGGCGCCGCGCACACTGCGCCTCGGCGCTCGTGGCGAAACGCTTGGCGCACTGGTGCGCAACCTCGAGCTTTCGCTGGCGGTAGCGGACGCACGCCTGAGCTACGGCAACTCCGCCGGCGCTCACCCGATGAGCGTCGCGCTCGACACGCTGGACCTTGCGCTGCGCCGTGGTCAACGTCTGCACGGCAGCGCGCGCGGGATGCTGCTCGGCGAGCCGGTGAAACTCTCGTTGCGCGGCGGCACGCTGGCCGAGATGCTGCGCGATTTGGCAACGCCGATCAAACTCGAGATCGCCGCGGCGCGGGCGAAACTGCGCATCGAGGGCACGCTCGCGCCCTCCGAGGAGACGCGCGAAACGTCAACGCACGAAACGGCCCTGAGCTTCGCTTTTCAGGCCCGTCGCACCGGGGATCTGGCGCGCTGGCTGGGCGTCGCGCCGGAATCGAAGCTGCCCCTCGCGCTTGGCGGCCGCGTGCGCATCGCCAGTGACGCGTGGTTCCTTGAGCAGACAAGGCTCAAGCTCGGTCGCAGCGAACTGACGCTTGACGCGCGGCGCTCCCGCGTCGGCGATCGGCAGGCCATCGTCGCCTCTGTGCGCAGCTCGCTGATCGATGCGCCCGAACTGGCAACACTGCGCGCCAGTACCGGCCGCAGCAACGACGCTGCGGTTTTTCCCGATGCAATTGACCTCGCTGACTTTGAACTTGACCTGGCCTTGCAGCACGTGCTCCTCGGCCGTACCGATCTGGTGGATGTCGGCTTCGTCGCCAACATCCGCGAGGGGCGTCTGCAGCCGTCAACGCTCACCGGCAAGGTCGCTGGTGTGCCGTTCGCCGGGCTGGTCGCACTCGACCTGCGCAGCGAGCCGCCTGAAGCCAGGCTCGATCTGTCCACAGGGGAAATCGACGTCGGCGCACTGCTGCGTGACATGAGCGTCGCCGAGGACATCGATGGGCGCGCGGACAAGTTGCAGTTCACCCTGCGCGGGCGCGGCAACACCCTGAACGAGCTCGCCAGGCTCTCGGCATTCGAGGCGCGCGTGATCGGCGGCCGCCTCAGCGTGCTCGGAGCCTTGCAACGCCCGGTCGCCGATATACGCGTCAGCGAGGCAATGATCGGTGCGCTGCCGGGCGAGCCGATCCGGGCTCGGCTGGACGGTACACTCGACGAGACGGCGCTCGACATCAGGTTGAGCAGCGGAACGCTCGCGGACCTGCTGCGCGATACGACGCACCTGCCCTTTTCGCTGGCTGCGCAGGCGGCGGGTGCACGCCTGACGCTTGAGGGCGAGGTGGCACTGCCGCTCGGGCGCGCCGGGCAGCTCACCTTCGAGATGAGCGGCGAGCGACTCGATTCGCTCAACGCACTGGCGCGGGTTGAACTCCCTGCGTGGGGTCCCTGGTCGCTACGCGGCCCGCTGCGCATGATGTCGAGCGGCTACGAACTGCAGGGGCTCCTGGTGCGCGTCGGCGAGAACCGGCTCAAGGGAAACGGCACACTCGAGATGAGCGGGTCACGGCCTCGTCTCGACGTGCGGGTGAGCGCGCCCAGCATTCAACTCGACGACTTCCCGCTGCCGGATCGCCTTGCCGATGCACCGCCAAGGGCGATCACGGTCGAAGCCCTGCGCCAGTCGGCAAGCAAGGCGGCCGGACAGACCGAGCGACTGCTGGGCGCCGGGTTTTTGCGCCGGCTCGATGCCTACCTCGATGTGGAAGTACAGGAGGTGCTTTCAGGAAGTGACCGGCTGGCCGACGGGTCCTTGCGCGTCCAGGTCGTCGACGGGCGTGTTTACTTCGGCCCGGCCGTGGTCAATATCCCTGGGGGAACCCTGCGGCTCTCCGCTGAGTATGATCCGACCCTGTCCGAGGTCGAGCTCGCGGCTGGCGCTTACGTCGAGCGTTTCGACTACGGAATCATCGCCCGCCGCCTGGGCCGGGCGGACGATGTCAAGGGTCTCGTCAGCCTGAATCTGGAACTTGCGGGCAGGGCGCCGTCGCTGGATACGATCATGCATCACGCCGAGGGAAGAGTGGACTTCGCCGTCTGGCCAACGGAATTGCGCAGCGGCATCTTCAGTCTGTGGTCGGTGAATCTCATACTTTCGCTGGTGCCCCTGATCGATCCGGGCGGGGACGCCCGCCTGAACTGTGTCGTTGGTCGCTTCGACCTCAAGGACGGCAAACTGAGCGACGACAAGATCATCATCGATACGACCCGGGTGCGCGTTCGCGGCGCGGGCAGCATCAACCTGGCGAGCGAACAACTGGCGTTCGTTTTTCGCCCGCGCGCGAAGGGCTTCGCTCCGTTACGCCTGCAAACCCCCTTGCGCGTCAGCGGAACGCTTACCGACTTTCATATCGGCATCGAGCGGCGCGACCTGGTTGAATCGGTTCTACGTATGATCGCGTCGCCGATCCTCCTCCCGATCGAATGGTTCACCCTGGGCCCGCTGCCGCGCGACGGCGCCGACGTCTGCACCAACCCGCTCGGGCGAATGAATGATCGCGGTCGTTAACCTGCGCCCGGCAGGCTCAGTCTCTCTGGCTATGGCCCGCCGAACGGATGTGCCTGCGGGTCGTCAGTGAGGAAGGTGGACAGCAGGGCTTCGAGGCGCACCGGGATGCCTGGCGTGGTGGTCGCGGTGAGGTTGCGCCCCGTCGGCCCTGAAGGTCGCTTGATGCCGTCATCGACGCGTTCAAGCAGATACGGGAAGAATGGGTTGGCCGACAGGCGCGTCAGGAAATCCTGATCGACGATCAGCGCGCCCCGCTCGCCGCGTGCGCCCATGGTGCCAAGACTGAAGCCGAACTCGGGGCGCAGCTTCGGGTCGGGTTGCAGCCCGTAGAGCGGATCGTCCATCGGAATCGGGATCGCCAGGTGCGACAGCGAGAAGATGCCGGGTGGATAGGGCAGTTTCAGTGCGCGGTCCACTGCCTGCAACTGGCCTGGCGCGATGCTGCGCTCGATCGTGGCAGCGCTGTCCTCGTTGGCGTTCATGATCGACGTGAAGCGATACGGCTGCGGGGTCGTTGGCGTCAAGCGGTCAAGCGCGACATAGGCAGCGGGGCGCAACAGCGGTCCGAATTTCACGGTCCGGTTCACGTCGAAAAGAACGATCTCGCTGCCATTGTCGGGCAGCAGCGAGTACAGCGCCGTCAGGATCGCCGGCGTGCTGACGGTGAAATCGACGACCGACTGGAAGGTCAGTACCGGTGGCAATACGCCGAGCTGGCCGGCACGCGAGAGGCGCTGGATCTGGCTTTGCAGCGCATCGGTCAGGCGATACGACTGGCGTGCGCCGTTGACCGGGAACGAGTTGTACTTGAAGGGATTGAACTCCGGAACGACGCTGAGCCACGCAGCGTTGGCGAACGGTGGCAGCACGGCGGGGAGGGCGGCCAGACCGGCAAAGCGCGCAAAGCGCGTGATTCCGATCATTGGCGTGACCAGTACCAGGCGGTCGGCGCGGGGCAGTTTCGGGTCCTCGAGCACATCGAGCGCATATTTCATGGCCAGCGCACCGCCGTTCGAAAAACCGACCAGGTGCAGCGGCGCGGGGGCGGGTACGTGTCGGCGTGCCTCGCGCACCGCCAGCCGCGTGGCGGCCATCCAGTCTTCCCAGCGCACCTTGCTCAGGCCGGCCGGCACGGTGCCGTGCCCCGGCAGGCGCATGCCGATGGCGACGAAGCCGCGATCGCGGTAAAGCTTTGCGATGTGCCGCAGGCTGTAGGGGGAGTCGGTCAACCCGTGCAGCAATACCACGACCCCGAGCGGCTGGCCGTCAGGTTCCAAGACATACGATCGGTTCCAGTCCTGGGTAAAGTGCGCCGGATAGATCGGGCTGTCCTCGAAGTAGCGGTTGATCGGCACGCGCTCGTCCGCATCGAGTTTCTGGCTGACCTCGGTACGAACACTTTCGAAGATCTTGCCTTCCTGTGCCAGATAGCGAGGCCAGTCGGCTGCATCGAGTTCGCCCGGCTGCAATTCGCTCGGCACGAAGGTATGCCAGGGATGCAGCGGCGGGCCGCTGAGCACCCGATACGAGCGCAATGCGAACATGAGTGCGCCGATAACGACGACCCCGAACACCAGCCATTTCAGAATCCGCTTTATAGCCATTTTTGTCTTCTCCATTCGCGTTAACTACTGTCATTGCTGCTGCATAATTAAACACATCGTCATTCAGGCAAAGGCCGGAATCCAGAGTTGTACATCTGATCAAGATGTTAGTAAAACTGTTTTGATATACGAACTGGATTCCGGGTCAAGCCCGGAATGACGCTTCACCACAAATTTACCTGCGCGGGCTTCCGCCGGTGCGACGGATTGTTGAGTGCTCACCCTAAAGATCCTCCTCGACCACGGCCTCTACCCGCCCGCTGCTCACCGCCTCTACCAGTTCGGCATAATCTTTCTCCGTCTGATCGGCATAAGCGACAGCAAACTCTCCCAGCGCCTGGTCAAATTCCTTTCCCTTGCCCAGATAACCACTGATCGTTGCCGCATCCCCGGATTTGGCGTGGGCACGAGCCAGGGTCCAGCCGCAGTACTCGGCGTAGCGCTTCAATCGGATGCCTGAAATTCCCTCGATGGGATAGGATATTTTCATGTCACGTAGCTGGCGCACATAAAAATCATGGCCGTCGCGCCCTTTCATCCAGCCGAGGAAGATATCGCTGGAGGACTGCGTCAGCCTTTGCCCGACGACGACACGCTGTCCCTGGTTTTCATACTTGCTTTTCGCGGTGTAAGGCTCGAGGACCGAGCGACGGGCTTCCTTGATCTGGAGCAGCAGGGGATGGTTGTCTTCGGAGAAGAATAGCGAGACATAGCAGCGTGTGCCCACACTGCCAATACCCACCACTTTAAGCACCGTATCTTCAAGCCGGTAGCGATCGAGGAGATGGCGGCGCTCATCGGGAAGTGACTGGCGATAGTCGGCCAGTGCATCCCCGACCCGTTCATCCCTGGCTTCTTCTGCGCCGTGATAGATGACCGGGGGTTGATCGACCAGGCGGTGTCGCCCGCCAACCAGGGTAGTAATATTGGGAAAGAGGTGTTCGCCGATGCGCTTGCGCGCCTTGTCGGCTATCCCTTGCCGGAGCTTTCTGTTTTCGGCATCGGGCGCATTGGCAATGATGTCCTTCACATCCAGTCGCTCGTACCAGACTTCCAGGGGATTCATCAGCGAATATTGCCGCAGATGTTCTCGGTACGAACGCACGCACGAGCGCGCCGCGTCCAGGGAATCGCTATCGGCAAGATCGTTGTCCCTGCCGGCAACGACGATGCTGGCTACCAGGCGTTTGAGATCCCATTCCCAGGGCGCCGGATGAGTTTCATCAAAATCATTGAGGTCAAAAACCAGATTGCGCTCCGGGGTGGCGAAATAGCCAAAATTCAGCAAATGGCAATCTCCACAGGCTTGTACCTGGATCCCGGTGCTGGGAAGGGATGCGAGATCGTAGGCCATCAGGGCGGCAGAACCGCGCAAAAAGGTAAAAGGACTGCGCAACATTCGCCCATAGCGGATGGGAATCAGTTCGGCGACTCGATCCTGGTTGCATTTCTCGAGGATGCCGACCGGATCGCGGCCCTTGCTGCTCGCTTGCCATTGGGCGTGGCTCTCGCGCGGGAGCTGCTTGCGCAGTGTTTTGCCATTTTCGATCCGTTCTGCGCGGGAGCGAAATTCGGTTTGAGAGGAAGACAGGATCGATGATGGTGTTTTCTTGTTCATGATGTTCAATTTTCCTGATTGTGATTCAGCATCGTTAGCTTCGCTGGGTTATCGGCATTCCTGATCCCGCCTCGCTTAAATATATGACAGTCATCGGCGGCCTCGTCAGGCGCACGACGAGGGCTGCGACAAGCCGGTTTAATCCGCACCTTCTACCCCGCCCGCTTCGCCGAGCACGCCAGGCGGCAAGATGTTCCAGGGCGTTCCGGCGCGTGCGATCTCGTAACCGATGTCGTAGAGTTGTTGCATCACCACCGGATCGAACATTTCGTCGCCGGATAGGTTAACGCCTTCGGGAATGGTGATCCAGTGATACCCGGAGCGTTCTCGCCGCGCCAGCGCGTAGATACGGAAGAGGTCGCCGATGACGGCTGATCTGCCGGCAGCCAGGAAGGTGCGTCGCGCAATGTCCGGAACCGAGCGGCGCGTGGTCGCGGTATCCGCGGCCAGTTGGCCGTTGTGGATCACATAGATGTCCTCGCGCACCGTGCCGCGACCGGCCTTCTGGCGCAACTCTCGCGCGCTGAACAGCCCGCCGGTATAGAACACCTGGGCGGCCACGCCGCCATCGACATGCATTTCGTCATAGCGGCGACCGGCGGCTTCAACTTCGAAGAATACCGGCGAAAAGGCAACGGGAATGGCGGCCGATGCCAGCATCACCTTGCAGAATAGTGGCAGCGCATCGGGATGGCCACTGGTGGCGATCAGTCCCATATTCCAGATGATGAGGCGCTGCGAATCGAGATCGACAGTGCCGATGTACAGGCGCCGACCGCTCTGATGCGCCAGCGCAATCTCGCGCAGGAAGGTCTCGTCGATGTGCCGCTCGATCAGCGCTGCGAGCGGGCTCGTGTCGGCGATGCCCTCGCCGAACAACAATTGCCTGAAGGTCGACAACAGCGCCCCGAGCACGAAAATGTCGCGCGAGCGCGTGGTGGTATAGAACTCGCGTAGCGCGTCATCCCTGGATTGCCCGAGAAAGGCGAACGGTGCCATCAGCGCGCCGGTCGATACGCCGGTGACGACCTTGAAGATCGGGCGCTGGCCGGTGCTCGACCAGCCGTTCAGAAAGCCGGCACCGAACGCCCCGTTGGCGCCTCCACCCGACAGTGCCAAGTGTGGATGGAGCACGATACCCTCCGCCCTCACAGGGAAGTCGCTGGCCGACTCCTGGGCAAAGGATTTCGCCATGTCGCGCTCCATGACCGGGCTTGGGCGACCGGCCGGCGCACGCACGTACGGCATGCCAGGAATGGTGGCGTCGGCCATCAAGTCGACAGGTACGCCATTGCGCGGTAGCGAGCCGCAGCCGGCGAGCGCCAGCGCCAGGACCAGCAGTGCGCAGCGCGCCAGGCAGGCGAATGGTTGAAGCGGTGTCATAGGTTTCATCGGCGTTTTAGCCTTGTTCCCAGAGATGAATAAACAGTAAATGCACAATTCAGCGTGATGCCAATATCGTTAGCCCTCATCCCCGGCCCTTCTCCCGGCTCTGCATTCCCTTCGGTCACATGGCGAAGGGTGCAAACCCCCGCCAAACCTGCTGATGCGGCGGTCGCGATCAGGTCGGCCGGCTGAAAAACGGCGCTGTCTCGAATACCTGCTTCGCGAAGCCCTGACCTTCCTTGTCCAGGCTGCGTTTGAGCACGAAATCGTAGAGCAAAACGTTGATGTCGCGCAGCCGGCGCAAGGGTTCGACGGCGGCAGGATCGAGCAACTGCGACTTGACCAGCGCCTGCAAGGAGATCAAGGGCACGACGCCAGGCAGGGGATAGTCCGAGCCGTTCAACAGGCGCTCGTGCCAATCGTGACGCTCCAGCAGCATGGCGACCACGCTCATCCGGTTGCTTTGCGTAATGGCCGAGATATCGCCGAACAGGTTGGGGCGATAGTCCGCGTTGTCCATCAGTTGCGCGAACAGGTCGAAGTTTCCGAGTTTCTCCGAGTGCTCATCGTCGATGTGCCCGCAGCCCAGGGACGCACAGTGCGCCACCACCACACGCACCCCGGCGTCGAGCGGCCGCCGCAGACGCAGCGGGTTGCCAAGGTGCTCGCCGAATCCATGCACCGCACGCTCGTCGCCGGCATGCGTGATGATCGGCATGCGCAGCGCGACGAGTTTGGCGTAGAAGCGCTCGCAGCGTGCGTCAGCGGGGTCGATGTTCTGCGCCGAGGGCAGCCACTTGATGGCCCGCGCACCGCGCGCCGCCGCGGCGTCGAGCCGGTCAAGCGCGCGCGGATCGTAAGGATGAATCGACGCCGCCCAGGCTAAATGCGCAGGATGGCTGAAGGCCAGACCGGCGACAAAGTCGTCCGGCACATAGAAGGTCGAGCGCTCGGCCAGCGGCGCTCCAGCCTCATCGCGTGCCCAGTCGAAAGCAAAAAGAAGCGCATGGAAACCGGGGGCCATGCCCCGGCATTGCGCCAGCAGGCGCTCGACGAAACTGGTGTCGACCTTGCCGGGCGAATCGTCGACGCAGGAGGCATTGAGGTAGAACTCACGCTGCACGTAGCTGCGTGGATGCCAGAACTGCTCCATGCGCGGATTGAACCAGAGGCCGCTGCCCGAATCGCCATTGCCGAACACATGGCAGTGGGTGTCCCAGACTTTGACCGCGTCGAGCCCGTTCCACGCGGCCGTGATGAGGGGATGCTCACGCAGTTCGGCCGGCAGTTCGGCCAGGCAGGCATTGAACACACCGTCGCGCAACGAGAAATCACAGCCCGTGAGCAGCCCGCCAGCCGCGACGCTCGCGCCGAGCAGCAGGCGGCGTCGCTTGATTCCGAACGGAGTCACGTCAGGCCTGTGGCAACGGGAGAAGAATCCTCAATTTGGTCCTTGTCTGAGCAACTGGATACCGTTCCCCGTGACGCGAACACGGTCACCGATGCGCAAGGCCGGTGCGCTCGTCTGCTGGATCGTGGCCAGCGAGCCGTCGTCGTAACGTATCCCGATGCGCCAGACGAGGTTCTGGCGCGTGGCGACCTGGTTACCGATGTAGGCGCCACCGCCAGCGCCGATGACGGTGGCCGCGGTCTGGCCCCGGCCACCGCCGATCTGGTTGCCGAGCAAGCCGCCGATCACCGCACCGCCGATGGTGCCGACGGCGGCGTTGCCGCTCTGCACCGTGTCCTGCATGATCGACTCGACCGTGCCGTCACGCGACGAGGGCTGGGAAACCTGGAACGCCGGCGTTGTTTCGCAGGCGGTGGCCAGCAGCAGCGCAAAGCTTGCGCCTAATACAGCGGCAAAACGCCTCCATCCTGAAAGCTTGGTCATCATCATTCTCCAGTAAAAATTGGCGGATTGTTTAGCGTGAAAGTCGCGCTAGCGACTCTCGAACCTCCCCTCGCCTTCTGGGAGAGGGGTCGGGGGTGAGGGAAACGGGCAGGGCTTTCATAATTTGGGGCGACTTACAAAGCCATGACCGTCAGTTGGGAATCGAATTCAGCAGGAACATGGCCGCCAGCAAGCCGGTCGGCCGCCCCAGCTTGCCCAGCCATTGGGCGAAGATCTGTTCGATGTCGCCGCCCATGTAGATCTGCGTCAGCGCCTTGTTGACCTCGAGCCGGAAAGCCGAATCATTGCGCGGCAAGGCCATCGCGTAGGGTTCGATCGACAGATCCTCGGCGACCAGCGCCAGCTTGGCGGGTTCCTTTGCCTGAACGGCCAGGCCGACGAGTTTGACCTTGTCGCCGGCATAGGCGTCGACCTTGCCCTCCTCAAGCATCACCAGGCCGGCATTGGCATCCGCGACGGTCACCACCGTGGCGCTGATCTGGCTCAGGCGCAGCAGGTCATTGAGCCGGGTCTCGGTGGTCGTTCCCTTGAGCACCGCGACGCGCTTTCCAGCCAGGTCGGTGAGCTGATTGATCGGCGCTCCGGCCTTGACGAGCAGCCCGCCGCCATCGATGAAGATCAGATTGGAAAAGTCGACATTGGCCAGACGCGACTGCGTCTGTGTCGTATTGGCGCATTCGAGATCGGCACGACCCTTGGCGACCATCTGCAGGCGTTCGCTGACGGAGCCGGCAAGCCAGTTCACCTTCAGGTTCGTGTCACCGACCGCACGCGCAATTTGCGCAATGACGCGTTTGCACAGGTCGATCGAATACCCGGCCGGCTCCTTGTCGGTTCCGGAAAAGGAGAAAGGTAACGAATCGGGTGAATAGGCGACGTTGATGGCCTTCGCCGCCTTGATCTTGTCCAATGTTCCGGAGCCGGTCTGCGCCATGGCCGTACCGCCCGTCAGCGTGGTGGCGACGATGAGTGCTGCAAGAAAAGTCTTGATCATGGAGTCCTCGATTTCATTTGTGAGAAGAAAGGGGAAGCATCGACTGTTTATCTTGGATGCATTTTGTGGTGAATAGTTCTGCTTCTTATAAAATCCATTAAATTCTTTAAGTGCTTGATTATAAATTACTGTTTTAAATGAGAATTGCTGGCACCACAGGCTTTTTTCCTTCAGGTTTTTCGTTTCAGGTGTTCATCCATCGGTGATTTTTCAATGTGCTGAATCACTCGACGTAGTCGGCCTGTTCTTCGGCGCAGCCGTCGCCGCCGCACTTCGCTGCCGGGCTGACGTACAGGATCTGCATCACCCGCGTGCCCGGCTCGATCATCGCATCGCGCTGGACCGTCGAAACTTCGCCGCCGACCTCGGCCTTGTACTCGCGCACGACCTCGCCGAACGAGTTTCGCTGGATCGCCAGCGTTTGGCCGGGCGCGACCTTCGCGCCCAAGTCGACCAGTAGTTCCAGAAAGCCGCCGTGCGTCGCCCTGACGGTGTGGAAGGCATCTCCGAAGAAGGTGCCGGCGTCTTTCGAGGTACGCCCGATATCACCGGAGATGACCTTGTGGTACTTGAACACATTCATGGTGCCTTCGACGAACATCGGAATGATGCGCTTGTCGAAGTAACGCGGGCCGCCGATCTCGATTGTCAACGACGGAATACCCGCCATGACGAACGACGTTTCGAGCGTACCGGCATAACCCGGATCGTTCTTGATCTGCTCGATGGGGTAGAGCTCCGCCATCGCCTTGATCTCGGGCTTGCTCAACTTGGCGAAGATGAACGCCGTGAAACCTCCGCCCGTCGCCGCGGTGTGGAAGTCGAGCGCCACATCGGCGTTGGGCTTGAAGAGGCGGTTGAAGACCAGTCCCGCGTGCCGTGTCGGCGCGTTGCCGCCCGCCTCGTTACCGGGCCACACGCGGTTCAGGTCGATGAGCTGGCCGCCCCATTGTGCAATCGGCCACATGCGCGTGACGCCCTCCTTGGCGGGACGCGAAACGTCGTAGACAGCGGTCACTGTGCCCGACATCTGCGCCGGGTCAAGTTGCGCCATGGTGCGCTGCACGGCATCCACCGGGCTGACCTCGTCGCCATGCACGCCGCTGATCAGCAGGATGCGTTTGCCGGTTTTGGCGCCCTTGGCCACCACCACAGGCAGATACCAGTGCTGTCCAGTGCCCATCTGCACGCCCTGGAAGTAGAAGCTGTGCTTCTTGCCCGGCTCGAGGTCGTTGACGTCGAGCTGGCTGATGACCCTCTTGCCCTGGATCGTGTCGCCGGTATAGACCGTGGCGGCATGCGCCGCGACGCCGGCAAACATTGCGACGGTGAACGTGGCAGCAGCGGTAATGATTGTCCGTTTCATGATTCGACTCCTGTGGGTGAAGTTGCGCATCGCACGCTCACGGCTTGGCGCCTGCCAGTTCCGCGACCAGCGGTACCAGAATTCGCAGCGCATCGCGCGCCCGTTCGTCGACCCGACCGGACGGAAGCGACGCTTCGAGGTGCGCGCGCTTGTCGATGTCGACCAGATGCCAGGAGACGCCGTTCGGGAACGCATCGCTGATTGATGTCTGCTGGTATCCGTCCTGGTCGCCGATTTCCCAGTTCGTCGCTTCGAGGTTAACGATCGCGATGCCGGCACCGTCGAACGCCGCCTGGTCGGAGCAGCAACCCGTGCCCCTGGGATAGTCGGCATGCATCCCGGGATTGGTGGTGGCGCTAATGCCCAGTATTGCAGCAATGGCCAATGCCCGGTCGCGTGCGTGGCCGGCCTTCGGATCCTTGGCGTAGGTCTTGGGCCCGGCGTGGAAGTAGAGGTGATCGCCGGTCACGATGCTGTCGATGTTGACCATCCACAGCGTGGCCGCCCGCTCCTTGGGCGTCATGCGGTTGACGACTTCGAACGCACCGTGCAGACCGATCTCCTCGGCGCCAAACGCGATGAACTTGATGGTGTGGGTCGGCGCGACCTTGCGGAAGTATTCGGCGAGCTCGAGGATCACGCCGACGCCCGACGCGTTGTCGTCCAGGCCCTGCAGTGCGGGGCCGCCTATTCTTTGCTTCAGGTCGGCGTCGCTGGTCGGCGTGCGCGAGTCGAAGTGCGCGCCGACGATGATCTGCTTGCCCGAGGTCCCGCGCCGCTCGGCGATGACATTGGTCGAAACCAGCATCGTCGGGTCGGGGTCGCGGTCGGGATGCTTGGCCGATGTGAAGGTGTAGCTCGTGAAGAAGCGCACCAGCTTGGGACGGTAGCCCATCGCCAGCCAGCGGTCGGAAATGTACTTCGCAGCCAGGTCTTCCTGCGGCGTGCCGGCCATGCGGCCGGGGAATGTTTTCTCGATGTGACGCATCTCCTTCGCCGCCAGTTCGCCCGGCTCTGCAGCAAGCGACGGCAGTGCCAACGCCGCTGCCGCCAGCGCCATCGCCGAGTACATGGCGACGCGCACGAGGGGATGTGGCACTCTTTCGCGGGCGTGCCCTTCAGGTATGAATTTATTCTGCTTCGACCGCATGGCGACCTCCAGGAGTTTGTTTAACAATGCGTTTTTACGTCGTTTTTTTACGTCCACTCACCGACCGAGCACTCACGGGCTGGCGCCCGCCAGGGTGGCGGCGATGGCGAGGGCAACACTGGCCACCAGGAAGAGTCCCACCAGCAAGGGCCACACGAAGCGCAGGTACTTGTCATAGCCGACCTTGGCAATCGCCAGTCCACCGACGACGACGACACTGGTCGGAGAGACCAGGAGGGCCAACCCGTGGCCGAGGATCCAGGCCGTGATCGTGAGCGGACGGCTGACGCTGGCAAAATCGGCCAGGGGCGAGAGCAGCGGCATCGCCAGCGCGGCATGACCCGAGCTGGACGGTATGAGGAACGCCAGCGGGACGTTGACCAGCATGGCCGCGACCGCAAAGCCACCCGCCGAGGCGCCGGTGATAAGCTGCTCCATCGCATACAGGATGGTATCGAGGGTCTTGGTGTTGGTCATGATCGCCGAGACGCCGCCGGCCAACAGCATGACCATGGCGGGGCCCATCATGTCCGAGGCGCCTGCGGCGATGAGCCGCACGATCTCCTTCTCGTTCATCTTTGCGACCAGGCCGACGACAACGGACGCGATCACAAACAGCATCGCCAGTTGCGGGAACCACCAGTTCAGTTCGAACCAGAAAGGCACTGCCGCGGCGACGGTGTGGGTGACGTAGTAATCCGCCGGCCCGGTGCTGCCGCCGAAGATGCTGGACCACGGGATGACGGAGAAGATCATCATGCTGAAGGCCAGCGCAGTAATCACCAGCACCCATTTCTGGGTTCCGCTGAGGGTTTCGTCGGTAGCCTGGGGGGGCGAATGGCCTTCATGACCGGCCTCCTCGAAGCCCACCAGGGAAGCGCCCGGATCGGAGCGCACCTTGGCCGCATAGCGCAGCACCCAGCCGACTGCCATCGTCGTCAGCAGCACCCACAGGATCAGGCGCAGCACGATGCCATCGCCGATACCCACCCCCGCCTCGCCTGAGGCGACACCGATGGAGAAGGGGTTTACCGTGGCTGCCATGACTCCGATGGTGGCGCCGAGAATGATCATCGCGGCCGTGACCAGCCGGTCGTAGCCCAGCGCGCCCATGAGCGGGATGAACAGCGCGTAGAAGCCGAAGGTCTCCACCGAGAAACCCATGGTCGAGCCAAGCAAGGAAAACAGCACCATGATGGCGGTGATCAGCACCCAGCCACGGCTACGCAGGCGGTTGGCCAGCGCAGCAACGGCGACTTCCAGGCTACGGGTCGCGAAGCTGATCGAAATGAAGGCGCCGATGGACATGATGAAGACGATGACGCCGATCTGGCCGAACAGGCGCCCGATCGTGTTCGTATCGACGATGCCGCGCACCGGGCTCAACAGGCCGTAGATGCCGTTGACCGGCGCCAGGATGAGTTGCTCGACCCGCTCGCCGCTGTCGAGCGGCGATTCGATTCGCTGATAGGTGCCCGGGATCGGCGAGCCGTCGGCATCGGTGGTGTATTGGCCGGCCGGAATGAACAGGGCGGCGATCCAAACCAGGACGGTGACGATGGCCAGTGTTGTTACCGCGCTGGGAAACGCGAAACGCCGCTTGCTGGTTTGGGACGGAGCGCTACTTGACTGCTCGGACATGATGTCCACCTGATGTATTGTTGGTTGGCTGGAAAGTCTTGCGCACTACGCAACTGTCGGCAAGCGACTGGCTGGGTAGAGCACGAGAGCAGGAAATCAAATCGCGCAGGAGATGGTTCGGTTAATAGTCTCCGGTGACCCCAAGCGAGCCGGACTCAATACCACGCCGGCGTGAACGGCATCTGTTCATGACCAGCCCAAGTCGTGACCCTTTATTCGTGGTCAGTGGTCTTGGACTGGCTCTTGGCAGCAGTTGCAGTCAACGATTTCCGTGGTCAGAAGTCCACCGGGTCGCGGATGATCGGGCAGGTCATGCAATGACCGCCGCCGCGGCCACGTCCCAACTCCGCACCGACGATGGTGATGACCTCGATGCCTTCCTTGCGCAGCAGCGTGTTCGTATAGGTGTTGCGGTCGTAGGCGTAAACCACGCCGGGCGAGGCGCAGACCAGGTTGGCGCCGCTGTCCCACTGCGTGCGCTCGCGCTGGTAGTCGGTGCCGCCGGCTTCGACTACGCGCAGCTTCTTCAGGCCCAGCGACTCGGCCACCACATCGACGAAGGGCTTGTTCTCGGCGTGCAGCTCGACGCCGCTCGGATGGCTGCTCGGGCGGTACGAAAAGGTGCGCGTCTGGTTCATGAAGTCGGGAGCGAGCAGTACGCAGTCGCGGTCGGCGAAGGTGAACACGGTGTCCAGATGCATCGCGGCGCGAATCTTCGGCATCGCCGCGACGATCACCCGCTCGGCCGCGCCTTTCTTGAACAGCGTGGCCGCGAGCTGGCTGATCGCCTGGCGCGAGGTGCGCTCGCTCATGCCGATCAGCACATTGCCTTTGCCGATCGGCATCACGTCACCGCCTTCCAGCGTGGCCAGTCCGTGGTCTTCGGTCGGGTCGCCCCACCAGACATTGACTTTGCCGGCGAAGTCGGGGTGAAACTTGTAGATCGCCGTGGTGAGTATGGTTTCCTCGTGCCGCGCCGGCCAGTACAGCGGGTTGAGCGTCACGCCACCGTAAATCCAGCAGGTGGTATCGCGCGTGTACAGCGTGTTCGGCACCGGCGGCAGCAGGTACTCGGTGACGCCAGCCGCATCGCGGACGACTGTGAACGCCGCGCCGCCGACCGATTCCGGGAATTCGTTGGTCGACAGACCACCGATCAGTGTCTCGGCAAGATCGCGGTTGCTCAGGCCCTCGAGGTAGCTGCGCAGTTCATCGACGAAGCCCAGGCCCACCTGGTTGGGCACGACCTGGTTGTCGAGGATCCACTTTTTGCCCTCGGGCACGGCCACCGTTTCGGCCAGCAGGTTGTGCATTTCCACTACCTCGATACCGCGATCGCGCATTTTGCTGACGAAATCGAAGTGGTCGCGCTTGGCGTTTTCCACCCATAGCACGTCGTCGAAGAGCAAGGCGTCGCAGTTGGACGGAGTCAGCCGCGCGTGGGCGCGACCCGGCGCACAAACCATGACCTTGCGCAGTTGGCCGACTTCCGAATGTACGCCAAACTTGATTTCGTTTGCATTTGCCATAAAAATCTCCTTGGGTTGGTTGAGTTGGTTTAGATAGCGATGGAACCGGTCGCCAGGCCGAAGACGCCATATATGGCAGCGAGCGCAATGACGCCGAACGTGACCCAGTCCGATGTCTTCTCGAACACCGGCTTGCCCTGTTCACGGCGTGCAATGAAGTACAGCACCGTACCCGGCGCAAACAGCACGGCGGACAGCAGGATGAACTTCAGACCGCCGGCGTAGATCATGAACAGCGTGTAGGCCACCGCCAGCGAGGCCAGGATCAAGTCACGCTGGCGCTCTTCCGGCCTCAGTTCGTAGGTTTCACCGCGTTTGGCGATCATCAGGCCGTAAGCGGCGACGAACAGGTACGGGATCAGCGTCGTCGCGCTGGTCAGGTTGAGCATCAGCGAGAAGGCGTCGCGCGACCAGTAGGTCGAGATGACGATCAACTGGATGATTATGCTGGTCGACCACATGGCCACCACCGGGACGTTGTTCTTGTTCACCCTGGCGAAAGCCTTGGGCATGTCTTTTGACCGGCCGGCAGCGAACATCACCTCGGCGCAGATCAGCGCCCAGGCCAGGTAGGCACCGAGCACCGACACCAGCAGCCCGACGCTGACGAAGATCACGCCCCAGGGCCCGACCACCGATTCGAGTACCGCGGCCATCGACGGCTGGCGCATGCCGGCGATGTCGGCGCGCTGCTGCACGGCGTAGGGCAGCAGGGTCACCAGCACCATCAGCGTGGTCACGATGACGAAGCCGAGGATCGTCGCCTTGCCGACGTCGGCGCGCTCCTTGGCAAAACGCGAATAGACACTGGCGCCTTCGATGCCGATGAAGACGAACACCGTCACCAGCATCGTCGCCTTGACCTGCTCGAACAGGCCCACGGTCAGATCGCCGCCGTAGAAATTGAAGCGGAACAGGTCCATCTTGAAGGCGACGAAGCAGATCAAGATGAAGACCATGATCGGGATCACCTTGGCTACCGTGACGATGCTGTTGATGAACGCCGCCTGCTGCACGCCGCGCAGGATGAGGAAGTGGAACAGCCAGATACCGATCGAGGCTACCCCGATGGCGATGGCGGTGTTGCCGTCGCCGAAGACCGGAAAGAACGCCCCCAGCGTCGATTTGATGAGCACCCAGTACGACACGTTGCCGATGCAACTGCCGATCCAGTATCCGAACGCCGAAAGGAAGCCGGGATAGTCGCCGAAGCCTTCGCGGGCATAGGCATATACGCCGGCGTCGATGTCGGGCCGGCGCTCGGCCAGCGCCTGGAACACGCGCGCCAGCATGTACATGCCGGTGCCGGCGATGAGCCAGGCGATGACTGCGCCCAGCGGCCCGGTAGCCGTGGCAAAAGTGCGCGGCAGCGAAAAGATGCCTGCGCCGACCATGCCGCCGACGACCATCGCGGTCAGCCCCATGCGCGACATTTTCTGTTCCGTAGTAGCCATCTTGCCTCCTTTGAGTTTGGGCCCGAGACAGCAGAACCCTATTGTTGTTACTGAACGGTGCGCTGCTCAGCAGGTCAAAATCCTGAGTTCAGCAAAACGGCTTTGTGGAACCTGACACCTGCCTAGCCAAAATGCAATGCACAAACTGTGCCATATTCATGTTGCATTTGTTAACCATATGTTTTAAATGTACATTTTATATATTGCAACCGCATGAAAAGGATTAGTAATCGCGTTGCGCGGATAGTGTGTAAAAAAATTCGACACTCGCCTTCCCACTCCTGAGCTACTTGATGCTTCCAGTTGCCTATGTGGACCGGACCCTGAATCTGCTCCTCAAGATACTCAACCGATGCGTGGCCTTCAATGCCGATGACGAACAGGGAGATCCTTGATGTCCTGAAGGAATGGCGGCGCAGGGAAAATGGCATAGCTGGCCGGAAAAAAATGTGTAATAGAATTAATAATTGCCCCTGAGCAGCGTTTGTCGATCACCAGGGACGCAGCCCTTGTTACGGAATATTTTCAAGGGGATGTAATCGAAAGTGACGGGAAGAATCGGTTGCTGAGCGGCTGGAACGTCATCCGACATTAAAGGCGCGGATGGAAAGAATGCTCGATGTCGTCGAAAACGCATCCGGGAACGTGCGACGGGCCGACGAGGCGGAGCGCCGGGCAATTGAAGAGCTTCGCCAGATGGGACTTGAGGTCATGCAGAGTTGGGGGCAGAAGACGTCAAACGAAGCGGCGCTTGAACTGGAAGTCCAGGGCGGGGTTGTTCGCGAGGTAAAAAAATTTACCCTGGTGTTGATACACTATCTTCCGGTCGAAGCCTGTATTACTTGATCCGCATTTTGGGGAAAAGTTCAGATCCCGAACCGCATGATACCCATTGAATGTCCCTTCTTTCACAATCAGGCATCATTTTTAATGACAGTTGACATGGTCATGATATTCTGTCCAAGTGTGCTGAGCAACAGTTCGTGTTTGACCCTGTGCGCGTTACCGTATTTAGCTGGATGCCCTACATCAACTAACGGAGGCAAATCAATGAAGCCATCAAATGCCATTCACCATGACTATCGCGAAGGCCTGCACCGACGCCCCCCCAGGGTCTTGCGGGCGCTCGTCGTTGCCCTCAGTCTGGCGGGCGCCAGCCCGGTGTTTGCTGCCGCTCCCGATCTCGTTCGCGCCGAGCAGCTTGTGCGCGATGGCCAGTATCGGGAAGCCTACGAGCTGCTGATGCCCTTTGAAGCGGCGAGCAAGGGCGACGCCGCATTCAACGCGCTGCTTGGCCAGGCCGCACTCCGCACCGGTCGCGCCGACATGGCGCTCACCTTCTTCGAGCGCAGCCTCGAAGCCTCCCCGGACTCGCTCGACGCCCACCTGGGCCTGGGCCGTGCCTACCTTGCTCTCGGCAACTATGCGCGAGCCAAGATCGAGTTCGAAACGGTGCTGCGCTTCGACGACCTGCCGGTCGACCTGCACCAGCAGGTCGAGATTTACGCCGCGGCGGCGCAGGAATACGCCGATGGCAAACGCCTGCTCCCCTACGGCTATGCGATCGTGGGTTTCGGCAACTATCGCGTCAACGCCACCTCCGGCACCAATGCGTTCGGCGGCAACGACACTAACGACAACTTCTTCAACACCCGTGTCGGCGGCGGGCTGAACTACACACTCACCGACGATTACGCGCTCAATGGCAGTCTGGACTATCGCTACCGGAACTACGACAACTCCGAGCGCAGAGACGACTCCGACCTGCGCTGGAACGGCGCCGTGAACCGCAGCTTTGGCGAGAACAACCTGGCCGTCGGCCTCAGGGGCCGCACCAGCTATCGCGGCAACGGCCAATACCGCAATGACTATGGCCTTTATGGCAACTGGCGTTACCGCGCCAACCCCGACGACCAGTTCACCGTCGGAGCGGAGTTCCGGCGCCGCAATTACCCCAGGGGCCCGTTGCGCGAAAGAAGTCGCAACATCGCCGAGTTGACCGGAGGCTGGACGCGTTCGCTGCTGGACGGCAAGGCAAGCTTCAGTCTGGTGGCGAACGTCGGTCGCGAGTTTGCGACCGACGAGCGGCCCGACGGGGACTCAAACTTCTTCGGCCTGACGCCAACGCTGAACTTCACACTCACCGAGAAGCTCGGCGGCTTCGTGTTCGGCTTTTGGCAGCACGACCGGTACAACATCGAACGCCTCAATCTCGACGCCGCTGACAATGTCCTGGGCATCGGGAAGCGTAACGACAATCTTTACGAGGCCGGTGGCGGTTTGACCTGGCAGTTCTCGAAGTCCTGGTCGCTCAACCCGGAGATTCTTTACATTCGCGACCAGAGCAACATTCTGGTGAGGAACTACAGTTCGACCGAAATCTGGATCACCCTGCGTACGGACTTCTAGCCGGCAGCGGTGCGTCGTTAGCGTTTCGGCGGGGCAGGGTGGCCAGGCTTCACGGCACTCGCGCACCTCGCATGCCACCCGCTGCTGTATCCGGGCGAGTTTGCCCCCGAACTTGCCCTTAGCCGGCCGCCGGTGCCTTGGCGGCATCGAGCGCCGCCTGCAGCTTCTGTTCCTGTTCGTGCGTCAGCGAGGTCTTGATCACCTTGCCGCCGCTGCCCTGAATCTCGGCCAGCACCTTGTCTGGCGTCGACTTGCGCACCAGCACGAAGAGCAGCGAGCTGCCGTTCTTGAAGGTCGCAGCGAGATCCTTCATGAAATCGTCGTTGATACCGACGTCGGTCAGCGCGCCGCTGAGCGCTCCGGCACTGACACCTGCGGCCAGACCGAGCAGCGGGTTGAGGAAGATCAGGCCGATCAGGCTGCCCCAGAAGCCGCCGCTCATGGCACCAGCAGCAGTAAGGTTGGCAATCTGGTGCAGTTTGACCTTTCCCTTGTCATTCTTGACGGCAACCACGGCGTCTTCCAGATCGATCAGGTATTCCTTCTGCAGTTTAAGCAGTTGGGTGCGCACTTCTTCGGCCTTGAATTGATCCTCGTAGCCTATGACGATCAGGTCGCTCATGAAACATTCTCCTTGAGTTGGTTCAACATGCTAAACGGAACCCCATGTTCCGTTAATGAATTGTAGCGTAATCGAATTTTTATGTCATTTCCATTTTAATAGTGTGGTCAATTCATTCCCAAGGATGGATACAAGGGAAAACAGGCGCATCGACTTGAACGGCATGCAGGGCTTCCCTGATTGGCCCTCCAGGTCGTCAGGGCTAGCGAAGACCCGCTTGCAGAAATGCTTTTCAAGTATTGATTCCGCACATGCAACTGGATTGAAACGGGTTGCCGGATAATGCTCGCTGCAAGTCGGGCTATTGCTTGACCACTGAAAGTTGTCTCGACTAGACTCGTACACGACGCTGCCTGATGCGGGCTCAAATGCTCCAAATGGCGCCGTCGGATTTCCTTTCCTGCCACCCTTACATTCATTGAAAGAAATGCCATGAAAAATTTGATTGTTGCCTCCGCCTTGTCGTTTGCTCTGATGGGTGGGCTTGTGCATGCCCAGACCTCGCCGGCCGCCCCTGCCCCAGCCCAGGCCGCTGCCCCAGTCAGTAGCGACCCCATCGTGGTGCTGCGCACCGAGCAGCGTGCTGCGCGGAATGCGTTCAATGAAGCCGCCAAAACCATCCGTGCCGAACGCGCCGCCACCGTCAAGGCGGCTGTGGACAAGGCCGTGGCCGAAGCCAATGCGAGCGGCAAGGATCCGTTGATCGCCAGGCGCGTTGCCAACAGGCAGGCCTTGCAGGCCACCAAGCCAGACTTCGACGCCAAGATGAAGGCCATTACCGATACCCGCCGTGACGCCATGGCGGCCGCAAAGGCTAAGCGCGCCGCTGCCAAACCCTGAAACATGGGCTGATTCGGCACTCACGCCGATCAACGCAAACCGCCGTGATGCCCTGCATTAACGCGGCTTTGCCTCAGAGGCCGTGAATCAATGGATAAACACCTCCCAAGCACTCATTCCGGCGCAAGCCGGAATCCAGTTCTTTCCTCTGATATCCATTAAAACAATCAGATAAACGAGCTGGACCCCGGCTTTCGCCGGGGTGACGAGCGTGGAAATCAGGCAGTAATGATTTTTTCACAGACTCTCAGTGGCTCGCCAGGTCAGCGCGATATGGCGTAGCCGACACGCACGCTCCATGACTCGCGCTGGTTGTAGTCGAGCAGGTATTCGCCGTAGCCGGTGAAATACTGCGCCATCAGGTAGCCGGACAGGCCGGGTAGCAGCTTGTTGAGCGGATAGGTGCCTTGCAGGTCGGAGCTGAACGTATTCGACTTGGTTCCCTTGCGCAGGATCCAGGCCGCTTGCCAGTCGTCGTTCTTGCCGTAGGTAAAGCGGAAGTCGCCGTAGCCACGGTACTTGTTGATATCGGAGTTCTCACTCTTGTCGAGGTAGGCGTAGAGCTTGGGCGAGAACGTCCAGTGGAAATCGCGCGTGTCGCCGAAGGTGAAGTACGGTCGCACGAACAGGGTGTCGATGCTGCGAGAGTCATTGTCGTACTTGCCGTTGGATTCGTGCTCGTAACCGGCTGCGATGCCAACCGCATTGCCCCCGACGCGCCAGTCGGTGCTGGGGATGTAGTAGAAAAAGCTGGGGATGTAATTGGTGTCGAGGAAGGGCTTCGAATCCGCCGTCAGATCCCAGAACGCCTTCTGCGTGTAGCCGAAGTACAGGTTGTCGAGCAAGCGACGCGAGTTCTTGTCGGCTGGTTCGTAGAGGCGCAGCTTGAAGCTCAACTGAGCCATCGCATTGGCATCGCTGCCGGCACCGGCGACGAAGAACATGGGGTCGTGAAAGCTCAGGCGTCCCTCATCCGGCCGGTTGGGGTCGTTGTCGGAGCGCACGCTCAGGGTCGTTACCGGCGCGCGCTCGCTCGTCGCTGCCGCGTCGGCCTGCGCCATGCGTTCGCCGGCGCTGGCTGGCGGCATCGTGGATTGTGTGCTTGCCCTTGGCGTTGAGAGTTGCACCAGCATGGCCGGAGCGTCCATGTCGACGGCATCGACGCGAACCCTGCCGCGCAGGTTCGGCGGCACCCCGCCGACATAGTCGATGCGCCTGAATTCACCCAGGCGCAGATTGATCTGGTCGGGCACCGGTGTCTCGCGACGCAATTCCACACGCGCTACTGCACCCAGGTCGGGGGTCAGGTTGACGCGAAGCACTTCGGGCAGGGAATAGGAACGCGATTCGGCCTCACCGGTCACCATCAGCGAGAGCCTGAACGGCGCCGCGGGGTCGATGGTGCGGCTGGGAGCAACGAGGTTGATTTCGGCCCGCGCCAACGTCGGCGCGAGAGCCGGAACCAGGCCGAGCATCAGGACAAGAAGCGGGGCCGGGAGAAGTCTCCTCGGCGTGTTACGCAGATCGTGGTTCAATGGTTTTCCTTTGCATGATTGAGGGTTGCGGTTTAGGCTTGCTTTTCGTTCCGTTCAGTGCGCCTTGCCTGCTGTGCGACAAGGCGCGGGGGTTCTATGAGGTTACTGCGTTAGTTTTTTCATCTCTTGCGCCCCGGGCGCGATTGAAGTGGCGATGTCAACCCAGCCGCCGCCCATGGCCTGGTATACGTTGACCAGTTGCGTGTAGCGCTCGGCAAGCAAGCCGACCGAGGCCAGTTCGGCGGCAAACAACTCGTTCTCGGCCACCAGCACATCGAGATAGCCCGCGACCCCCTTGTCGAACCTCAGTTTCGACAGCCGGGCGAACTCGCGCAGGGCGTCCACCCGCTTGCCCTGCAGCGCGACTTCCTCGATCTTCTTCTGTGACCCGGTCAGCGCATCGTTCGTCTCGCGAAACGCGCTGAGGATCGTCTGCTGATAAAAGAGCAGCGCTTGCCGGTTTTGCGCCTCGGCCGAGCTGACCTGGCCCTCGATGCCGCCGAAGGTGAAGATCGGGCCGCTGACGCCGGCCGCGATCAGGCCGGCGCCTGCCGGACCGGTAAACAGGCTGCTGAACGCCGTGCTGACGCTGCCGAGCAGGCCGGTGATCGAGACGCTCGGGTAGTAGAGCGCGCGCGTGGCGCCGACGTTGGCATTCGCCGCCACCAGGTTCTGCTCGGCCTGCAGGATGTCGGGCCGGCGCTGCAGCAGCGCCGAGGGCAGGTCGGCGGGGATCAGCGGCGCGACGAGCTGGTCAATGGTCTTGCCGCGCGCGATCGGCCCGGGGTTGCGGCCGAGCAGGATCGAGATCAGGTTCTCCTGCGCCGCGATCGCCTGCTCGAAGGCCGGAATCGCGGCCAGCGCCTGCTGGTACTGAGAGTTGATCTGCATCACATCCGTCTTGGCCACGATGCCGCCTTTGAAGCGCAGCTCGAACAGCCGCGCCGTTTCGCCGAAGTTTCTGGCCGTCGCCTGCGCGATTTCCAGTTGGCGGTCGAGTGCGCGCAGCGCGATGTAGCTGGTCGCGACGCTCGATACCAGCGACAGCACGACGCCGCGCTGCGCCTGCTCGCTGGCATAGACCTGCGCCTGCGCTGCCTCGCTCAGGCGGCGCACGCGACCGAACAGGTCGATCTGCCAGGAGGCGCTGAGCGAGGCCTGGTAAAGCGAAAAATACGGGTCGGCGCCGGGTGGTAGCGGCGGCTGGCCGACGCGGCTGGCACGCGTCCGGCTGGCTTCGGCGCCATAGCCGAGCTGCGGGTACAACTGCGAGCGGGTGGACGTCAGCGCGCCGATGAACTGATCGACGCGTGCCGCTGCAATGCGCACGTCGCGGTTCTCGCGCAGCGCGCTGCCTACCAGTTCGTTCAACACCGGGTCACCGAACTGCTCCCACCATTTGCTGTTCGCCACCTCGACCGCCGTCGGGTAGTCGATGCGCCAGGTGCTGGGCGACTCCACAGTGGGACGCACATAATCGGGTCCGACCGTGCAGCCGGCAACCCCGGCGGCAAGCAGCGCTACGAGTGTGCTGATCCTCATCTCGATTTCCTTCTTGTGATGCGTTGCAGAAGCAGGCGCCGAGCACCGTTCGAACGCCGTGCAGGGCCGGATGCCCCGACGCGAATTGTCGCAATATTCATTGTCGCCAAAATGTGCACGAGTGGCCGTGTCATGGTCTGCAATTCCTCGTTAAATGTCGATCGTGACCAGCGCCCCATTTGAGCGAGTAAACGTGCGCAGAGTTCATTTTGGTGTACCGATGAGCAGCAGCCCGCCGAACAGCGCCGCCAGCGTGAGCAATGAAAGGCTCGCGGACGACCAGCGCCGAAGGAATGCGTCCGCCTGCTCGAAGGCGACGCCCAGCGCGACCGTGGTACGGCGCACCAAGCCGCTGGCCTCGAAAACCGGGGACAGACCACGGTTTTCAGTGAGGATAAGGTAACCGCGTAGAGAAAACCGCGATCTGCCCCCAATTACTCATCGGAAAACCGGGGAAAACCGGGGACAGACCACGGTTTTCAGTGAGGATAAGGTAACCGCGATCTGCCCCCTATTACTCATTATTGAAAACATAACTGCGTTTGCTTGCTACAAAAAAAGCGAAGAAAGGAGCCAAATGCAGACTATTCCTACTCATGTATCACCAGCGCATCGCGGGTGACTTCGACAAACCGACTGGATACAAAGGCGGCTTCGATGCCGAACAGATTTGCGTGCAATATTTTTTCCAGCTCGGTGTTGTTGATATTGCCGGTGGAGATCAATAGAAGCGATGGTTCGCCAGTAATCAGGAAGGTCTGGACGAAGTCAGCATCCTTGCTCACCACGATACGTCCATCCTGCTTGGCATGGGAGATGACTTCGTTGTCTGGAGTAAGGTTTTTCAGTGGCAGATCGAGGGCGTGTAATGCATCGTGCCCCGCTTCATTCAGCCAGTTGGCGATGCGCCGGGGAAGTTGAGCATCGACCAGGAATTTCATGCCGCCAAACGTTCAAGTCGTTTAACGTGAGCCAGCCGTGCGGAAAAGACAACGCCGCCAAAATATCTTCGCGTTCAAGGTCTGCGTAATCCGCCAGAATATCTTCAGTGGTCATGCCACTTGCCAGCCACTCCAAGACGTTTTCCACCGGATAGCGCAAGCCGCGAATGCATGGCTTGCCGTGACATAGCAAAGGGTCAACTGTAATACGGTCACTCATTTTTCTGCCTCCTGCCTACCTGAGAATATTCAAAGCACTCTTAAGGATAGGAAATTCAACCACCTTCCCCGAAGTATCTCCGCACCTTCCGCCTATCGTCAATCGTAATTTCCCGCCCGTTTTCCGCCAGGTTCGTCCGATCTATCCTGAAATCCGTGTCTGCTATCCTGAAAACGCTCTTCGCCTTTCGTTTCCAGGGTAACAGACACGAACGCGCCCGTCGGGCAGCGTCAGAACCCGCCTTCACCACGTCACCACGCAATGCGCCGATCGAACTCGAACTACGGCAGGGGCTGGATCGGCAAGTCGCCGCCACACTGCCCGGCGGCTTCACACAGCGGCGGGCCTCTGGCCGGGGCGACGCGCGGCAGATCGACCGGTTCTCCCAGATGGGTGAGAGTATCTCCCGGATCGCTTCGCCTTCGTCGACTGGGTGGCCTCGGGCCATGAAGGCGATGATCTTCAATTAGCCAGGGCAACGATCCCAGTAAGACGATGTGTAGCGGCAGGTTGTCGGCTCGGTCAGTATCCCACAGGCCTTTGACGACTTCCGACCAGCGCGGGATTTTCTGTATTTCGTCAAGGGCAAGAACATAGCATTCTCCTTCCGCTTGCCGCTTTGCTTTTGTACGCGCTTGCGACCAGTGCCTTACCAGCCACTCGGCAGTAGGTGACGATCCCGGCCGCACTTGCGTTAGCGCCGTACTGGCTTGATCGCCGAAGGGGTCGACAACTCTTCGGGAAAGGGTTCATCTGCCGCAGCAAAAGTCGAGGGATGCCCGGACAATGCCTGCCTGACCAAGGTAGTTTTGCCAATTTGCCGAGGTCCGGCAACAACGATCATGAATCGAGGTGGCTCCGCCAGACGCTGTCGCAGGACATTGATTTGGCTACGTTCGAAAGACATATTTACGTCACTGAGTTAATTTACTCATAGTAGTAATCCGTGTCCTTTCGAGACTCAAGTGATTCACTCGTTTTAGACCCGGCAGTCCGGCGTCGTCACGGACCGGCAGATTGTCGCATGGCGATCCAGTGGTCAGCACCCAGTAGGCAAAACGCTCGGCACAACGCGAGCCCAGTGGAGATGCTTCCCGGCGGCGTTTATGTCGGTGCCCCGACGAGCAGCAGCCCGCCGAACAGCGCCGCCAGCGTGAGCAATGAGAGGCTCGCGGACGACCAGCGCCGAAGGAATGCGTCAGCCTGCTCGAATGCGACGCCCAGCGCGACCGTGGTACGGCGCATCAGGCCGCTGTCCTCATTGCCGCTGGCTGCGTCGTCGACGCGAGCGGCGCCGAACAAGGGCCGGCGCGACAGGGCTGACGCCAGCAGCGCGCCGAGTGCGAACATCGTCAGTGTGTTACCCAGTTCCTTGGGCGACAGCGGGTTCGAGATCAGCTCGGCCGGCAGCAACCCCCAAACCGCGAACAGCGACAACGCCAGCGAGGCCAGCGCCAGGCCGAGCGCCGCGCACTGCGACAGCATCGACACCGGCTTCAGCCCGCTCAAGGGCGCGGCCGGGCGGCGCATCACGCGCACCGCGATCAGCACCACATAAGCCGCAGTGAAGGCCGCGCCGCCCTGCAGCACGAGCGTCCACCACCACTGGCCGGAGGCGTCGGCCGACGCCAGCAGCAATTTCTTCGCCAGATAGGCGCCGCTCGGCAGCACGCCCATCAGCGCTACGCCACCGACCAGAAAAGCCAGCACGGCCACCGGCAAGGCACGCGCCGCACCGGCCAGGTCGTCGATGCGGTCGTGACCCAGAGCCACGTACACCAGGCCCGCGGCCATGAACATGCCAGCCTTGGCGGTGGCGTGCGCAATGGCCTGCAGCAGCCCGGCCGCCTGCGCCGCATCGCGCAGCGCCATGTCGCCGGCGGCATCGAAGGCGAGCGGGAAGAGCAGGAAAAGGTAGCCGATCTGCGCCACCGTCGAATAGGCCACCAGCAGCTTCAGCCGCTGCTGGCGCAGCGCCACCACGCTGCCGACGACGATCGCCGCCGCGCCCATGCCGGCCAACAGTTGGGCCGCGGGCAGCGTCGCCACGCCCGGCATCACGTCCAGCCACAGCCGCAGCACCAGAAACCACGAACCCTTGATCACCAGGGCCGACAGCACCGCACTGGCCGCAGCCGGCGCGCCGCCATGCGCCGGCGGCAGCCAGATGTGCAGCGGGAAGAGCGCGGTCTTGGCCAGCAGGCCGACGGTCATCAGCGCCAGCGCCGTCCAGGCGATCGGTCCGGGCTGCACCGCGTCGGCCAGCAGCGGGATGTCCAGCGTGCCGTAGCCGCCGTACAGCAGCACCGCACCCAGCAGGTACAGCACCGAGCCGCACAGTGCGAACAGCACGTAGCGCAGCGCGGCGCGCAACGTCTCGCCGCTGCCGGCCAGACACACCAGCGGCACGCCGGCGAAGGTCAGCAGCTCCAGCGCGACATAGAGCGTAAACAGGTCGCCGCTGACGAACACCAGGTTGAGCGCGCCCCACACCGCCAGCAGCAGCAGCCAGTAGCTGAACGCGGCGCGCGACTCCTTCACGCCCGACGGCGTGCCGAAGTCGGCGTGCGCGTAAATGCCGATGCCGCAGACCACCCCGGCTACCGCCAGCAGCATGGCTACCGCCGGTCCGTCGGCGCGCAGCGCGATGCCCAGCGGCGGCGCCCAGCCGCCGAGGAGGTAAACCAGCGTCTGACCTTCGCGCATCCACGTGACCGTGATGACCACCGCCAGCGCCAGCCCCAGCGGCATCAGCACGAAGGCCACGCGCTGCACCTGGCGCCCGCCCAGCACCAGGCCGAGCAGCATGCCGACGAAGGGCAACAGCACCGCCGCCGCCAGCAGTACGCCTCCGAGGGTGCTCATCCACATGTCCATCGCGGCGCGTCCGTTCAATCGCCGGACGGCGGCTTGTTGGCCAGCGACGCGCTGTCGGTGGATTCGATCAGCCGCAGCAGCAGCGCCACCGTCACCGCGGTGGCGGCGAAGGCGACGACGATGGCGGTGATCAGCAGCGCCTGCGGCACCGGGTCGGCGGCCATGCCGGCGGCGGCGCCGCGCTTGGCCAGCGCGCCGAAGAGCACGAACACGCCCGTGCCCATGATGTTGAAGGCCACCAGCTTGCGCAGCGGGTGCGGCTGCACGATCAGCCCGTACAGGCCGATGCCTACCAGCGCGCAGGCGCAGAGCGCGAACAGCGTCTCGACGTTCATGTCTGCCCCTCGTCCGACGGGTACGTCGGCCGATCCCCCGAGGGGATGGCGGGGGCTGACACCGGACGTCTCGCGGGATCCCGCGCCGGTGCCCCGTTCAACAGCAAGGCCAGCACCAGCACCAGCGTCGGCAGCAGTGCCACCTCGATAGCCACGATCATCGGCTTGGCCCAGCCGTCCGGATAGCCGAGGAAGGCGCCGGCCTGCCACGCACCGAGCAAGCCGACGGCGACGAACACCAGCGGCCCGACGACGATGCCGGCGCGCACCCAGCGGCTGTCGATGCGCGGTGCATCGCCCAGCCCGGCCATCTGTACCAGCATCCACATCGCCGCCAGGATGGTGGCGCTCTGGAACTTGCCGCCCGGATGGTCGGCGCCGGCCCAGAACAGGTAGAGGCCGACGACGATGCCGATCGGCGGCAGCAGGCGCGCCAGGTAGGCGAGGATGCCGTCGGGGTCGGCGCTGTAGCGCGGCCCGGGACGGCCGCCCCAGCAGCGGTCCGGCGCCATTGACCACACGCCGATCAACGCGATCACCAGCACGATCGCCTCAAGCAGCGTGTCCAGCGCGCGGAATGCCAGCAACACGCCGGTGATCGGGTTGCCGACGCCAGTGGCCGGCAGGTTCTGCGCCACCTGTGGCGCCAGCGTCGGCGCGGGTTCGGGCAACGCCAGCACACACAGCACCAGCAGCGTGGTGACGCCCACTGACAGCAACACGGCGAGCGCGCGCGTGCCGGCGCCGCTGCGCTCGGCCGTGGCCTCAGCCTCGGTGCCGCGCAGCCGCCCGACTGCGCCGAGCAGCAGCGCGCCGGTCAGGCCACCGCCGATGGCGGCTTCGGTCAGCGCGACGTCGATGCCGGCCAGGCGCACCCACAGCAGCGACAGCAACAAGCCGTAAACAACGAAGCCGGCCACCGCCAGGAAGGCATCGCGCGCGACCACGGTCCACAGCGCCAGCCACAGCAGCAGGAGCGCGACAACCCCGCTGACGATTGCAGTCATTCGCTTCGTTCCTGCCGCCGCACCGAGCGGGCGATGAGCTGCGACACCGCAGCGCTGGACAGCATCACCAGCAGCCACACCAGCACCAGCTTCAGCGCCGCGAGCACGCCATCCATCTGCGGCAGCAGTCCGATGACAACCAGCGCGACGCCCAGGTTGTCGGCCTTGGTCAGCGCGTGCAGCCGCGTGAAGGCATCGGGAAAGCGCAGCAGCCCGACCGTGCCGGCGAGAAAGAACACCAGGCCGGCGACGATGGCGACGATGCTGAAGGCGTCGAGCATGGCGCTCACCGCGCACCCTCCTCGGCGTCGGCGGCGGGGACTTTCTGGTCCTGACGCAGCGCGAATTTGACGAAGGCGATCGACGCGAAGGCCGACAGCAGCGCCAGCGTCAGCGCCACGTCGAACACCGCGCCTTCACCGGATGCCGCGCCGAACAGCAGCAGTGCGCCGATGGCGCCGGTGCCCAGCAATTGCGCGGCCATCATGCGCTCGGCGCGGCCCGGCCCGCGTGCCACACGCACCAGGCCAAGGGCCACCATCAGCACGATGAAGGCCCCTGCAGAGAGCAGGAAATCAGCCATCGCGCGGCCCCGGCTGCAGCGCCCTGGCATAGGCGCGCTCTTCGGCGGCCAGTTGCTCGACCACCGGTTGCCGCGTGTCGAGGCAGTGGAACGTGATCGTGTCTTTTGTTTCGCCGCTGGGCAACGAGCCCGGCAGCAGGCTGGCGATCATCTCGAAGGCGTTGCGCGCCGCGCCGCGCGGCAGCCCGACGGGATAGTCGACGAAGCCCGGCTGCAAGCGCAGCCGCGGCGCGAAGGCGCGGTGCGCGACATCGGTGCCGGCCACCAGCGACTGCCACAGGAAGCGCGGCAGCAACAGCAGCAGCAGGCCGAGGCGCACGCGGCCGCTGGCCGGCGGCAGCAGCTTCAGGCTGGCCCAGGTGGCCGCTGCGCTGGCCAGCAGGCCGACCACCAGGTTCGCCGGCTTGGCGCTCTGGTCGACGACGATCCACAGGGCGAAGTACAGCAGCGCGCGCACGACCAGCGCACGGGTCAGGCCCCCTTCGGGCATGGCGGTCACCGGACAACCCTCCGCGCTGCGTGCTCCGGGATGAGCGCCTGGGCACGGCCCGGCGCGCTCATGCAACCTGCTCCGCTACGGTACGGGCGCCGCGCAGGCTGACCGGCATCGCCGCCAGCCGGTCGAACAGGCGCACGTCGGCGCGGATCGGCCACCAGTCGTACAGGAAGATCTGCATCGGGCGCCACAGCGCGACCCAGCCGCCGATGACAAAACTTTCCCTGATGAACGAACCGTAGTTATCCCTGCTGAGGAGGCCGGCGATGAAGTCACCGACGACGATGGCGCCGGCGAGGAATACCAGGCCAATTACCAGACTGATACGACCGACCCGGAACAACTGTCGCAGTTGAAGGCGCGTGGACTTGGCGCGCTGCGCGAAGTAGGCGTGAACGGCCTCGCACAACAGGCCGGCGTTTTCGGCAGTCGCGGACTCGCGGCCCAGATGCACAAGCAGACTGATTGGCTGGTCAGCACCGGTTTCACGCCCCCAGTCGAGGATATAGGCCACGGCCGTGGCATCAAGGTCGCGCTCGTGAAACGGTGCCGGATCCATCGCATTGAAGATCTGCCTCAACTCGGCGACGTGCAATTCGAGCACGGTTCGCGGTACTGACTGGCTCTCGCCGAAGGCAGCAAGCGACGCGCTGGCGGTTGGGTTCGGGAGTTCAGGCATCGATCGCTTGCCGTTCGTAAATCAATTGGGTGCACTCGCCCGCTCGGCTGGCGGCGTCTTCTCGTTGCCGAGCACCGCCATGTACAGCGCGGGCAGGAACACCAGCGTCAGCAGCGTGGCCACCAGCAGCCCGCCCATGATGGCAAACGCCATCGGCCCCCAGAACACCGTCGGTGCGATCGGCAGCAGGCCCAGCACGGTGGACACCGCGGTCAGCATCATCGGGCGCAACCTGTTGGTGGCGCAGGTCACCACGGCGTCGCGCACGGCGAGGCCGGTGGCGCGATCCTCTTCGATCGAGACGATCAGGATCAACGTGTTCTTGGCGATCATGCCGATCAGCGCCAGGATGCCCAGGATCGCCACGAAGCCCAGCGGCCGGTTGAACACCAGCAGCGACAGCACCACGCCGATCAGCCCCAGCGGCAGGATCGCCACCACCATCAGCATGCGGCGGAAGCTGACCAGCATGACCATCGTCGCCAGCAGCATCAGCACGATCATCAGCGGAATCACCGCGAACACCGACCCCTGCGAGATCTGGCTCTCCTCGAACAGGCCGCCGGTCTCGAGCTTGTACGGTCTGGGCAGCTTGGCGCTGAACTCGGCGACCTTCGGCGCCAGCGCCTGCACCACGATGTCGGGCAGCACGCCGCGGTTGACGTCGGCGCGTACCGTCAGCGTCGGCACCCGGTCGCGGCGCCACACCAGCGGGAACTCCTGCTCCTCGGCGATGGTGGCGAACTGCTTCAGCGGCACCATGCGGCCGCTCGGCGTGGGCACCTGCAGCGACGCCAGCGACTCGAACGACGCCCGCTCGCCATCGGTGGCGCGCACCACGGCGTTGACCAGGTAGATGTCGTCGCGGACCTGCGTCACCACGGTGCCCGAGATGGCGGCGTTCAGTACAGAGGCAATGCTGGTCGAGCTGACGCCGAGCTGGCGTGCCTGGTCCTGGTTGATCTTGATGCGCAGCTGGCGCGCCGGCTCCATCCAGTCGAAGTGCACGTGGCGCGCGCGCGGATCGGTGCCGACCACGTTCGCGAACTCGAGCGCCAGGCGCCGCACCTCGTCCTTGTCCGGGCCGGAGATGCGGTACTGCAGCGGCCAGCCGACCGGCGGCCCCAGTTCGAGCGGCGCGACGCGCGAGACGACGCCGGGGAACTCTTCGGCCAGCACCTTTTCCAGCTTGTCGTGCAGGCGCTCGCGCGCCTCAAGGTCCTTGGCCACGACGACGAACTGACCGAAGAAGGGGTTCGCCAGTTGCACGTTCAGCGTCAGGATGAAGCGGATCGCTCCACGGCCGACATAACTGCTGAAGTGATCCACGTCGGGGTCGGCCTTGAGAATCGTCTCCAGTCGCTTGACCTCCACCTCGGTGGCGAAGATCGACGCGTTCTGGCGCAGCGTCAGGTCCACCGTCAGCTCGGGGCGGTCGCTGGACGGGAAGAACTGCCGCGACACGCTGCCCAGCAGAATCAGCGCGGCGACGAAGGCGGCGATCGTGACGCCGATGGTCACCCATTTCATGCGGATCGCGGCCTGCAGGAAGCTGCTGTACAGCAGCACCAGCTTGCTTGGCTTGGGTTCGGTCTCCTGCTTCTTCGGCGGCTTGAGCAGCGCCTTGCCGAGCAGCGGCCCAAAGACCACCGCCACCAGCCACGAGACGATCAGCGAGATCGCGACCACCGAGAAGATCGCGAAGGTGTATTCGCCGGCCGAACTCTGGGCGAAGCCGATCGGCACGAAGGCAGCAATCGTCACCAGCGTGCCGATCAGCATCGGCGCCGCCAGCGTTCGGTAAGCGAAGGTCGCGGCCTGGTCCGCGCTGTCGCCGGCACCGAGCCGACGCAGCATCGCATCGACCGTGGTCATCGCGTCGTCGACCAGCATTCCGAGCGCGATGATCAGCGCGCCCAGCGAGATGCGGTGCAGGTCGATGTTGGCGACGTCCATGACCGCGAACACGATCGCCATCGTCAGCGGAATGGCCAAGGCCACCACCGCCCCGGGCCGTACGCCCAGGCTGACGAAGCTGCACACCAGGATGATGACGATGGCCTGCCACAAGTTGGTCATGAACTCGTTGATCGCCAGATCGACCGACACCGCCTGGTCCGCCACCAGCGTCGTCTCGATGCCGACCGGCAGGTTGCTGACGACATCGGCCATTTCCTTGCGCACGTTGTCGCCCAGCGCCAGGATGTCGCCGGAATCGCGCATCGCGATCGCCAGGCCGATGGCCTGCTTGCCGTTGACGCGGAACATCGGCTGCGGCGGGTCGGTGAAGCCGCGGCGCACGGTGGCGATGTCGCCCAGGCGGAAGATGCGCTCGCCGGAGACGATGTTCACCGCCTCGATGTCGGCCTCGGAGTCGAAGGCGCCGGTCACGCGCAGGAACACCCTTTCCTGCTCGCCTTGCATCGTGCCGGCCGGGCGCACCAGGTTCTGCGCCTGCAACGTGGCCACGATCTGGTTCAGGTTCAGCCGCAGGCCCGCCAGGCGCTCCAGAGAGAACTCGATGAAGATCTGCTCGTCCTGCGCGCCCAGCACCTCGATCTTCGAGACATCCGGCACCTGCAGCAGCCGCGAGCGCGCCGCCTCCACGTAGTCGCGCAGTTCGCGGAAGTTGAAGCCGTCGGCGGTGAACGCGTAGATGATGCCGAAGGTGTCGCCGAAGTCGTCGTTGAGGAAGGGCCCGAGCACGCCCTGTGGCAGCGTGTGGCGCATGTCGCCGATGTTCTTGCGCACCTGGTACCAGATGTCGGGAATCTTGTGCGGCGGCGTCGATTGCTTCAGGTCGACGAAGATCGTCGTCTGCCCGGCGATGGTGTAGCTGCGCAGGCGATCGAGGTAGTCGGTCTCCTGCAGGGTACGCTCAAGCCGCTCAGTAACCTGCTTGGTCGTCTCGTCAACCGTCGCACCGGGCCAGCCGGCCGCGACGACCATCGTACGCGTGGTGGTCACCGGGTCCTCGCCGCGGCCCAGCTTCATGAACGACATGACGCCTGCCACCACGCTGATGATCATCAGGAAGATCACCAGCGAGCGCTTCTTCAGCGCCCATTCCGACAGGTTCGGTCCGATCACGAGCGAGCCTCCGGTACGCGCACCTTCTGTCCGGGGCGCAGCGCCTGCACGCCGGCGATGACGACGACGTCGCCTGGGTTCAGCCCCGCGGCCACCTGCACGGTGTTGGCGTCGCCCCCGCCCAACTGGACGTTGCGCAACGCTACGGTGCTCGAAGCCTTGTCGACCACCCATACCGCGGTCTTGCCGTCGGCGCGGACCAGCGCCGAGGCCGGCACTTCGATGGCCAGCGCCTCGGGCAGTTGCATCTTGGCGGTAACGGTGCTGCCCAGACGCATGGCCGGCGGTGGGTCGATCAGGCGTACGCGCACGGCAAAGGTGCCAGTCACCGGATCAGCGCGCGGCGCGATTTCACGTATCTGGCCGGCAACCGTCACCCGCGGGTCGTCGGTCAGCGCCACCGTGATCTGTGGATTCTTCGGCGCGACGTCCTTGATGCGGCCCGGCACGTCCAACACCGCGTCGCGCGCGCCCTCGCGCGCCACCTGCACAATCATGCGTCCGACCGAAACGACTTCGCCGGGCTCCGCTCCGCGCGCCGTCACGACGCCGGCCACGTCGGACAGGAGGCGCGTGTAGCTCAGGCGGTTCTGCGCCAGGGTGGCCTGCGACTGTACCGACTCGACCTGCGACTCGGCGGTCTGGAGCAGCGCCACGGCCTGGTCGAACGAAGCGCGGGGGACTGCGTCCTGGGCGACCAGGTCGCGCATTCGCGTGTGGTTGGTACGTGCCTCGACCAACTGGGCCCGCGCTGCGGTCAGTTGCGCACGCGCCGACTGCAGGCTGCTTTCCTCGTTCTGCGGATCGAGCCGGGCAACGAGCTGGCCGGGCTTTACGCTATCACCGATGTCCACCATGCGCTCGATCAGTCGCCCGTCGATACGGAACGACTGGTTTATTTCGGTCTGCGCCTGCACTGTTCCGGTCAGGGACACAGTGCCACTGGCGGAACGGTTTTCGACGGTAGTCACGCGCACCGGGCGTATCTCCGGCGCCGCTTCTTCCGCAGCGCGCTGACAGGCCGGCAGCAGGGCCAGGGCAGCGAGCGCAATGATCGCGCTCGCTGTGGGCAGATGGGCAATTCGCCTGTTGGCGAGGTTCTCAGGCACAGTGCGTCTCCTTAACGATGTTTCGCTTATTTTCCTGGCGGCCTTGAGGCAGGCAGGCGTTCATTTATTCATTGAACCTGAACATGGCGCAAATCGCCGGGATGATCATTTAGTGCAAAATTTATCGCCGGGCAGGTAATCATCACCCGGTGTTGCCGCTTATTCCCTTCCTTGTTCCGTCTTGCTACGCAGCAGGCCGGTGCCGACGCGGACAAACCTGCGGATCAGGCTGTATGTACGTCGAAGAGATTCAGCCAACTCGCGTTCGAGCGCATTGGGCAGCAAACGCTGAGGGCCTTCAACCGGCTGCGCCTCGATCTGGAATTCGACGGCCGCCTGCTCAAGACCGCGCATCTGTGATTTAGTTTCCAGAACGGAGCGGGCCAGCTCGCGATCCGCCTCGGCCACCGCACGCAGCCCCCGGCGCAACTCCTGGCTGACTGCATCAGCCAGCGCACGCAGTCGTTCGCGTGCCTGCGGGTTTATCTCTGTGCCACGTTCGACATGGCGCCGGTAGAGCGGGATCATTTCCTTGTCCACGAGATCGCCGATGGATTCGAGATAGTCAGCCGCTTCGACCAGGTCGACCGCCAACCGGCAGACATCGGGGGGCAGTCCCGGCTGCAGCAGTGTCTCGATGAAAGCGAAGAGGGCCGTATGGTGCCGGTTGATCAGATGCTCGCGCTTGTGCAGGGCGTCGATGGCGGCGTGCTGGCCATCGAGGAGGGCCGGAATGGCCGCATCGAGCAGATCGGCGACCCGCTCGCCAAGGTGCAGCACCTCCCGGCGCGCGGCATCGACGGCCAGCGGCGGCATCTCGAAGAGCACCGGATTCAAGGCCGGCGCCAGTTCTTCGTCGCCTTGCGGCTGCGGCTCCTGTCCGATCAGGCGCGCGATCAGCGCGGCCAGCAGATGGGTGAATGGCAGCAGAATAAGCACCGTGCTCAGGTTCACGATCAGGTGCACATTGGCGACCTGGCGCGGAACCTCGTAGGCCAGTTGTTCGGCCAGCGCCAGTCCTTCGGCAACCGGCGAAACAGCGCGCGTGATATGTTCGAGCAGGCCGATCATCGGCAGCCAGATCAGCACCAGCAGCACCTTGAAGCTGACCAGCCCGACGGCGGCATGCAAGGCGGCGCGCGGCTGCCCGATGGCCGCCAGCAGGGCGGTCAAGGTGGTGCCGATGTTGGCGCCGAAGACCAGCGCGATGCCGGCTTCCAGCGGAATCAACCCCTGCGCGGCGAGCGCGATGATCACGCCGAGGGTGGCCGTCGATGATTGCACGACCGCCGTGAACAGGGCGCCGATCAGGATGCCGAGCAGCGGGTTGGTCATTGACGCCATCAGGTCCAGAAACGGCTGATAGGTGCGTAGCGGGGCCATGAACCCGGACATCATCGACAGGCCGATGAACAGCACCCCAAGGCCCATGATCACGGTGCCGACGAGGCTGGTAATGCGCCGGGCCTTCCAAAGCGACAGCCCGAAACCGGCGGCAGTCAGCACAAACGAAAGGTTGCTGACGTCGAAAGCGATGATCTGCGTGGTAACTGCGGAGCCGACGGCGGCGCCCATGATGACGGCGAGGGCCTGCGCCAGTGTGAGTACCCCGGCCGAAACGAAACCGATGGCGATCAGCGTGGTCACTGTTGAGGATTGCACGACCGAGGTGATGGCGACGCCGGTCAGCAACGCACTGAAGCGATTTCGGGCGAGTCTGGCCATGATGGTGTTCAGTTGAGAACCGGCCATGGCCCGCATCGCATTCGACATCATCGTCATGCCGTGCAGGAACAGCGCCAGCCCACCGGCAAGCCCGATCAGCATGGGAACAATTGAAAAGGATTCGTAGTCCATAGAAAACCCTGTTGGTGATTCGATCAAGGAACGAAGGGCAGTAACGTTGCCGCTGCAAGGAGACTGTCAGCCTGCACGGGGCTGCTTGGCAAGGGTGAGCTCAGTTTTTAAGCTAGCAGAAATGCCGTACGGGTGCAATCTACGCTTTCGGGCTCGACGCGGCGGGAATCGAGAGTTTCACGGGGGAGCAATCATTAAAACTGCCGTTGACCGGTATTGCGGCAATCAAGGACAATCAGCGTTATGCACTTGAAATTTCAATTCCTGCGCTCGCCTCGACCAATGAGCTGCCCAGCGCCTGGTGCTCCACCATCGCTCGTGGCCAACCTTGATCCGTGGCGATGGCGCTCCGGGTGGCGGGCCGCCCCGCTGTCACACGCCAATAGCGATCATTTGTCGGTGCTGAGGCTCTTGCACCCGGTGCCAGTTCCGTGAGCGCCAGAACCTGCCTCTGCCGGGCGCTTGTCGGCGCATTGGTGATCTGCGCTGCAGCCGGATCGGCACACGTCCGCGCCCTGGCGCCTACCGCCGCCGACACCAATCCGGCGCTTGTCGAGGCTACGGCACAGGCCACGGCCCATGGGTCAGCCGATATCCCGGCGCGTGCCGACGCTGACCAGCAGCACATCCAGGACATTGTTCACCGGGCCCAGGTTCCCGACGTGGCGCAGCGATACGATGCGGCATTGGCACGCCATTCCACGGCCATAGGGCAACTCGCCGAACGTTCCGGCAAAAGCGATCTGGCGGTTTTGTCGGTGCGCCGGCTGGAGAGCCTGCAGCGCCACTGGCTGCTCTACGAGCGAGTGCTCACCCAGACACGGGCCGAACTGGCGCGCTCTACCAACGCCAAGTCCGAGGACATGGCCGAACTGGCGAAACGTCGCGCCGTCTGGCAAGCCACCGGGCAGACGGCGGGACTGGCCCCGGCGCTGCTGGAGCGCGTCGACGAGTTGATCGCCATGATAGACGATGCGGAAAAGCAGGTCGCGGTGCCGCTGACCAAGCTGCTCGATCTGGGGCGTAAGGGCAGCGCGCTGGCGACCCAGGTGCAACAGGGCATCGACTCGGTGTCGGGCAAGGTCGACGATCAGGACCGGCGACTGGTGAGCATTGACACGCCGCCCCTGTGGCAGGCTCTGGGCGACACCGAAGCGCTCGATCCGGTCAGTATCGGGCTGAGCCGCAGCCTGGAGATCGAGCGAGCGTTCGCCAGCGGCTACGACGCCGCGAATGTTCGCTGGCTGCCGGCCCTTGCCGCCGGGGCTTTGCTGCTCTTGCCGGCGATGGTCTGGCTGAGGTATCGCGCCCGCTTGCTGGTGGCCGCCGGGCAAGCCACCGAGCCTTCCATGCGCGCGCTCTCGCGGCCTTGGGCGGCGTGGTTGCTGCTCGTCTTGATTGGCGCCGTTTTTTACGACATTCAGGGGCCTATCTTCCGCCAGCAGGCGGTGATGCTGCTCGCCTGGATCCCGGTGCTGGCGCTGGTTCAGCGCCGCGTGCTGGCCCGCGTCGGCCCCTGGGCCTACTTCAGCGCCGTGTTCTATTTTCTGAACACCCTGGCCTCGATGCTGCTCGGTGATCAGCTTCTGTACCGCGGTGTCCTGCTAACGCTGAACCTGCTCATGTTGCTGACGCTGGCCTGGCGCATGCTGCGCGCGCGGCGCGTCGCTACCGAAGATTCCGAACAGGCCGACACGACGCACGTTAAGGCGCTGACTTTCCTCGGCTGGGTCGCCTGCGTTGTGCTGCTCGTATCGGCGGGTTCCAATGTCCTCGGCAATGTTTCCCTGGCGACGATGCTCACCGGTGCGCTGCTCGACAGCAGCTATGCCGCACTGGCCCTGTACGCCGGCAGCACGGTGCTGGTGGCCTTGTTTCAGGTACTGATTCCCCGCACCACGCTGGCGCGCATCGCCGGGCGCCATTCCGGGTCGCTGATCCCGTTGGCGGCCCGGCTTGCTCGCACGCTGATGGTGCTTGCCTGGCTGGTCTACACGCTACAGTCGTTTCGCGTCTATCGCCCGCTGTCCGCCTTGCTGATGACGGTACTCACGCATCAATTCCAGCTTGGCCAGATATCGATCAGCCTGGGCAACATCGCGGCGTTTGCGGCGGCGGTCTGGGTTGCCTTCTGGCTGGCCAGGACCATTCGTCTGCTGCTCGCCGAAGACCTGTTACCCGCACTTTCATTGCCACGTGGCGTGGGCGACAGCATCTCGACGCTCACCTATTACAGCATCGTCTTTCTCGGCCTGCTGGCGGCGCTGGCCATGGCCGGCTTCCAGGTCGGGCAACTGGCGATCATCTTCGGTGCGCTCGGCGTCGGCATCGGTTTGGGCCTGCAGGATGTGGTGAAGAACTTCGTCGCCGGGTTGATCCTGATGTTCGAGCGGCCTATCCGGCTCGGCGATGTGGTCGATGTGGCGGGCATGAGCGGCACGGTACGCGACATTGGCATGCGGGCCACCATCATCACCTCTTTCGATGGCGCCGAGGTGGTGGTGCCCAACGGCATGCTGCTGGCCGACAAGTTGGTTAACTGGACGCTCCACGGCAGCAGCCGGCGCATAAGCATCGAGATCAGCACCGGCTACGGCGTCAGCCCGCAGCAGACCATCGAGTTGCTGGTCGGCATTGCACGCAGGATTGAGGGTATTGCCCTGTCGCCCGCCCCCAACGCTATCATGACCGGCCTTACCCCCGGCGCGCTGGAGTTCAGCTTACGGGCGTGGACCACACAACAAGCCGACTGGGTCGAGGTGCGCAGCGAACTGGCCAGGCGTATACGCGACGGCCTGGCCGAAGCCGGCATCGAGGTGCCGCTGCCGCAGCGCGAGATGCACGTACGCAGCGTGCCCGGGGTGGCGGTGGTGGCCGCAGTACCAGACAGCGAGGTACCTGTGAAGGGCGGTGGATATGGCCCGAAGTCGCCAAACGTCTGAGAACCTGTGAAAAAATCAAAAATCCACCGCAAAGCCGCAAAGGAGCAAAGAAAACGCGAAGGAACACCCATGTTTGCAAAGGTTTTCTTTGCGAAACCTTTGCTCCTTTGCGTCTCTGCGGTGGGGGCTAGGTATTTTTTCACAGCCTCTGAGGCTGGAGATAGCCAGCGTCGACCACACCGCGCAACTCGCCCGGTGCGGGCTGCACCGCCCCGGCAAGGGCCAGGTGGGTATCATCCTGGAAGTTGCTTGCAGTACCCGGACTCCTGCCTTACTCCATCTCCTGGCAGCGACTGGTTTCTTTTGACATGCCTTAAGGCTATTTCATCGCTGAACGAGCATACGGATTCAAGCACATTTTTTGATTTACGATACGCCCTTGCGGGATGAACAACTCATGCGCGATAGCCATCCCAAGACTCGTCAAATGAATCCGAAGGAGAATCCAATCTTCTCAGCGGGAGCTCGTTGATGCTCAAATGCCGGTTCCGGATCCGCACAAAGCCGCAGGCGCCGCTGCCGGTTCTTTTCCTCGGCAACAATACCGCGAGCGGGACGGCTCCCGCGCATCCGCAGGATACGCCCTCGTGAGATCGCTACTGAACGCCAGTCGTTTCCTGGTGCTTGCTGCGGTGCTCGGTTCGCTCCTGTCGGCGGTGGCGCTGTATGCCTATGGCCTTGTCGATACCGTGGTGGTCATCACGCGGACACTCATGGCCGGCGACGTATCGACGCGGGGCGCGAAGGTCTTGATGCTCTATTTCATCGAGATCTTCGATCTGTTCCTGCTCGGTACCGTGATGCTGATCCTTGCCCTTGGCCTCTATGAGTTGTTCATCGACGCTGACTTCAAAGTGGCGTCCCGTCTGCAGATCAACACCTTCGAGGATCTCAAGACCAGCCTGGTGTCGGTGGTGATTGCGGTAATGGCGGTGACTTTCCTCGGCCAGATCATGTCCTGGAACGGTGAAGCCTCGCTGTTCGACATCGGCGTGCCGGTGGCGCTGGTGATCGCGGCGCTGAACATTTACCTGTGGGTCGCGAAGGCCGGCAAGAAGTAGCGGTTTGCGACTCCAGGTTGGCCAGCCTGGGTCGGCAAGATGCTGCTGCCTTGTCAGCACTGGCCTTCGAACTTTCGGCAGGATCACGATCCGGGTCGATCGGCGAGAATAGCTTGAGTAACCCTTTAAATTGCTCCCATGATGGAAACTGGCGTTGTCCGGGGGAACTTCGATCAAGGATAATCAGTCGTATTCAATTGAAGTTTTTGCCCTTCCGGCAAGGGGCGACGCGCCATCCTTACCGGGCACTCGCCGTCCAGGAGTTGGCCAGGGTGTTACGGGTGGCGGACAACTCCAGTGACAGAATCGAATCAACCACCGACAGGATGCTCATGCCCATATCTCTAAAGTTATTGTTCGCACTGGTACTCGCCGGTTCTTCATGCATTACGCCTGCGGCGGAACAAACGGCGACCACGACAACCGCGGTTAACGTCCGTGCCGGTCCCGAGAACTTCTTCCCGACCGTTACCTGGCTCTTGAGCGGGACACGGGTCACCATTGTCGGATGTGTCGCCAACTGGCGGTGGTGCGATGTCATTGCGGGTCGTGATCGGGGCTGGGTGTATTCGCGCTTCCTTGCCGTTCCGTTCAATGGCCGTGCAGTCACCATTGTCAGTGGCGGTCCCAATCTCGGCCTGCCACAAAGCGAGTTTTCACTCGGTGAATTCTGGGATACGCATTACCAGCGTCAGCACTGGTACGGACGCAAGGCCTATTGGCAGAGCCGTTGGGACCGCCGTGCGCCGCCACGCGAATGGCGTGACCCTTCGCCCGCAACCAGATAAGGGCCGGTCGTCTCGGAGCCATTGTTTTCACTGCGGCAGCTTAGCGGTTTCGCGCTGTTCGGCAGCGTATCGAAAGGTATTACAAGTTCCACCATTTCGGCCTCGCTGCGACTGATGGCATGCGTCTCCTCGGCATAAAACCGCTTCGTACCGTCAAGGGTGAGGATGCTCAGTCGAGTCCGTCGCGGATGACGGGGCTACCGGAGATCAGGGTGTATTCAGACATGGATCGACTTCAAGCGCTCGTACACGGCACCGTCCTGATGCTGATGGCCGGCTGGGTGCTGTATATCGGGAAAGATGTCTTGGTCCCCGTTTTCCTTGGTCTTGTCGTTGTCTATGTGATCGTCGGTCTGGCGCAGGCCATGAACAGGATTCCGTATCTGGGTCACGTTCTGCCGCTGCAAATCAGATACGCCCTCTCGATGCTGGTCATTGCACTCTCATTGCTTGTCATTGTGTTCCTGTTCATAACCAACAAGGACAGGTTTCTGGCGCTTGCTCCGCAATATCAGGAATCGCTGCTCGCTGCCATCCAGAGATTTGCTGTTTTTCTGCGCATCGAGACCGAACCAACCTGGACAACGCTGCGCCAGGAGCTTTTAGCCCAGATAAACATTCAGCGGCTGCTCGGATCAATGCTGGCCTCGGTGTCGTCGATCATCGTCAGCATTATCGTCGTCTTCCTGTATGCCACCTTCCTGCTGCTCGAGCGCCGCTCTTTCCCCCGGAAAATGGAGAATATCTCGAGTGATGCAAGCCGCGTCGCCCGGATCCGGGCAATCACCACGGACATCAACCGGCGAATAGGATCCTACCTGGCGCTGAAGACATTCATCAGCCTGTTTCTGGGGGCGATAAGCTGGGTGATCATGGTCATCGCCGGCCTTGAATTCGCGGCGTTCTGGGCGGTGCTGATCGCCTTTCTGAATTATGTTCCCTATATCGGATCGTTTCTCGGCGTGTTGTTCCCGGTCATCATGGCGATCATTCAGTTCGAGAATCCGAATGTAGTCCTTTCGGTGTTACTGGGACTGGTGCTCGTCCAGTTCCTGATTGGCAACTTTCTCGACCCCTATGTCATGGGCAATTCGCTCAACCTCAGTCCATTTGCCATCCTGGTCAGCCTGGCGATCTGGTCCGAATTGTGGGGAATCGCCGGCGCATTTCTGGCGGTCCCGATTACTGCAGTCCTGGCCATCATTTTTTCAGAGTTTTTGAGTACGCGACCGATTGCTGTCCTTCTCTCGCGCAACGGCAGGCTATGAGACAAGCGAACGGAAATTCCACCGAACCAGGACGGAAGCGGCAATGCTCGCGAGCCCGCTTGCAATGCTGGCGCTGGTGCGGCAGGCCAGCGTACGCGACAGGCCTCGCAGACTGGCAGGGAATCAGGTCATGATTTTCAGGGACATCATGGATCTGTTCAAGGCGGCTGCCGTGAACTGGGTGCATGACTATGCGCAGAGCATGGGTGCGGCGCTGGCCTTTTACACGATGTTTTCGATTGCTCCCCTGTTGTTGATCGTGATTTCAATCGCCGGATTATTTTTCGGCGAGCAAGCGGCCCGTGGCGAAATCCATGCCCAACTACAAGCCATGCTTGGAACAGCTGGAGCGCTGGCCGTTCAGGGTCTGCTGGAAAGCGCCGGCAAGCCAGCCGAAAGCATGATGGCGACACTCTTCGGACTGATTTTTCTCTTCATTGGCGCGACATCGGTCTTCGCCGAACTGCAGGACGCGCTCAACCGAATCTGGCGGGCGCCGCAAAAGGCTAAAATTTCCGGCCTGTGGAGTTTGCTGCGCGCCCGCCTGTTGTCCTTTGGCATGATTCTCGGCATCGGCTTTCTGCTGACTGTTTCGCTGGCCTTCAGTGCTGGCCTAGCCGCTTTGAGCAAGTGGCTGGATCCGCACGCCGCAGGCTGGGCCACGTTCGAGAACACCAGCGAAGTCACACTCGGCGTCCTGCTGGCGACTGCGGTTTTTGCCATGATCTACAAGACCATGCCCCACGTTCGGATCCACTGGAAAGATGTCTGGGTTGGTGCAATAGTCACATCGCTACTGTTTATCACCGGCAAGGCGCTGATCGGTGCCTACTTGGGAAGGAGCGGTATTTCGTCTCATTTCGGCGTTTCAGCCTCGCTGATCATTGTGCTGCTGTGGGTTTATTATTCGGCCCAGATTTTCCTGTTCGGTGCGGAATTTACCTGGGTCTACTCGCACAAGTTCGGTTCGCGCAAAGGCCAGGCCTTGCCTGGCGCCGCTGGGGAACTCCCTGGAACCGACTGAGGGCCGGTTAGCGCATGGGATGCTTGCTTCGCGTTTTGTTTTTCCAGCAGCGCAAGCCAATCCAGGCGAGCGAGCAAGCGCCTGCAATTAGCGCGGCGCGGATGATTTCCAGGTGTCCGTCAGCAAGCAGATCCCAGGCAACAACCCCAAAAAAATGCCGAATCCTTCGGCGGTCGGGAATGTTGTATGGGGTCTTGCCCGGCAGCCGTTGGCTGAAGATCAGCGCCAATCAGGACACTTCATGACGTTCACCTAACCCGGCGCTCAACCTCGCTCTTTTCAGTCGCTGGACGCTGCGCGATAAAGCCGCGCAGCACCGGTTAGCTCTACGTTGCACGTCCGCTTTTTCAACCGAGCCACTTCCGCCATGGGTCGTTTTCTGCCGGTGATGTAGCAATTCCAGATGTATAACTGTTAGCGCATTTCGGCAATTTCCAACCACAGCACCCAAAGTGATCGAATCCATTTGCCCCTAGATTCCAACCATGCGCAAATTTGTTGACGGTAAAAAACCCCGGCTAAAAAATTTGGCGCTTCCAACCAAGTATTGCACATAGCCGTTTAAAGAATCATGAGACAAACAACTCGTACCCACACAAACACAATTGGAGGCTCTGCCACCTCGGCGAATGTCGGCTTCCAATTTTCCTCTGCGTCGGCAAAGGGCCGAAAGCGCCAGCTTGGTTTGCGCGCCCACATAGCTACCACTCAACATCCACAAAGATTCCCCAACGACGGTCAGCAAAGTCCGATAATTTTCCAATGCCCAAACATCTGGCTTTGTTCGTCGCAACGGAGGTGTGTGGCAACAATCAGCGAAATGGAACATCCAGGAAATCAACTCGAAAAAAAGCACCGCCAAAGCGATGCCTTTTATAGAAGTGGAAGAGGCTGGACTGGATTAGTAGCCGGCGCCCTTGATCGACTTCAGACCCTTGTAGATGGCCTTGTCAGCGAGTTGCTCTTCGATGCGGATCAACTGGTTGTACTTGCAGATGCGGTCGGTACGCGAGAGCGAGCCGGTCTTGATCTGACCAGCACCGGTACCCACGGCCAGGTCGGCGATGAAGGAGTCTTCCGTCTCACCCGAGCGGTGCGAGGAAATTACGCCGTAGCCGGCCTTCTGCGCCATCTTGATGGCATCCAGCGTTTCGGTCACAGTGCCGATCTGGTTGACCTTGATCAGGATGGCATTGCAGGCGCCCATGTCGATGCCCTTCTTCAGGCGGACCGGGTTGGTCACGAAGAAATCGTCACCGACGATCTGCACTTTGGAGCCGAGTGCTTCGGTGAATTTGACGTAACCGTCCCAATCGCTCTGGTCGAGACCGTCCTCGATCGAAACGATCGGGTACTTGCTGCACCAATCGGCGTAGATGGCGATCATTTCGTCGGCGGTGAACAGCTTGTCGGGGTTGGACTTCCAGAACTTGTAGCCCTTGCGGCCGCCTTCGTCGAACAGTTCGGACGATGCGCAATCGAGCGCGATGCCGATCTGCTTGTCTGGCTTGTAACCGGCGGCTTCGATTGCCTGCATGACGACTTCGAGCGCTTCATCGTTGGTCATGTCCGGCGCGAAACCACCTTCGTCACCGACCGCCGTAACCTTCCCGGCCTTCTTCAGGATGCTCTTCAGGGCATGGAAAATTTCGGTGATCCAGCGCAGGCCTTCGGAGTAGGTCTTGGCGCCTACCGGCATGATCATGAATTCCTGGAAGTCGATCAGGTTGTCGGCATGCTTGCCGCCGTTGATGATGTTGGCCATCGGCGTTGGTATGACGAATTCCTTGTTCTTGTGGATCTTGCCGATATACTTCCACAGCGGCATCTTGCTGACGTTCGCACCGCACAGGGTGATGGCCATCGACGCACCGAGCAGCGCGTTGGCGCCGAGTTTGGACTTGTTGGGCGTTCCGTCGAGCGCGATCATCGCATCGTCCAGTTCGCGCTGGTTGAGCGGGTTCTTGCCCTTGAGCAGTTTGGCGATCGGGCCATTGACGGCTTCAACGGCCTTGAGTACGCCCTTGCCAAGGTAGACTTTCTTGTTGCCATCGCGCAGTTCGCAGGCTTCGAATTCGCCTGTGGAAGCGCCAGACGGAACAGCGGAACGCGCCATGAAACCATTATCGAGCGTGATATCGACTTCAACGGTGGGGTTGCCGCGCGAGTCGAGAATCTGGCGACCGATAACTTTGGCGATCTTGACGAATTTGGCTGGCGCTACCTTCTCGGCTGGCGCAGCTTTTTTAGCGGGAGCGGCTTTCTTGGGGGGTGCAGCTTTTACGACCTTGGCCATTTTTGTACTCCATTGTTGATGTTGATAAAAAAACTGTGTGCCACCGACGGAAACATGACTATACAACGAAATGCCACTCGATTTGCCAGTGGCGAAGCGAACGGGTCGCGAATGATTGCCGAAAATGCCGCGATCCGCCAATTACCTTACCCGCTATTCATCAGCCGCCATGCTGAAGGGATCATCGACATCCGGATTGATGATGCCAAAATGCGCCGGTATGCGAGCATAAAAAATCCGGATTTTTTCCTGATGAAGAAGCGCAAACAGTTGCTTAGTTTCTACATCATTGACAACGAACTCCACCTCGATGCCGATGCTGCCAGCCAACTCAAAAAAGCGATCCTCATGCAAGGCATGGTGTCGCCCGAAGCCTCCGATTGAGCGAAACGCGGAGCCACCGCGCACACCCAGTTTGTTGGCTTTTTCGAGTAGCCACTCCCACAGCAGAACTCCGTGATGACTCTGCTTTTCCTCAACGTAGAATCTGAGAAAGCTACCTTCCATGTCTGCTCCCGTTACTTGATTGAATGCTGCATCAGGTTGAATTCCTGAGCAGGTAGACCGTACCGATGCCCGCGAATGTCATCACCACCGAGCCGACGACATGCGCCACAACAGCACCAAGCGCCCAGGAGATTCGCCCCTGCTGAAGCAGCGAGGTGATCTCGGCGGAGAAAGTCGAAAACGTGGTCAGTCCGCCGCAGAAGCCGGTGATGACCAGCAAGCGCCATTCCGGCGAGATCGCCGAAAAGGTGGCAAAGAATGCGATACCCAGTCCCACCACATAAGCGCCAATCAGGTTGGCAGCCAGCGTGCCGGGTGGAATTGTCGGAAAAAGGTCGTTGAGCTTGGTGCCGAGTTGCCAGCGCAACAAGGCGCCAAGCGCAGCACCTGAAGAAATTGCCAGAATCGATTTCAACATATCCCCGTCCTGAATCCGTCCAGACTACTTTCGAATTGCACCGAAGGAAGTGCAGATATCAACTTACCCACAGAAGCTGTGGGTAAGCCTGTTAACTTGTTGTGTGCTGAAAGACAAAACCCTTTACAAACGGATGCTTGAGGACGCCGCCCAAAATACAGACAGCACCCTCACCCGAATGTCCGATTCAGACTTTGTTCGACGCCGCGTTGCGCAACTCACGACGCAGTATCTTGCCGACGTTGGTCTTTGGCAAATCGGTCCGGAATTCCACGTAGCTCGGCACCTTGTAACCGGTGAGATGTTCGCGACAGTGCGCGATCAGTTGCGCCGCCGTCATTGACGGATCCTTCTTGACGACAAATATCTTCACCGCCTCGCCCGACTTTTCGTCCGGCACACCCACTGCGGCGACCTCGAGAACCCCGGTGTGCATGGCCACGACTTCCTCGACTTCATTCGGATAAACGTTGAAACCGGAGACCAGAATCATGTCCTTCTTGCGGTCGACGATATGCACGTAACCCTTGCTGTCCATCACCGCGACATCACCGGTGCGCAGGAAACCATCGGGCATGAATATATTGGCCGTTTCTTCCGGGCGGTTGTAATAACCCTTCATCACTTGTGGACCGCGAATACAAATCTCTCCGCGTTCGCCAAGCGCAACATCACCACCGCTGTCATCGCGAATCACCACTTCGGTCGATGAAATCGGCAGGCCGATCGATCCGGTAAACTCGGTTATATTGAGCGGGTTCATGGTCGCCGCCGGAGAAGTTTCGGTCAGCCCGTAAGCTTCGATCAATGGCTTGCCAGTAACGCGCTTCCATTTCTCGGCTACGGCCTTTTGCACGGACATGCCGCCGCCCAGGGACACCTTCATTTTGCTGAAATCGAGCGCAATGAAATCTTCATTGTTGAGCAGCGCATTGAACAGGGTATTGACCCCGGTAATTACGGTAAAGGGATATTTTTCAAGTTCGGCAACAAAGGCAGGTATGTCACGCGGATTGGTAATCAGCAGATTGCTGGCACCGATCCGGATGAAGGCAAAGCAGTTCGCCGTCAATGCGAAGATATGGTAAAGAGGTAATGCGGTAACAATAAGCTCGCCACCCTCAATAATTTCTGGTTTGATCCAGGCATAGGCCTGCGCCAGGTTGGCCAGAATATTCCGGTGCGTCAGCATCGCGCCCTTGGATGGGCCCGTAGTACCGCCCGTGTATTGCAGAAAGGCGAGATCGTCTTGCGTCACCGCGACCGGATTGAAATTGCTGCCAGCCCCTTTTGACAGCGCCTTGCCAAAGCCAATGGAGTGTGGCAGCTTCCATGCCGGAACCATTTTCTTGACGTACTTGACGACGAAATTGACGACACTGCCCTTCGGGAATCCCAGCATGTCGCCAAGACGCGCAATCACCACATTCTTCACCGACGTCCTGTCGATCACCTTTTCCAGCGTATGCGCAAAATTCTCCAGGATGATGATCGTTTCAGAACCCGAATCCTTGAGCTGATGCTCAAGTTCACGCGGCGTGTAAAGCGGGTTGCAGTTCACTACCGTATAACCGGCACGCAAAGCGCCAAACATGCAGATCGGATACTGCAGGACGTTCGGCAGCATGATCGCAACACGCGAACCCTTCGGCAACTTGAGATCCGACTGCAGGTAAGCCGCAAAATCGCGCGACAGCTTGTCAAGCTCGCCGTAGGTAATCTGCGCTCCCATGTTGATATAGGCGATGCGCTCGCGATACAGCGCAACGCTCTTCGCAAACATCTCGCCAAGCGACTGGAACTCGCCCAGATCGATCTCGGCAGGAACGCCCTTCTGATAACTCTGCAGCCAGATCTTGTCCACTTGTTATCCTCCGATATGACGTAATGAAATACGCAGCGGCACTAACTCTTTTCATTGTATTCACACATTGGCCTCCATGCCAGAAAACGATTCTGATCCTGCTCAATACGACGTGTTAATGGAGGAAATGCAATCCTGAGCAGGTCAGCACACTTCGAGCAAGGAGGCATCGGAAAAAATCAGCGCCCCACGCACCGGCATTCCAGGGAAAACCCCCGCCACCGCCCGGCAATAAGCAGCAACCTGCGCCCGGTAGTCATCAAGGCGAACACTGTCGCTTCCCGAACTCTTGTAATCGAGTACCCAGAACGTGGAATCCAGCTCAACGAGGCGGTCGATACGATGCAACTGACCATCGCCGGCGGTCAGCTCGATTTCGTTCCATGCCCGGCGATACTGCGCCGGGTCAAAAAAGCGCTGTAACGCACCGTCAGCAAGCAACCGTTCGGCTACGGGCAGTGCGCGCTGGTATTCACTCTCGTCAAAGCCCAGCGCCTTCCACCAGCCATCAGTCACCGGCCCGCCGGTGCGCCGTTCGAGCAGGGCATGGAGCAGCAGGCCGAACCGCTCAGCGGCATCCGGAACGTGGCGGCGCTCGCCGACTGGCGGCAATGGCGGGCACACGGCAGAGTCCGTGTGCGAAGGTGTGTCAAACGGTGCCATGCCGAGTTGCGGCAGATCATCGCCATAAACCAATTCCCCACCCAGCTTTTCCAGCGCAGCTTCGAGCAGACGGTACGGCGTCCCGTCGCGCGCCTTGGCATTCTCGATGCCGCTGGCAAAAAAGACCTGTCGCGCACGGGTCATGGCGACGTAGAGCAGATTCAGTTCCTCGCGCTGGGCGGCGACACTCTCGGCGTCGAACAGTGGCTGGCGCGCCGCGCCGTGATCCTCCTTGCGGCCATAGAACGAAAAATGCCTTGGCGCTGGCGCTTCCGGCGGCCAATCGACCAGCACGTCCCAGGCTTCCTGCCCGCGCGCTGGAGCATTGGCGCCGAGCAGCCAGACGATGGGCGCTTCCAGGCCCTTGGCCCCGTGGATGGTAAGAATCCGCACGCGGCCGGCATCGGCGCTCTGCGCTTCGATCACGCCCTCATCCGGCGCGTCGTTGACATCGGCATCGCGCAGGTCACGCAGTTCGTCGATGAAGCGCGGCAGACTCGGATAGCGCCCGCCGTCGAGATCAAGCGCGAGCAGCAGCAGGGCTTGCAGATTGGCTTCGACACTCGCACTGGCGGCTGGCGGCACGGCCAGGCGGTAACGCGCAAGCACCTCGCCCTGATGAAAGATGCGGTCGAGCAGATCGTGCGCTGGTAGCCGATCGGCGGCTTGCAACCACTCGCCGAGCAGTCGAGATGCACGCGCCAGACAAGGCGATGCGCTGCCCTCGGCGGCCAGCGCCACCAGACGCTGCCACCACGAGGGTTCCTGACGCGCCGCCAGTTGCATCAGGTCGCCATCGCTGCAGGCAAAGACAGGCGAACGCAGGGTATGGGCGAGCTTCAGGTCGGCCACCGGCATCACCAGGAATTCAAGGAGCGCCACGCTGTCGCGCACTTCCAGCGCCGACAGCAAACCGCCGCGCGATCCGGCAGCAAAGGGAATATTGGCGGCGATCAGGGCGCGCTCGTAGCAGGCCAGGTTGGTTCGCGAGCGCACCAGCAACATGATGTCGCCGTAACGCAACGGACGCTGACCCGGTTGCCCGCCAGCCGCTTTTTCTTCGATCTGCCAGGCGTTGCCGGATTTTCCAACCATTTCACCTATCTTCGCTGCCAGTCCCGCCGCCTCCTGGCGAAGGCGCAAGTCCTCCGGCTCAATATCTGGCTCGATCAGCGGATCGCGCAAACCTTCCCGCTCCGGGGCAACAACATCAACCTCATCGACTTCGGCCTTGCCGCACAGCGGCAGCAGTTCGACTCGCCCCGGCAGCGAACCGGCGAATGAAGTCTGCTCGCGGAAAGGGGCGAACTCCGCCACGTCTAGAAAAAGCGCATTGATCACGTCGACAATCGGTTGTGCATTGCGTCGCGTGGCATCCTGTTCGAGGCGAAGCGCGCCGAACTCGCGCACCAGGAAATCGGTCGCCACCGAGAACAATCTGGGCTCGGCGCGACGGAAGCGATAGATCGACTGCTTGGGGTCGCCGACCAGAAAGACACCGGGGCGCGACGCATCCGAATAGGCGGCAAGCCAGGCCAGCAATATCTGCCACTGCAGGGGATTGGTGTCCTGAAACTCGTCCAGCAGCACATGGCTGAAACGCGCATCCAGACGGGCTTGCAGGAAAGCGGCCGTGTCCTCGTCGCGCAACAGCTTGAGCACGTTCCACTCGGCATCGACAAAATCGATCTGCCGCCGCGCCTTCTTGAACTCGACCACATGGGCGAGAAATGCCTGGAACACAGTGCAGGCATCCTGATTGAAGGCAACGATCCGCTCTTCGAGCTGCCACGCCACATAGTCCGACAGGGTCTCGCCCAACTGGCCATGCAGATCGAGGAAGCGCAGCGCACCATCGACGCCGAAGCGCTTGTCGGCCGCCTTGCCCGGCTTGCGCTGGCGCAGCGTGTTCTCTTTGGTCAGCAGTACAGAACGCAACAACTCGAAGCAAACGGATTGTCGGGGCTCGACGAGCGCGGCGCACAGAACCTGCACCATCGCCTGATCGCCCTTGAGTTCGCTCATTTCGAGCAAGCCGAGGTAGGCCTGAAAATCGGACGACCAATCACCGGAAAAGAAATCGGTCAGCGCCCGGCCAATCTGGGTGACGCCCAGTAGCTCGCTCAAGGTGGCGATGACTTTTTCTGCGGTATCGGGCGAATCTTCGCCGAAGGCCAGCCACTCGCTACGCCGATTCAGCGCACGACGAATCAGACGCCGCGTCGAATCGAGCCCGACCTCGGCCAGCAGGCGGACAAAGCCCTGCGTCAATGCACTGTCCGGCGCCTTCTGCAAGCTTGCGGCGAAGGACTGCCAGAGCTCGTCGAATAGCCGCGAATCGGATTCGACCAGCGTTGAGCCCGCCAGATTGGCAGACAGTGGCGCGGCCGCGACCAGTTGCAAAAACCAGCCGTGAAAGGTATTGACCGCCAGACCCGGCTGCGCGGCGAGAACTCGTTCATACAGGCCGCGTGCCGTGCACAGCACCTCTTTATTCGCGACCACGCCGCGCTCGGCAAGAAAGCCGGTGATCTGCGTTTCGCTGCCGGTGGCCAGCAAATGCAACCAGTCGACGACGCGCTCCTCGATCTCGCGCGCCGCCTTGCGCGTAAAGGTGATGGCCAGAATTTCACCGGGCGCAACGCCAGCCAGCAGCAGACGCACTATGCGCGACGCCAGCAGCCAGGTTTTTCCGCTCCCGGCACAGGCTTCGACGACAACACTGCGCGAAGGGTCGAGGGCGCGCAGGATCAGGGAAGAAGAAGTATCCGAAATATCAGACATAATCCCTCCGGCACAAACCGCTCATCTCGCACCACTCGCAGACGCTTCCAACACCGTGCGCCGGCAACTTCGCTCCGCCAAGCATGGCGCTGAAAGCAGCGCATAGACGCTGCCCCTGAGCCTCGGCGTCGTCCATCAAAGCGCCACTCTCTGCACCCGTTGCCACCGCCAAGATCCGTTCATCGTCAAGCGCCACATAGGCGGCTTGCGTGGCGTCGCCGTGCAATAGCGCGTAGGCGGGCAACTGCACATCGTCCTTCAGCCGATCCCTGATCACCTTGGCCGTCTGCGTCTTGTAGTCAAGCAGCGACGCACCACCCTGTTTCTCGTCGATGCGGTCGATGCGGTCGATGCGGCCGTAAAGCTCGACCTCTCCGCCCCCTTCCAGCGCCAACACACGGCTGACGCGCGTTTCGGCCTGCGCCCAACGCCAGCCCGGCGCCTCGACCTCCCGCTGCTAGGCTAGATAGGATGCCAGTCTTTTCTCCCAGCGCAGACGCCAGCCCGTCGCCAGAAAATTATCCTCGATGGCCGGTGCAAAAACTTCGGCAACAACGTCCTGCAAGGCAGACAGCGCCTTGTCCTCAGCAAGTTCCGAGATGACCGGATGGCGCGCGTGGAAGCGTTCCAGCACACGATGGACAAGCGCGCCGAAATCACTCTTGCCCATTTCCTCGCTGACCTCGTCCATCTCGCCAAGCCCGAGCACATGGCGTGCGAAGAAGCGATAAGGACAAGCGACGAGACTGACATAGCCGCTCACTGAAACGCGGCGAGGAATGAGCCTGGATGGAGCGACCGGCGCCGCAGACAGGGTTGCCTGCGGCGCTGTATCGCTCTCCGGCATGGCTTCCCCACGCTTCGGCAATGGCCGCCTTAGCAGGTCGTCCTGCCATGCCAGTTGATGCAGGGTCGAGAGCAGCGCGAATTCGGGCGCCAGCAGATTGGCTTCGCCGTCCTGTTCGGACTGCCAGGTCACGGTAACGCGCGGTACCGTCGCCAGCAGCAATTCGAGATCGCGGCGCAATTCACGCTCGGCGTCCTCGCGCGTACGCAAACCGAGCTCCCGACGCACGGACTGATTGAAGAACTCGCCATCGCTGGCCGGCGCCAATAGGCGCGCATCGCCGCCAAGCAGCAGCGCGGCCTCGAAGGGGCGCAGACACACAGCATTAAGCGGCGTGAGAACGATCGGACTGCTGATTCCGCCATCGCGAAAATTGGCCGACTCCAGTTCGCGGTTGAGCCAATCACGCCAGGCAGAAAAGGTGAACAACGCCGTACTGCCGTCCAGTTCAACGCGGCGCAATTCGAGCAGATCAAGCAGCACCTTGCCTGCCGCATCGCCTTGCAGCGGATCGAGCGCGCCCAGCGCTTCGAGTGCCTTGTGCAGGCGGTTGATCCAGCGCCCCAGCGGTGCTGGCCGTGAGCGCAACAGCGTCGTTGCCGCCTCGATGCGGTCAAGCAGCATCAGCCCCAGGCTTTTCGATTCGCCGTGCTCGTCATCAAATTCAAGCAGGCAGCGCCGGATGCGGGGTAACCCGGCTTTGACCGAGGCCGCACGAAGCGCCGATTCAAGCATGAATACCGCTGCCTTGCGCGCGCTTTCGTCGCAATCGGAAAATACATAGGGCGATTTGCACAGGTCAAGCAGATCACGGTAATAGGCTCCGCCAGCCGCCGTTTCGATGAGCGCGTCGACAGCCGCTGCTGAACGCGAGGTGGACAGCTTCCAGCCGGTTTCATCACTGACCAGAACGCCCTCGCGTTCGAGCAGCGCCCGGACGCGCCGTGCTGTCAGACGATCCTGTGTAATCAGTACGATACGGCGCAATCCGGCACCCAGCCACTGGCCGATCTGCGCCACGGTCGCCTGCGCCTCCTGCTCCCGGCCACTGGCCGCAACAAGTTGCAAACGTCTGGCCAGCGGGCTTTCCGGTTGTTTTCCCGCCAGATCGACGGCGCGTTCAAACAAGGGGAAGGCGGGTGATTCTGGCCAGGCAGCGGCAAGGGTCGCCATCAATGGCGAGGCACATGCAGCGCGTGGCGCCGGATGGAACATCGACAAGGCTTGTGATCGCCCGTAGCGCATCAGAAAATCGAGTTCGGCAGGTTCAAGCGATTCTTCCGGCGAAGCATCGAGCAGCACCAGAAGCGGGGGCGAAGCCGCATCGCCTTGCTCAGCCAGCTTGGCCAGGGCGGCCAGACGAAACCGGAAGACCACTGACAAATCGGGACTTCCCGCAGCCGCCAGTGCACGCCATAGTTCATGCACGACGCGCGCCTCGAAGGCCAGCGGAACCGAAGCCCGCAACGCGTAGGCATGTTCTAGCTGTGCGGCCAGTATCGCTTCGTCATCGGACAAGGTGACGGCAGCGGCCGTCAATTCATCAAACAATCCCGCCATCTCCGACGCGATGCCCCACAGTGCCACCTCGTCGAACCAGCCGCGCTCGCGCAAAGCCTCATGCAGCAGCACGAGTCGTTGACTGTCCGGCAGCGCTTCTGGAAGCCCGGCGATGGGCGCAGACTCTACCCAGTGGGTCAGCGTATCAAAGCGTGGCAACAACAACGGACGAGGCGCCACGCGCAGCATGGCGGAACGTAACTCGGCGGCAAGCGGCAAGGTGGGTACAAGCACGAGCACGGACGACAGGTCACCCATTCCAACGGCAATGGAGCAACGCTCGAGCATGGCAACAGCGAGTGCATCGAGAAAGCCCTCGCCCGCCGGCAAGGCCGTCGAATCAATCCCGTCAGCCGTGCGCTGCATTGGCAAAAGTAAAATTCAAGAAAACTGAATCAGCGTTCGAGGTGATCGAGTTTGCCCGGCTTGCCGTTCCACTCGTCGGCGTCGGACAGAGGCTCCCGACGTTCGGTAATCACCGGCCAGACCTTGGCAATCTCGGCATTCAGCGCGATGAACTGACGCTGATCGTCCGGCACATCGTCCTCGGCAAAGATCGCTTCCGCCGGGCATTCGGCGACGCAAAGCGTGCAATCGATGCACTCATCCGGGTCGATTACCAGAAAATTGGGGCCTTCGTGAAAGCAGTCGACGGGGCAGACATCGACACAGTCCGTATATTTGCACTTGATGCAGTTCTCGGTAACAACGTAAGTCATATTTCCTGCTTTTCAAAGTTGACGTGGAAAACTATATCCTATTTGCTGCCTGCTTCCCATGCAGGTTTTTTTTCGCTAGGATAGCTGCAATCTGCAGGCGCCAATTCCTCAGGCATCCATTCTTTCCTCCCATCTCTGATTACTCAAGAGGCTTTCTGATGAGCGAACACATCCATTACGTCACTGACAACACCTTCGCTGCCGAGGTTCTGCAATCGCAACAACCCGTGCTGGTCGATTACTGGGCAGAATGGTGCGGCCCGTGCAAGATGATCGCGCCGATTCTCGATGAGATCGCCAAGGAATACGCCGGTCGCCTGAAGGTTGCCAAACTGAATATCGACGACAACCAGAATACGCCGGCAAGCTACGGTGTGCGTGGCATTCCCACGCTGATGCTGTTCAAGAACGGCAATGTCGAAGACACCAAGGTTGGCGCACTGTCCAAGTCCCAACTCACTGCATTCATTGACAAGAATCTGTAAAGTCGATACCTTTCGCCTGAAGGTTCATCCTGTGCGGCACCTGAAAACAGGAAAAACAAAGTCCGCACAGAACTTTCCGGCTTAATCGCCAGTCGTAACTATCCCGCAGTACCCAAATCTCCCTCCTCGTACGCGCCTAATTCGCGACAACGCCCAGCGCATCACGCTCCATACCCATTTCTTCATACCCGCTCATGCACCTATCCGAACTCAAAGCCCTACATGTAAGTCAGCTACTCGATATGGCCGTCACCAATAACATCGAGGGTGCCAATCGACTTCGCAAGCATGAACTGATCTTCGCCTTGCTCAAGAATCAAGCCAAATTGGGAGAAACCATTTTTGGCGATGGCACCATGGAGACATTGCCGGATGGTTTCGGTTTCCTGCGCTCGCCCGAAACCTCTTACCTGGCCAGCACTGACGACATCTACGTCAGCCCAAGCCAGATTCGTCGTTTCAACCTGCATACCGGCGACACGGTAGAGGGCGAAATCCGCACGCCGAAGGATGGCGAACGCTACTTCGCACTGGTCAAGGTCGACAAGATCAACGGTGAGGTGCCGGAAGCTTCGAAGAACAAGATCCTCTTCGAAAATCTGACACCGCTTCACCCTACCGAGCACATGAAGCTCGAACGCGACATACGCGGCGAGGAGAACACTACCAGTCGCATCATTGACATCATTGCGCCGATCGGCAAGGGCCAGCGCGGCCTGCTGGTTTCCAGCCCGAAAAGCGGCAAAACGGTGATGATGCAGCACATCGCGCACGCCATTACGACCAATCACCCCGACGTCAAGGTCATCGTTCTGCTGATCGACGAACGCCCGGAAGAAGTGACCGAAATGACGCGCTCGGTGAAGGGCGAAGTGGTCGCCTCGACCTTTGACGAACCGGCCACCCGCCACGTGCAGGTCGCCGAAATGGTTATCGAAAAAGCCAAGCGCCTGGTCGAACACAAGAAAGATGTGGTCATCCTGCTCGACTCGATCACCCGTCTGGCGCGCGCCTACAACACGGTGCAACCGGCTTCCGGCAAGGTACTGACCGGCGGTGTCGACGCCAACGCCCTGCAGAAACCGAAACGCTTTTTCGGTGCAGCACGCAACATCGAGGAAGGCGGCTCGCTGACCATCATCGCCACCGCACTGATCGACACCGGCAGCCGCATGGATGATGTGATCTATGAAGAATTCAAGGGAACCGGCAACCTGGAGATCCACCTTGATCGCCGAATGGCCGAAAAGCGCGTCTATCCTGCGATCAACGTCAATCGCTCCGGCACCCGCCGCGAAGAACTGCTGCTCCTGCCCGACGTCCTGCAAAAGATGTGGATACTACGCAAGTTGCTCTACAACATGGACGATCTTGAAGCGATGGAATTCCTGCTCGACAAGATCAAGGCTACAAAAAACAACGGTGAATTCTTTGACTCGATGCGTCGCTAACCACCCACCTACCACCACTTGATTGCAAATTGCAAAAGAATCAAGGATAATTTACCGTTTTCCGGAGCCGGGCACCGAAGTAACCAACGTTTACATCGAGCCGGCTAGATTTGACTTACAGGAATGTCTCAAGATGAAATCCAATATCCACCCAGATTACAAAGAAGTCGAAATCACCTGCTCATGCGGCAATGTGTTCAAGACCCAGTCAACGATGAAGAAAGCGCTTCACGTTGAAGTCTGTTCTTCCTGCCATCCGTTCTATACCGGCAAACAGAAGCTCATTGACACTGCTGGCCGCGTTGAGAAGTTCAATAAGAAGTACGGCGCGATGCACAAGCCGGCCTAAGTTACACAACGAGTTCCCGCGGACTCAGCGAAAAGGCAGCCGCATGGCTGCCTTTTTAATTTAGCCCAACAGACATCCATCGACCTCGGCCCGGCCATGCCATTTCTACCGGAACATCCGCGCTTCAAGGGCATTGCCCTGCCACCCAGCGGCTGGGTGTTGGCCGTTTTGCTGATTATCTACATTTTTACCGGCCTGATCGGCCATGACCCGTGGAAGCACGACGACGCGATCTCGATCGGGATCGCCTACGACATGGTCAGCAATGGCCACTGGCTGATCCCGCAACTCGCCGGACAGCCCTACCCGGACGCCCCGCTTTACTACTGGACAGCGGCGATAACCGGCTACCTCTTTTCGTGGTTACTACCACTGCATGACGCCGCGCGTCTGGCCAGCGGCCTGTTCACCCTGCTATCGCTTCAGTTCATCTTGCTCGCCGGGCGCGAACTGCATGGCCGCGACCACGCCGCCGCTGCGCCATTGATCCTGGCTGGCAGCATCGGCTTCCTGTTCCACGCACACGAAGCACAGCCCATGCTGGCAGCACTGACCGCCCACACAGCCGCTTACTGGGCGCTGATACTGCTGCCACGCCGCCCTAACTTTGCGGCCATGATATTTGGCGTTGCCGTCGCCCTTGGCTTCCTTGCCAACGGACTGCTCCCGATTCTGACTCTGTTGCCGGTTACCGTTTTTTCCCTGTGGCAATCTGAAGACAGAAAAAGAAGCGCCATGCTTCTGACCGCTTCCATGACCTTGGCTTTTCTGCTTTCCGCATTGTGGTTAGTCCCGGTGCAAAAGACATCGCCGCAATATCTTTCAGCCTTTTTGCAGGGCGAACAGGCGGCTTTGATCAAGTCCGTCCAACCCTTGTCCAACATCCTGCGTTACCTGAACCTGTTGCTGTGGTATGCATGGCCTGCGCTCCCGTTGGCAGCATGGGCGTTATGGTCAAAACGTCGCATTCTCCAAACCAAACAACTCGCACTTCCAATCTTTTCGTTCCTTTCGGTACTGCTTATTCTTGGCATGAGCCTTGAGATACAAAGCTCTGCAGCATTACTGCTCCTGCCGCCGCTGGTTCTGCTGGCCGTGCCCGGCGTTGCCTCTTTGCGGCGCGGCGCGGCAAACGCCTTCGACTGGTTCGGCATGATGACCTTTACCATTTTTTCGGTCGTCGTCTGGATCGTCTGGTATGCCATGGTTTTCGGCTGGCCTGAGCGCCTGGCACGGCAGGCGGTTCGACTGGAACCTGGCTTCGTTGGTCACTTCAGCCTGATTGCCCTTATTTCCTCGATAACTGCCATGATCATCTGGTTCTGGCTGATCGTTACCAGCCCGCGCTCGCCAATGCGCGGCATCATGCACTGGATGGCTGGTCTGACACTGTTCTGGGTACTCATTGCCGCACTTTGGATGCCCTGGATCGACTACGGCAAGACCTACCGTCCGCTCTCGGCATCTCTGGCCAAGGCCTTACCGGCCAAGGGTGGCTGCATTGCCAATGCCAATCTTTCAGATTCGATTCTTGCTTCTCTGGATTATTTCGATGGAATTCGTACCGTTCCGCTGAGTAGCGCCGCCGGCAAAGCTTGTTACTGGCTGCTCATTCATGGCGAAACAAGTGACCCAGCTTCCATTTCGGCATCTGGATGGTACAAAGTATGGGAAGGAAGACGGCCGAGTGATCGTCGCGAAAGCGATAAATTCTTTCTTTACCATCGCGGAACAAAAAAAAATACGGCCACTCGTTCCGAGATCCAAGTTGAAAGCACTGAAGACGGCGCATTACGCCGTTAACACGCTCACTGATCACAGCCTGATGAAGTGCTCGCGGTAATATTTCAACTCTTCAATTGACTCACGAATATCGGCCAGTGCCGTGTGATCGGATTTCTTGACGAATCCCTTGGCAAGGTCGGGCTTCCAGCGCCGACAAAGCTCCTTGAGTGTGCTGACGTCGAGATTTCGGTAGTGAAACCATTCTTCCAGTTTCGGCATGTAGCGCACCATGAAGCGGCGATCCTGTCCGATCGAATTGCCACACATCGGACTCACTTCTTTGGCCACATACTCCTGCATGAAAGCGAGTGCAGCCGCCTCTACCGCCGATTCATCAAGCGCTGAGGCTTTGACCTTGGCGATCAATCCGGAACGACCATGCGTGTTCTTGTTCCACTCGTCCATCGCGTCAAGCTGTGCATCGGATTGATGAACGACCCACACCGGCGATTCGGCGACAGTCACCAGATTGCTGTCGGTGACAATCATCGCCAGTTCGATGATGCGCTCGCGCTCGGGATCGAGGCCGGTCATTTCCATATCCAGCCAAATGAGATGATTTGCGTCCTGTGCCATATAATCTGTCCGAACTCTTCAAACAGGTATTCTGTCACAGCTTGATGATCAATAATTTCTCCTTCGCATTTCTCGTTGCACTCTCCCTGATGGTTGGCCTTCGCCTGTGGTTGGCAGGGCGTCATGTTGCCTACGTTCAGGCTCATCGGGCTGCAGTACCCGATCAGTTTTCTGGTCGCATCGAGCTTTCCGCTCATCAGAAAGCGGCAGACTACAGCGTTGCCCGAACTCGCTTCGGCATCATTACACTGACCATCGAGGTTGCCATTCTTCTGGCTTTTACTTTTGCTGGCGGACTGCAAGCGCTCCATGATTTCTGGAGCACAAGGTTATCCGGCCTCGGTTATGGCATGGCACTGATTTTCAGCGTCATGCTCATCTCCGGCGTTATCGATCTTCCGCTGGCGTTGTATACGCAATTCGTCATCGAAGAGAAATTCGGCTTCAACCGCATGACGCTCAAACTTTTCATCGTCGATCTTCTCAAGCAAACGGCGCTTGGCATCGCCATCGGCACGCCAGTGCTTCTCGCCGTTCTCTGGCTGATGGCGCAGATGGGAAGTCTGTGGTGGCTCTACGTCTGGCTATTCTGGTGCGCCTTCAATCTGCTGATCCTGTTCATCTACCCGACCTGGATCGCGCCATTGTTCAACAAATTCACGCCACTGGATAACGCACCACTCAAGGCGCGCATCGAATCCCTGCTGCAACGTTGCGGGTTTGCTACTTCAGGACTGTTTGTGATGGACGGTTCGCTGCGTTCAAACCATGGCAACGCCTACTTCACCGGCTTCGGCAAGACCAAGCGCATCGTTTTCTTCGACACCCTGCTCAACCGTTTGCAACCGGCAGAGGTAGAAGCGGTACTGGCGCATGAACTCGGCCATTTCAAGCACCGCCACGTGATCAAGCGCATCGTCCTGCTGTTTGGCCTATCGCTTGGTTTTCTCGCCGCACTTGGCCAATTGATGAGTGCTGACTGGTTCTTTAACGGACTCGGAGTAACAACGCAAAACACCGCCCTGGCACTGATTCTTTTCTTCCTGGTCGTGCCGGTATTTACCTTCCTGCTGACACCACTGATGAGCCTGCTCTCGCGCCGCCATGAGTTCGAGGCTGACCGCTACGCAGCCGCGCATGCATCGGCAGACGATCTGGTCAAGGCCCTGGTCAAACTCTACGAAGACAATGCCGCAACCCTGACGCCCGACCCGCTGCACTCGCTGTTCTATGATTCACACCCTCCTGCTGCACTTCGAGTTGAACGACTGGCGCACCTGATTTGAATTTCGAAGGCACCATCGTCGCCGCGCATGGCCGGCAATACCGTGTCGAACTGGCCGACGGAGAAACGCTGCTCTGCTTTCCGCGTGGCAAGAAAAGCGAGTTGGCCTGTGGCGACCATGTCAGCGTGCAACGTAGCGGTGATGCCGTTGGGGTAATTTCCTCGGTAGCGCCACGCAGTACGCTGCTCTATCGCTCAAACCTTTTCAAACAGAAACTGATCGCCGCCAACGTGACACAAATCATCGTTGTCGTCGCCACCGAGCCTTCGTTTTCCGACGAACTTGTCACGCGCTGCATTGTTGCAGCGGAAAGCCAGGACATGAAGGCGCTGATCATTCTCAACAAATGCGACCTGAGCGACCGCGTCGCGCCGGCCATCCCGACCTTGGCGCCGTTCGAAAAGCTTGGCTACACGGTGCTCAGGCTTTCCGCGCACGCCGACGCCGATGCGCTGCTCCCCTATTTATCAGGGCAGACCAGTGTGCTCGTCGGTCAGTCAGGCATGGGCAAATCCACTCTGACCAACGCGCTGGTGCCCGATGCCAATGCCCCGACGCGCGAAATATCGGAAGCGCTCGACTCGGGAAAACACACCACCACACACGCCACGCTGTATCGCCTCGACGCCAACTCAGCGCTGATTGATTCGCCCGGCCTGCAGGAGTTCGGACTGCTTCACCTCTCGCCGAAGGCTATCGAGCACGGGTTTCTGGAACTCCGGCCACTGCTTGGCCAATGCCGCTTCCGTAATTGTTGCCATGACCGCGAACCCAATTGCGCGGTGCATGCTGCCGTCAAGTCGGGAGACATCGATCCACGCCGCTACGCGGCTTTCCGTTCACTCTGCACCGAAGTTGGCTGACCCGACAGGAACCTCTTCATGAGCGACATCACCATCCGCCGCAAACACGGAAAATCACCATCCGATGCCCGCACAGCCGCTGAGCACATGGCCTCCGAACTCAAGGAAGAGTTCGATCTGAACTTTGCATGGGATGGCGATGTGTTGCATTTCAAGCGCCCTGGTGTGTCAGGCGAACTCACGCTTGATGCGCAGGAGGTCGTCCTGAGCATCCGCCTGAAATTTTTTCTCGCTCCGCTCAAACCAAGCATCGAACGTGAAGTTCACAAATTCTTTGATGAAAACTTTCAGGCCTGAATTGCACGGCATGACTTGCTGAGACTGCTGCAAGCTTTCCCAAAAAAGTCTTTCGACATTTCCAGTACTTGTTTGCGGTGCTATGCTCGTTGCCGAAGACAAACAAACGGTCAGCGGGCATGCTTATGGATATCAAACCAAAGCGACGAACACGCGAGCGCATTCTGGAAGCCGGCCTGCGGCTGTTCAACGATTTCGGCGAGCCCAACGTCACCACGACCGTCATCGCCGACGACCTGAATATCAGCCCGGGCAATCTGTATTACCACTTCCACAATAAAGACGAGATCGTCGAGGCGATATTTTCAGGCTTCGAGCGAGAGATCGAAGCAATACTCAGCGTACCGACAAAACGCCAGCCAGATGTCGACGACATCTGGCTATTTCTGCACCTGTTGTTTGAACAAATATGGAAGTACCGGTTTTTCTACCGCGACCTGAACGATCTGCTGACACGCAACCGAACACTCGAAATTCATTTCAAGAAGATCCTCGCAAACAAGGTACTAACAGCCACCCTGCTTTGTGAAGGACTTGTCTCAGCCGGCGCCATGCGCGCATCGGACAATGAGTTGCATGCGCTCAGCACCAATATGGCGGTGATCGCCACCTACTGGCTATCCTTTGAATATGCTCGCGACCCGCGCGGAAAAATGGAAAACGAGCGAATCGGGCGTGGTGTTTATCAGGTCATGGCGATGATTTCGCCATTCCTGATCGGCGAATCGCGATCACTCCTTGAAAGGCTGTCTGTCGAGTATCTGAAGCAACAACCCCTGCGCTAAACCATCAACTTCGATCATTCAGGAGAACAACATGGCCTGGAAAAAATTCCCCTATGTCGAGAAATCGTTTTCATATACGGGAGCCGCGCTCAAGAAAAACTGGGCGCGCCTGCATCGCGGTGATTGCGAACCGTTCCCCGACAATGCCAAAGTTCAGGAAGCCTGGCGCAGCTATCATGCCGGCGACTTCGGCGAGGCAATCGAACTCGGACTGGCTTGCGGCATGGCCGGATACGCGGCAGCCAACAAGGCAGCGACCGTCTACGCCAGTTATCTTGAGACGGATGACAATCGAAAGCGCAGCCTGTTTCTCGAAGCCGCGCAACGTTGCGAAGAACAGCAGAAGGCCATGCCTGAATACCCCAACGCCTGGTACCTCCACGCCTATGCGCTGGGTCGTTACAGCCAGAGCATCTCCGTGGTCAAGGCGCTGACCGAAGGCCTGGGAGGCAAGATCAAGCACAGCCTGATGCAAGCGATCGCCCTTGAACCAAAACACGCTGATGCCCATATCGCGCTCGGCACCTACCATGCCGAAGTAATCGACAAGGTTGGCGCGCTGGTCGGCGGCCTCACTTATGGAGCGAAGAAACATATCGGGGTCGAGCATTTTGAAACCGCACTGAAGCTCAATCCGGACTCGGCAATCGCCATGATCGAATTTGCCAACGGCCTGGCCATGATGTTCGGCAACGCCAGGATCAAGGATGCCGAACGTTATTATCAGCAAGCGGCCGCCTGCAAACCTGCAGATGCCATGGAATGGCTGGACATCGAGTCGGCGCGGTCCGAGATTGAGGATTAACCTAGAAAAAGCAGTTCGTCCACGAAAAACACCAAAAGCACGAAAAAAATCAATGAGATAATAAGCTGAAGATCGGCACCCAAAGGGTGAATAGAGAAAACACATCAAGTTGTTGTTTTTGTTCGTGTCTTTCGTGATTTTCGTGGATAGACTGATGTTTTTAGGATCAACGCGAACCCGTCTTTCCCTTGGGCGGATCGACCATATTTACGCAGCGCTGTAGCGTAGAGGCTTGATCTTCAGGCGACTTGCCAACCAGTTCGCAATTCTGAGCAACAGGTTTCGGCGTCTTCGCCTTCGGCGGGATTGACGACACTGTCGCTCCGCTGATTTCCTTTGCACCAGGCGACTTCGGCGCAACTGCTGTGGCCTCTGCCACCGGCGCCGCACTGTCCGCTTTTTTGGCTTTTTCGTCAGCGGTGCTTGAACGGGCGATCGAGTAATCTTTCAATACATGCATTTGCTTGGAGGTGCCCTTTCGGCAGCGCTGCGTGAATTTTGCTGATGTTTATGTTATTGGCTAAA